>JAQCEV010000002.1 GCA_027618515.1 Chloroflexota bacterium | reverse complement strand
ATAGCTGATCTCGAAGCCCCGTTGCAGGAGGATCTCGGCCACATCACGAAAGCCGAGCTTATAGCGCAGGCGCCACAGGACGGCCATCAATACGATGTCCGTGGGGAACTGGAGGTCGTTGAAGGGTGAGCCCGTGCGCTCATTGAAGCTGCGCTTGCAAGTGCGGCAGGCGAACGTCTTGTAGCCCAGCGCGGTTCGTCGTTTTCTGACGGACACGACGTTCGAATGACAATGCGGGCAGCTCATGTGGCGGCTCCTCAGCTAGGCTCGCCAGATGGTAACTCCGCCGTGACCTGAGTTCTGACAGAACCGGATTGACTACCTTGGTCTCCCAAAGCATGCGCGCTACCGGGCTGCGCCACACCCCGTTGGCTTGCGTTGATCGGCGGGTACTCTGTGGACAAGAAATCGGATAAGGTTCTCGAGCACTCATCTTACGGAGGTTACTGACCATGTATGACGGGAAGAAAATAATTGATATTCATGGTCACCATTCGACGCCGCCACATTTCAGAGCCTATGCGTACAACATCATTGCGCTGCGTTCGACATCCGGAGGGCTGAAAATTCCTGAGGGGCCGATGGAAGAAGCGCAATTGCGCCATCTAGGCATGATGGACGAGCGGCAAATTGATGTGCAATTTATATCGGCACGCCCCGTCGCGATGATGCACTGGGAGCAGCCGCTGATTCAGGCGCTGTGGGCGCGCACCACCAACGACGTTATCGCCGACACCGTGAAGATGCACCCCACCCGATTCCGTGGTGTCGCGCAGCTACCCCAGGTGGGCATCGACTTTGAGAAGAGCACCGCACACCTCGTGCCTGAGTTCGAGCGCGCGGTCAACGAGCTAGGTTTCATCGGCGCCACGCTGAACCCCGACCCAGGCGCGGATCGCCGCGCGCCAGGAGTGAACGCCCCCTACTGGTACCCGTTGTACGAGGCATCCATCAAGCTCAACGCACCGCTGACCGTCCATGCGTCCATCAGCAAGGATCCTCGGATCACGATCCTGCCGCACAACTACCAGTACAACTTCCTGACTGAGGAATCGCTGGCGACCGAACTCTTCGAGCAGAGCGACGTTTTCTCACGCTACCCGGAGTTGAAGATCATCGTTTGCCACTGTGGCGGATCACTCTCGCGGTTCATCCCGCGCGCAGAATCCTCGGGTGTCCAGGGCGGCGGCTCCGCAGGCCTCACCATGGGCGGCGGCACGGACTACGGGGCCGTGGAGCATGATCCCGCCAACAACCTGTTCTTCGACACCTGCGCCTATGACACCGGCTATCTAGCGCTCGCGTTCAAGCAACGCGGCGTCAGCCAGATGATGTTCGGCACAGAAGCCCCAGGAAGCGGCACCGGCGTCCTCAACCCTGACACTGGCAAGCCGTCTGATGACCTGGTTCCGATCATCGACGGGTTCGACTTCCTGTCCGATGCCGACAAGAAGAGCATCTTCCGTGAAAAGGCGCTCTCAGTTTTCCCCCTCTACAAAGAGTAGGAACGGCACTCCTTATAAGATCAAGCGGCTCGGCCCTGCCGAGCCGCTTGATCTTCGCCTAGGTAAGGAGCGTAGCCAGCGCGGCCACGTCCGTCTCGGACAACCCGCCCGCCATGGCACGCCCGATGGTTTCCCGGGTGCGTTCGACCAACGGCAGTGACAGACCGTTCTCCAACGCCACACCCGCGACTAGGTTGATGTCCTTGGCCAGCAGGCGTGTGGGGGCGGCGCTCCCGTAGTCCCCGCTGGCGACCTTCGGCCCCGTGCGGGTGAGCATCGCGCTCGTCCCCCATGACGACGAGAGCACGTCGAGCACCTGCTGCGGATCGGCGCCAGCCTTCATGGCCAGCACCATCGCCTCGCACGCCGCCTCGGTGTGGACCGCCACTAGGAGTTGATTGATCAGTTTGACCACCTCGCCCTGCCCCACGGGCCCCACATGGTGAACGGTCGCCCCGATCACCTCCAGCAGCGGCCGAGCGCGGTCGATGGCCTCAGCGGTTCCGCCCGCCATGATGGTCAGGCCGCCATCCAGCGCACGCTCCACGCCGCCACTGATCGGCGCGTCGATGTACCCCGCGCGCTTGGCCTCGACCTCAGCGCCGATGCGACGGGCCAACTCCGGCCCCACGGTGCTCGTCTCGATGAACAGGTTTGTAGGCCTGCATGCTTCAACCAGCCCCGACGGCCCCAGATAGACGCTCCGGCTGGCAGCCTCGTCCGGCAGGCACGTGAATACAACGTCCGCCAGCGCCGCCACCTCGCCTGGGTAACCAGCCGGAGCCGCTCCAGCCTTCAACAGCTCGTTCACGGGGCCTTCGCTCCTGGAATGCACCACCAATTGGTGCCCTGCTTTGATGAGATTGAGCGCCATGGGCTTTCCCATGCGCCCCAGCCCGATAAAGCCCACGCTGGGCGTGATCATCTGTGACATCTGTTACTCCTGAAATACCTGACCCATGGGACGTGACGGCACGTATGGTAGCGCGCGCCCCACACTGCTGTGATAATCTGAAGCCAACCAGGCGCAGGCGCCTAATGCAGGAGAAATTGATGGTTGAAGCAAAACCAACACCAACACCGAATTACATCCGGCAGCCTTACTTCTACGACAACTGGGTCGCGAAGCAAGGAATCCCGGTGTACAAGGACTACTACATCGCCGACGGTCGCACGGTCGAACTTGGTGACTGGGACGCTCGTGGACACAAAGCCGCGTTCCTGCAGCTCGCAGGGCTAGAGGGGGTCTCCGAGGCCCGCATCTCAGAGATTGCTGCTGGCGGCAAGATTGCGCCAGTCAAATTTGCGATCGAAGAAGTTGTTTACGTCCTCCAGGGCCGTGGCGTTGCCACAGTCTGGGCAGACGGCGGCGAGAAGCACAGCTTCGAGTGGAACGCCCACGCATTGTTCCGCATCCCCGGTAACCACTGGGTCGAATACTCCAACATGGCCGGGGATGTCCCCGTTCGGTTGCTGCAAGTGAACAACCTGCCCGTCGCGATGTCCGCGATGCAGCAGGCCGATCATTTCTTCGACGTCTCGGTCCCGACGAAGAGCATGGTTGGCGGCCCTGAAGGCGACTTCTTCTCGGATGCCCAAGTCATCGAGTCTGACCCCTCAGGACGTGGCCAGGTTCGCAGCTACTGGGTTGGCAACTTCTTCCCTGACATGCGAGCGTGGGACAAGCTCGTCCCGTTCAAGGGCCGTGGCGCGGGCGGCACGACCGTCTTCGTTCAGTTCCCTGGTTCTGAGCTCACCGCCCACATGTCGGTCTTCCCCGCGAAGACCTACAAGAAGGGCCACCGACACGGTCCTGCGTACGTTCTCGCGATTCCTTCAGGCGAAGGCTTTTCGGTCATGTGGCAGGAAGGCAAAGAAAAGGTCTACGTTCCGTGGCAAGAGGGCAGCATCTTCGTGCCCCCGAACCGCTGGTTCCACCAGCACTTCAACGTCGGCGAACAGCCCGGCCGATACCTCGCGTTCCATCCGCTACCGCAGTTCACCGGCTTCGCAGCCGAGAACCTGGATCGCTCAAACGACCAGTTCGAGTACCACCAAGAGGATCCCGCGATCCGAGTGCACTTTGAGGCAGAGCTTGCCAAGCGTGGCCTCACGAGTGAGATGCCCGCAGAGGCGTACTCGAACGCTGACTACAAGTTCGAGAACGAAAAAGACTAGGGCAACCTCCTAGCCAGACGATGGTCATCAAGAGCCCCCTGGCGATCAGCATCCAGGGGACTCTTCGTTCTACGGCCCACTCTGCTACCGCAAGCCCCTGAGAGGGATACTAGTCACTCTCGTAGGCCCCCATGTCCGGTGCCGCGCCCGTGAACGGCCACGCGGAAGACGCATCGTTGAACCCCGGAATAACCACCGCTGAGTCGATACCCAAACTATCGCTGGCCAGCCTGTAGTCCCGGTCACCGGGGACTGGACTCGTCGAGTCCACGAAACGGGGTTCGCCGTGGATGCTGTGCGCTTCCAAGTTAGCCCACTTTCCCGTTACGCCCGCGCGAAGTTCCGCAAAACTGTTGTACTGCACCCCGTCGAGCTTGGCGAAGATGCCGCCGTCCGAGTCGTAGAGCAGGTTGTAGTCGGACTCGAGCAACCACTCGCCCCCTGTACTACCTACGCTGGATGTCATGATGCGATCAACAACGAACAGGATGTTGTTCCTGAAGACTTGGTTTTCAGCCGTCTTGGCGTTGCCAGAGTTCACCCAGCCGTTCGAGTCATCGCAATCGATGTGGAACGTGTTGTGGTAAACGAATGCCCACCCCGTGCTGTTCTCTCCTGTCTTAATGCCAACGCAAGCGGTCCAGTGCATCTGAGGTGCGTAATAGATGTTGCGGAATACGTACGCAGGGCCCACTCCCACGGCGGCCAGACTGGTACCCAGGTTCTGCCCGTAAACCGTATTGCCCCAAACCCGTAGGTTGACGTCCGCTCCATCGAGCTCAATCCCGTCGTCCGTGGAGTTGATGCATATGTTGTCGTAGATGTCGGTTTCGTTGAAGCTAGGATCGTTCTTGTTGTTTTCAGCGTGGTGGATGCAGTCTTCGCCGTGGTCTCCTGGGCTCGTGTAGTCGAATGTGATCTTGTTGCGCCTGATCACGTGATTGCCAAGATTGAACGACGCCGTTTCTATGCCACCATGCTCCAGCAACTCCCGCTCAGTGACGACGACCTCATTGTCCTGCACGGTGATACGTGTGACTGTCGTGATGTCATCGGAGCCTGGATTCTCCAGGCTCCCGCCGATACGGATGCTGTACCCTTCCGAGCTCTGAATCCCGTTCCCCATGTCGGTGCCGACGGCGTTTTCCTCGTGCTCGCCATTGGCGTTCGTTACGAAGTTGTTCTCGACGATGACGTCGGTCGAGGATTCTGAGATTGTCACGGCACTGTTGGTATCGATCGCGTCAAAGTAGAACCCGTCGATCCGCAGGTAGGAAGCATTAGTGACTAGCAGTCGGTTGTTCCTATCAGTGCGGTCGGATCCGAGTGGACCTTTCCAGATAACGCCCAACGGGGTCTCAGCCTTGAGATGGGTGTAGTTAGCACTCAGCCCTGAGCGAGTGATCCGCACGTGCTCGCGGCAGGTGCCGTCCAACACGGTGACAGTGTCACCCGGAATGACCACATCTGCGGCTTTCTGGATGGTCTTGAACGCGGCGGCCTGGGATAGTCCGTCGTTCTTGTCGTTGCCGGATGTGCTATCGACCCAGAGTGCACGGCCTGCAACGTTGAGCGCGTTTGTTTCCGCCCAGGTGGAAGCTGTGCCCGTTGCGGGATCGCTCTGGGTCGTGCCGTCTGAGCCGGTCACCGTCACTCGAATATCGTAGGCAGTGCCAGGGTCGAGACCGACAAGGCTTGCTCGGTACTCGAATTGGTAGATGTTGGTGTAAGTCTTGCCAAGCTGGGTGACCTCCGCACGGGTGTCCTTGATGGGCACCGTGCCAGGCAGCCACACGGTAGCGCCAGATTTCTTCCATTCGAGTACCGCGCTGCCGTCGTCGTCGCCTCCCTCGGGATACCGCAGCCGAACGCCCAGCGATTCATAGGTAGGGGTTAGCACCAGCGACCCGATGGGTATGGAGTCGATGGCTGGGGCAGGATGGGAGGATTGTTGTCCTCCCTCGCCGGCGCAGCCCAATAGCGCCAATACTGAGGAGAGGATAGAGGCGGTTAGCAGGATCGGCCATTTGAAACTCATGACCGAATTGTAGAGCGGGTACTCTTCGCTGCAACAACAGCTGTGCATGGGCAGGCATCGGCATGTGCGGATCCGGAGAAACGAGGCCACCTAGGGCCTGCTCCCCATAGTTCCCATGATGCCGACGGCCTCGGTTCTTGCGTAGGCGACGCGAGTCCTATGCCGAGGCGGTGCCCGTGAGCAGCGCCCGTGCTGCTGCCGTCACCGCGCGAGTGTTGAGATCTGCGCCCCAACTCTTCATTGCCATTGCCCCGTACACGACACATGCCAGCATTTGGGCAACAGCGGCGGAGTCCAACCTGTCAGTGATCGCGCCCCGCTTCTGCGATTCCTGCACGAGGAGATCCAGCGCGTCGACCCAGAGCTGCGACTCGACCTTCTGTGCATCGCCGATCCGCTGGTTCTGCATGGCAACTGCCCACGATTGGATGTCAGTGAGTCGGCGCTCGTCCATCTCTGTGCCACCCGCCACCCAATCTAGCATCGCCTCGAATGCCTGGTCAGGCTCGCGGCGTTGCATGGCGGCACGAACAACGGCCGCGTCTCTCTGGACACTCTCAACCTTGAGCGCTGCGATGATGTCTTCTTTGCTGCCGAAGTAGCCGTAAACCGCCCCCTTGCTCAACCTTGCCTGCCGACAGATGTCATCGACGGTTGCAGCATGGAATCCCTTGGCTGCAAAACATGCGGCCGCAGCATCAAGCACCAGGCGCTTCTTATCTTTGACGTACTCTTCGGACACTCTTGGCATAGCATAACCTCAAAAACCGACTAGTCAGTCTATTCTTATCTTTCTTGCTCCACCAGTCAACGGCCTGCAATACGACTTTCGGGCAGCATTCGATGACTATCACGGGAAGAGTCTGAACAATCTCTAGAACCATCGGACGCAGGGTCGCTTGGCGCCCGCAACTGCGGTTGGCTGCGCTAGAATCGTGCTCACGCTCGACGTTCGCTTGGAGGCCCAAAGCTTGGCAACTCAGATGACCACCGCTCAGCTCGACGATCTTTGCATCAACAGCATCCGTTTCCTTGCGATTGACGCGGTGCAGAAGGCGAAGAGCGGCCACCCTGGCGCGCCTATGGGAGCGGCGCCGATGGCTCACGTGCTTTGGGATCGCTTCCTGAAACACAATCCAGCGGACCCCGCATGGCCGAACCGCGACCGCTTCGTGCTATCTGCAGGGCACGCCTCCATGCTGCTGTACTCGTTGCTGCACCTCACGGGCTACGACCTTTCCATAGACGACATCAAGAATTTCAGGCAGTGGGGTAGTGGCACTCCCGGACACCCAGAGTTGGGCGTTCCTGGCGTGGAAATGACCACGGGGCCGTTGGGCCAAGGTTTCGCGCATGGCGTGGGCATGGCCATCGCTGAGCGTTTCCTCGCGGAGCACTACAACCGTCCTGGGCACGAGATCATTGACCACTATACCTATGCCATCGTTTCAGATGGAGACCTTGAAGAGGGTGTAGCGTCCGAGGCCGCATCGCTGGCCGGCACGTTGAAGCTGGGCAAGTTGATTTACCTCTACGACGACAACGGTATCTCGATCGAGGGTGACACCGATATCGCGTTCATGGAGAACGTCGGCGACCGCTTCAAGGCCTACGGGTGGCACGTCGTTGGCCCTGTGGACGGCCATGACACCGGGGCTGTGGACGCTGCGATCCGTGAGGCACAGGCGGTGACTGACCTGCCTACGTTGATCGTATGCCACACCATCATCGGCTTCGGTAGTCCGAACAAAGCGAACACTGGTGGGGTTCACGGCGAACCGCTGGGCGAGGATGAGGTCGCCCTCACCCGGGCGAACCTGGGCTGGGCGTACGCGCCGTTTGATGTCCCGAAAGAGGCGAGTTCGCACACGCGTATGGCGCTCGGCCGGGGTGCTGCGGCACAGGAAGCCTGGGTTGCGCAACTTGTTGAGTACGGGCGAGCGTTTCCAGCCGAGGCGGCGCAATTAGACGCGGATCTCAGCGGAGCGCTTCCCGCAGGGTGGGCCGACGGCCTTGAGGGTCTGTTCAGCGCAGATGAAAAACCGGTGGCCACTCGCGACGCTTCCAACCGTGTCATGAACTACATCGCAGAGCGCGTTCACGGGTTCACGGGCGGCTCAGCAGACCTAGGGCCATCCAACAAGACAACACTGACTAAGCAAACTGCAGGTGATTTCGCCTCTGGCGTTGATCACAACATGCACTTCGGTGTGCGAGAGCACGCCATGGGTTCCATCGCAGGTGGGATGGCAGTCCATGGGGGAGTTATTCCCTACACTGCCACGTTTATGGTGTTCTCGGACTACATGCGCCCGCCGATGCGTCTGGCGGCGCTCATGGGACTGCGTGTGATCTACGTTTTCACCCACGATTCGGTCGGCGTGGGTGAAGATGGCCCGACCCACCAGCCCATCGAGCACCTTATGAGCCTGCGGACGGTGCCGAACCTCAACGTGATTCGACCCGCTGACGGCACTGAGACTGCCCAAGCGTGGAAGTCTGCGATCGAACGAACCGACGGCCCGACTGCCTTGGTGTTCACGCGACAGGGCTTGCCTATCATCGACCAAGCCGAGTACGGAGCAGCCTCCGGCGTGCATCGCGGAGCCTATGTCCTCTGGCAGTCGTCACCGACGCCTGAAGTGATCCTGATGGGCACCGGGTCCGAGGTACCCATCGCGCTTGAGGCAGGGAAAGCGCTTGCCGCCGAGGGCACAAACGTACGAGTCGTGTCCATGCCTTCCTTGGACCTATTCGACGCTCAACCCCAGGCATACCGTGACGCGATCTTGCCCCCCAACGTATCGGCGCGTGTTTCCATCGAGGCAGGCGTCACGTTGGGATGGGACAGGTACATTGGCCTCGGCGGTACAGCCATCGGGATCGACCACTTCGGCGCATCCGCGCCTTTTGGCACGATCTACAAAGAGTTCGGCCTCACTGCTGAACGAGTCGCGGAGGAAGCGCGCAAGCTCCTCAGTCGAGTTAGCTGATGACCGAAGGGACACGCCAACCTTCTGACCTGCTGGGTGCATTCGCCACACCGGTGAACGAGCTGATTGCGCGATTGGAGCGTGACGACATCGTTGCCCGCATATGGGCCGCGGATCACACCGTCTGGCGCGAAGACCCGACGGAGATCGAGGATCGACTTGGTTGGCTGCACGTCATTAAAGAAATGGCAGGGCAAGTCGCCAACCTCACTGCGTTCGCCAATGAGATCAAGGATTCTTTCTTCAATCATGTGGTGTTGCTGGGGATGGGGGGGAGCAGTCTCGGCCCCGAGGTCATTAGACAAGTGATTGGCAGCACCGGTGGCTACCCCACGCTGATGGTACTTGACTCGACTTCTCCCTCAACGTTGCGGTCGGTGACTCGACAAATCGACCCTGCCCGAACGTTGTTCATCGTCTCTTCCAAATCCGGTGGCACGATAGAACCCAATTCGTTCTATAAGCACTTCAGGAAGGTGGTCGCAGACACTGTTGGTGAGGCCGATGCTGGCTCACACTTCATCGCCATCACCGACCCTGGTACATCGCTCGTATCCCTCGCGGATGAACACGGATTCAGGCGTGTTTTCCTGAACCCCACTGACATGGGCGGGCGCTATTCCGTGTTGTCATTCTTCGGGTTGGTGCCTGCAACGCTCATCGGCGTGGATATCGGACGGCTGCTCGCGCGGGCCGAAGCGGTCGCGGCGAAATCGCCTGGGCCGATCAGCCTCGAAGGGGATTCAGGAGCGTGGCTTGGCGCTTATATGGCCGCCGCCGCCAAAGAAGGACGCGACAAGCTAACGTTGATTGCGTCATCCCGGGTGGCCAGCTTCGGACTGTGGGCAGAGCAGCTGATTGCTGAGAGTACTGGCAAGCAGGGGACAGGAATCGTTCCCATCGTGGGGGAGCCGTTGCTCGAGACCGAGTCCTACGGAGACGACAGGGCGTTCGTGTTCCTCAGGGTGGAAGGCGACGACAACGCACAGGCGGACGTGGCGTCCGAGCGGCTTGCGGCTGCCGGTCACCCGGTGGTTCGGTTGGATATCGCCGATGCTTACGATATTGGAGGCGAGTTCTTCCGGTGGGAATTGGCGACAGCGGTGGCTGGAGCGCTCTTAGACATTCACCCGTTCGACCAACCCGATGTGCAAGCGGCAAAGGATTCCACTGGTCGCCTACTGGCGGAGTTCTTGGACGAAGGCCATCTGCCTGATCCCGCGCCTGCTGGGGACCTTCAGGATCTGCTCGCGAACGCTTCGCGCGGTGACTACCTCGCGATCATGGCCTACGCTGAACCATCTGAGGGGATCGATTCTGCTGCCGGCTTGCTACGGAAGCTCGTCGCGGAGCGCTACAAGATCGCGACCTCCATGGCCTACGGCCCGCGTTTCTTGCATTCCACGGGTCAATTGCACAAAGGTGGACCGAGCACCGGCTTGTACTTGCAGTTCACCGTGGACGAAGAAGATCTCGCCATGCCAGGTGAAGCGTATGGTTTCGGCACGCTGTTCGCAGCGCAGGCGATGGGTGACTATCAGGCCCTGCTGGACAAGAAACGACGCCTGGTCCGGGTACATCTTGGAGAGGATGCGGAAGCAGGCATCCTTCGGCTTCTCGGCGGCATCTAGCGCGCAGGCGGTGTGACTTGAACGACAACGTCCCGTTCATTACCACAGAGCAGATGCGTGAGGTTGACCGCCTCATGATCGGCCCCTTTCGGATCTCTCTTGAGCAGATGATGGAGAACGCTGGACGTGCGTTGGCACGGTTGGCTCTGTCTCGCTTCTTGGACAACGATGCCAAGGGCAAGAAGGTACTTGTGCTGGTCGGATCTGGGGGTAATGGCGGCGGCGGCATGGTTTGTGCCCGGAACCTCCACAATTGGGGTGCCCGCGTTGAGTTGTTCACGTCAGCCGGGCTGGACGGTTTTGGCGAGGTGCCCGGCAGGCAACTGGAGATACTGGACGGGCTTGAGGTGCCGATGACCCTGGTGAGCGGGCTTGTTGATCTGCCTGAGGCGGACCTCATCATCGATGCGTTGGTTGGGTACAGCCTCAGCGGCCCGCCCCGGGGCGCGGTTGCGTCGCTCATCCGCGCGGCTAACGATGAGAAGTGCCCTGTGCTGGCGCTAGATGTCCCCAGCGGCGTGGACGCGGGCTCAGGCGTGGTGTATGACCCTGCGATCATTGCGGATGCGACGCTGACCCTCGGGTTGCCGAAAACGGGCCTCCGCAACCCTGACGCCCACGCAGCCATCGGTGAACTCTACTTGGCTGATATAGGCATCCCTCCTGAACTCTACGCGAAGCCGAGCATCGGTATCCGCGTGCGCTCGCCGTTCGCCGAATCGGACATCGTCAAGCTTGGCTAGAGGAGTGGCGATCGTTGATGAACAGCGACGGCACGATGGCCGCTAGCGTGAGCGCTGCTCCGATGCGGAAGAACGCTTTGAATACGTCGAACGACGCGCCCGTCACTCCGTCTTGGTACGCGGTGATGCGGGCCTGGTAGGCGTCAGACGCTTCTCCGGCGCATCGTAGCGGGAACTCTAGGGCGGAAGTCAGCACCTGAAACTCACCCATCCCCCACGCGGACAGCGCGGCAAGCCCTAGGGTCATCCCAAGCATGCGCGAGACCGTCACCCACGCGGCTGCCGTGCCTCGGTAGCTCTCCGATGCCGATTCGACCACAGACAGGACCAGCGGGGCGATAACCAGTCCGAACCCGAAACCGCCGGTTGCCAGATGGATCGTGAGCGCGGGGTCGGCGATATTTTCGTCCCAGGTGCCCATGAGGACGAACCCCAGCGCGCCTAACAGCAGCCCGATCACAGTTGGCGTTCGAACGCCAACCCAGCGAACCACGAACCCGCCCAGGAGCGCACCGAAGGGGATTGCGCCGGTGAATCGCATCAGGCGCAGGCCGCCTTCTAACGGGTTTTGCCCTAGAACAGTGTCCGTCATCAGGGGCACGGTGACCAACGCCAATATGAGGGCGGCCCCCACGAGCAACTGGGCCGACATCGCGGCGGCGAAACGGCGCGATGCGAATAGGGCTTTCGCGATCACCGGAGCCTCGGCTCGCGCCTCCACGTAAACCAACAAGGCGATAGCAGCTACAGCGCCGATAGCAATCGCGAAAGGTAGGACTTCGTCTAAGGTGAACAGCGAACGCTGCGAGAGCGCTCCCGTTACTAGCGCGAGGCTTCCTGCCAGGAGCAAACCTCCCTTGAGGTCGAGCCGCCCACCGGTACCCTTGATCTCCGGGACGGCGAGCATCGCGAGCAACAGCAGACCGACCACCGGAAGGTTCGTCCAGAAGATCCAGCGCCACCCCAGAAGTTCGATGAGCACGCCACCGTACAGAGGGCCAAGCACGGCGCCGGTCTCGGCGGCCGCGCCGACGATGCCGAATACCATCGCCCTCCGCGCACCGGGTAGTCGTTCGCTGGCGAGGGCGATCGCGCCTGGGATCAACGCGCCTCCGCCTATGGCCTGCACTACTCGCGCCGCGATGAGCCAGCCAAGGCCGTCCGCCAGCGCGACCAGCGTGGAACCCACTCCGAAGAGGAGCACAGCGCTCAGGTAGAGGCGCCGGTAGCCGAAAACATCCCCTGCTCTGCCCAACAGGGGCATGGCGACGATGAAGCCGAGCAGATACGCGGTCACCACCCACGCCATGTCGTCTAGGCGGTCGATGGAGATGCCCATATCCAGCATGATCTCGGGCAGCGCGGTCACTACCGATGTCTGGTCTAGCGATGCCAGGAAGACACCGAGACAGACCGTTACGAGTACACCTGTTGCTGAGAGACGGGGCATGACAGTCATTCTACGGGCGTTGACTCACTAGGCAGTTGGACAGTCGTTGGTGCAGCCTAGGACGGCTGTGTGCCGCAGCCAGCGCTGCGTCTTGATGTGTTGCATTTTGTAACATTTTGTTTCATTCCCGGGTTCGTTGGCGGGTTCTATCGTGGAGGTGGTTGGGGCTCGCCCTCGGATCTCGTGGCTTCGCCGCTGGGGACTAAAGGTCGCTCGGCCGCTCCGGGATTTTGGGCTCGTTGGTGGGTTCTGTCGTGTTGCTGGTCGGGGCTCGCCCCTAGATGTTTTTGTCACTTGGCTTCGCCGCTTGGACTAAAGATCGCTTAGCCGCTCCGGGAAGGGCGCTGCTCTGGCGGTCGCGCCTCTTGATGTTGACCACTTCTGCCCATTTCTGCCCATCCGCTCCTGAGTGCATGATGCATTCCCGGGCATGCCCGGGAATCAGATGGAGTCATTGGAGCTAGAGAACAGGATACGGCGAGCATGGCGATTATGCGACAGCTATTTGTCATACATATATTGCCCGAAGGGGAATGAGCAGCCGAAAGATGATCCATGGCCGCCATAGACCACTCGAAGAGCCGCAGCTAGATCGGCGCTTCGACCGTTACTGGCTCGTCGAAGTCGCCAAGATCAAGCTGCCGAACCATGGTCTCCGGGTCAGAGCCGATGAGGGTACCGGTCAAGACCACTTTCCAAGGCAGGCCGTCTTCTTGGCCTATCCAAGCTTCGATCGTCAACGGTAAACCTGAATCGGCCGCAGGCACGAGCCCCTGCAGGTCATCAGACACGATCGCGCCTGAGAGTAGAAACGTTTGCTTCCCGTTCACCTGTCCGCCTAGAGCGACCGTTATGTCAGAGGCATTCGCGAGGGCCGTGGCCACGCTGGTGTTCATACCTATGAAGTCGAAGGGCAACGACTCCGGTGGGACAACGCGCCACGTGTCACCGATGGGCCCACTAAAGTAGGTGGTGCTATTCGTCTGCACGATGCCGAAGCTGACGGCGATCCGCTGAACCACACCCTTAGCGCTCATGCGCGCGCTGCTAGGGAATAGTGCGACCCCTTCCACCGTGTTCAGCATCAGGCCGCCGCCCATATCCGTCCCCCCATTGGGATGAGTGATCTCAAAGCTAACGCTGCTAAGCCCTCGGAGCGTTTCGACTGTTTGGTCGCGTAGCACCTCTGCCGAAGGGGGCGCCTGAGTCGCTGGTTCGCTGTTACATGCTGCAAAGACGAGCAGGAGTAACCCAAACACCGCGACCCCGAAGGGCCGCGGCATGCGGATAGAAACGAAACTTAGCAAGGATCGGGTCACGAGTTGCTGTCGGAGCCTCCGTCGGTCGATGATGCCATGTTATTCATGAACGGCTGTAGGAGTGAAGTGAACTCCAGAGGGAATATGAACTTCGTAGAAGCGCCCGCACCCATTTCTTTGAGCGTCTCGAAGTATTGAAGGCTCATGGTGCGTGGATCGGCCTGGGATGCCACAGCGTTGATCCTAGTCATGGCGTCGCTGAAGCCGTCGGCGCGCAGGATCTGAGCCTGCTGTTCGCCTTCAGCTTCCAGGATAGCGGCCTGCTTGGTTCCTTCTGCGCGCAAGATGGAGGAGCGTCGCTCACCCTCAGCCCTGTTGATCTCAGCGTCACGCTGACCCTCGGCTTCGGTCACAGCAGCACGCCGGGTGCGTTCGGCCGAGAGTTGACGGTTCATAGCATCCTGGACATCCCGAGGCGGCTCGACCTCTTTAATCTCTACGCGCGTGACCTTGACACCCCAGTTGGCGGTGACTTCATCAAGCTTCGTTTGGAGGGCGCCGTTGATGCGCTCACGCTTCGAGAGCACATCGTCCAGGTCCATCTCACCGACCACCGCACGCAGAGTGGTCATTGCGAGGGCCTGCGCTGCGCTGCGGTAATCGCTGATGTTCAGGATGGTGTCCTCAGGCCGATCTTCCATCACGCGCATGTAGACGAAGAAGTCGATATTGATCGGCGCGTTGTCGCGCGTGATGCTCGTCTGGCTCGGAATAGCTACCGGTACCTCGCGGAGGTCGACCGTGGTGGAACCGTTGTTGATGAAGGGCCATATCCAACGGATACCCGGCTGCCGAACTTCCGTGAAGCTCCCGAACGTGAACAGAACAAGTCGTTCGTACTGCTTGATGACATTGAGTCCCCAAACTGCCATGAGTTCCTCCTAGGCGATGCCGCCTTCTGCATGTTCTTCCGGACTGTGTGCTGGGCCTTCGTCTGGGACCGACGCTGATCCCTTCTCACTCGCGACGCGAACTGTGAGCATCGCGCCGTCCTCTCGGGTGACTACTACGGGGGAACCAACACCAACGTGCTCGCCTGAGGCTGTGCGCGCGCTCCAGGTCTCACCATGGACGTGTGCCGTACCTATCGGGTCGAGAGCCGCCTCCACGACCCCCTGCGCACCGATGAGCAGCGTCGTCGTTGGGCGCCGCCCACCGGCTTTCATCCGTCGCCGTCCTCTATACGACGCGACGGCCAATGCCGCGCTAGCGCCAGTGACGATGACCGCCGCCGGCCCGAGCACCTTGAAACTTACGGAGATGTCAGGGAACAGCGGCGCGGGCGTACCAAAGTGACCGAACAGGAGCACTCCGCCAGCTACAAAGCTAACGACCCCCATCATCCCCAGAACTCCGAATCCATCGACATTCACCTCCGCGACGGCGAGTGCAAACGCCAAAAGGATCAGCGCTGCGCCGACCCAGTTCCCAGGCAGGTTCCCGAGGGCCACGAAGCCAAGTCCTAGCGCTAGCAGGCCCGCCACGCCGGGGAAGATGCTGCCTGGGCTCATGAGCTCAAAGTAGATGCCGAGTCCGCCCAGCGAGATCAACAAAAACGCGATGTTCGGATCGGCGATCAAGGACAAAAGTTTGTCGAAGAACCCCAGGTGGACGTTCACGAGAGCTTTGCCAGCGGTGTGGAGAACAACGGGTTCCTCGCCCATGACTCCCTGCACACGCACTTCCGTGCCATCTACCAACTGCAACAGGTGAGACACGCTCTCTGCGATGTGGTCGATGATGCCTAGCTCTAGAGCCTCCTGTGCGGTGTAAGCCTTGGCTCTGAGCACCGTTGCCTCTAGTGGTTCCACGGGGCGACCACGCCGCTGCGCGATCGCGCGTATCTCGGCAGCGGTGTCCTCGAAAATCTTGTCCTTGAGCGTGTCCGAGATATCGCTGCCGTCGCCTGAGATGGGACTGGCGGCGCCGATGTTGGTGCCAGGCGCCATCGCCGCGATATGCCCGGCTGCCGTGATGAACGTGCCTGCGGATGCAGCGCGGGCTCCTGCCGGCGACACATAGACGATGACTGGCACGGGCGATTCGAACAGATGGGTGACGATCTCACGGGTGGATGTGAGCAGTCCACCGGGAGTATCGATCTTGATCACGATAGCTGCTGCGCCGTCATCGGCTGCCTGCTGGAGCGCGCGCTCCAAGTACCGCTCTGCGATGGGATGGATGATGGTATCCAGCTCAATCACCACCACCGTGTCGGACGCGGCGCGAGCGGGGATCGCTAGGCCGAGAGCGCCCACTGCTATCCCAAGAACGATGAGTGACCCCCACCGTACTGCGTGCAGGCGGGAAATACGCGATACGGAACTGGCGGACAGCGTCAGCGGAGTCATCGTGAAGGGAGCATCGCGGGTTTAGCGTTATATGTCCAATGCGAAAGAACGGCTGGAACGATTATCGCTCCAGCCGTTCACTGACAGGTCTATGAAAGCTAAGCTTACGCTAATTGACATCAAAGTAGAGCGTGCTGGGGTTCTCTACCAGGATTTTCTTCTGTACAGCCGGGTCTGACGTGTACTCCCCAAACAGATTCACCAACTCGCCATCGTTGGGCATGATCCGCACGTTCGGGTGTGGGAAGTCCGTCCCCCACAACACCCTCGTCGGGGCCGCAGCGATGAGGGCTTGAGCGAACGGTATGGCGTCGTGGAACGGCGCGTCTTGCGACGAGACTCGCTCACCGCCGCAGATCTTCACCCAGGCGTTGTCGTGACCCATCAGGTCTAGCAACGTTTTGAAGGCAGGTTGGTCAATGCCCTCCGAAGCCTTGACGCGGGCCATGTGGTCGATCAGGAACGGCACGGGGAGGTCGAGGAGCAAAGGAGAAAGCTCGTCGATGTCGACTGCGTCGAGGTGCACAACGAGGTGCCAGCCCATCTCTTTCACGCGATCCGCCATACGCCTGACCTCTTCCGGGTCGGGCACGCTCTCTAAGTGCTTCACGAAGTTGAACCGAACGGCGCGGATCCCGCCTTCATGGAGCCTGCGGAGTTCCGCGCCCGAAACATCCTTCTCCACCATCGCGGTGCCACGGTAATTGCCGTTGGAGCTCGCGATAGCATCCAGCGTGGCGTCCATGAACGTGCCGTGACAGGACGCGTGGACGATCACGGCGCGGGAGATGCCGAGGTGGTCGTGGAGCGCTTTGAGGGTCTCCTTACCGGCGTCAGGGGGCGTGTAGGATCGGTTCGGGTGGTACGGGAAGATATTCCCTGGCCCGAAGATGTGACAGTGGGAATCACATGCTCCTTCAGGCAGCACGAGTGATGGTTTGACCGGGTTCTGATCCGGTCCAGCGATCATCTTGGGTGTTGTCATGTTTCAGTTGCCTATGCCGTCGCGGATTCCAGGGCAGCGCCTTTGCCGTCCCACACGCGACCGGGGATGAGAATCTTGCCTTCGAACAGTTTGCGTGCCGTCCGCAGAAGCGCGGCGCGCTCGATCTTCGGGTCATCGACGGGGCCGGATATCTCGATCTCAACGGCGAAGTCGCCGGTCGGGTGCTCTAGTTTGATCATCTTGCGGCTGCCTTCAGGAACCGTGGCCAGGCCGTCCGCCGTCGTACCGGGGATGACGCACGCCGTCGCGATCGTGACTGCGGCGAGTACGCCAACGGAGGCGTGGGCGACCTTCGGGATGAATGATCGCGTGCAGAGCGCACCGCCGTCTTTGGGCTTGGCCAGGAGGAACATCTTGGGCGTGACCATATCGGTAACGTCGCCTAGGTTCATCAGGTGGCCCGCTTTGAGGCGGATGGACTCTATGCGTTCCTTGAGTTCAGTGTCAGCGTTGAGTTCGTCGCGCGTCTCGTAGCCCGTGCGGTCGAGATCGGCGGCACGCATGGCAACCACGGGCATGCCGTTGTCCATCAGGGTGCATTCGATGCCGTCGATGACGTCCACCGGGTTGCCTGTGGGCAAGAGTGCCCCGCAGAACGACCCTGCGGTGTCCTCAACGTCGATCATGATCGGGGCAGACGTGCCCGGGACGCCGTCGATCCGAGCGTCGCCTTCATACTCGACCTCTCTGCCGGGCGTCGGTATGCGCGCGATAGCTCTGTCGCCGGAATTGACCATGTGGATGCGAACGACAGTCTCGCCATCCTCGGCCGCAATGAAGCCGTGCTCAATGGCGAATCCGCCGATGCCTGCGAGCATGTTGCCGCAGTTTGGCGAGACGTCCACGACAGCCTCGTCGACGACCACCTGCGCGAACAGGTAGTCAACGTCGCAATCCGCTCGCGTGGGAGGACCAACGATGGCGACTTTGCTGGTGAGCGGGTCGGCCCCTCCGACACCGTCGATCTGGCGATTGTCGGGTGAGCCCATGGCTGCGAGCAGCACCCGATCCCTGACGGCGGGATCAGACGGCAAGTCAGAGGCAAGGAAGAATGGACCTTTGGAGGTCCCTCCCCGCATCAGAACACAAGGGATGGAAGTTTGCATGGCGGTCTCTCTCCTATGCGAAGACTCAGAGGACGAATCACTTTCGGTAAAAGGTACCGGTCTGCCTCGGAAGGGTCAAGCATTCGGACGCCATGTGGCGGTGAGCTAAAACTCACTCCAGGCCCGCTCAACTGCGGTGGCGGGCGCTGCCCCATCACCCGGCGTGGCGTGGAACAACATGCCTACGATGCTCGATGGCATCGTCACCATCTCAAGGGCTGCATCAGCTGATGAGCGTGGGTCGCCGGGGCCGTCAGGGGCGAGATCAGTGAGTACATGGCCCGGAGATAGTGCGTTCACCGCTACCCTACCCTCCAATTCGCGAGCGGTCGCAATCGTCAGCCCATGCAGGCCGACCTTGGATATGCCATACGCGCTCCGGAGGTTTGGCGTGAGGATCCCCGAGCGTGACCCAACGTTGATGACACGCGGGTCTGTGCCTTGCAGCAGGAGCGGTAGGAATCGCTTCGTGCAGAAGTAGGGACGAACAGATTGGTGTGCACGGTGTCAACGAATGCCGAGTCCTCTCCTGTTGTGAGATCCGCTTCGTCGGTGTCCATTATCCCTGCGTTGTTGACCAAGATATCCAGGGATCCACAGCGCTCCTGTACCCAGGCCACTAGTGAATCGATTTGATCCGGGGCTGCTGCGTCGGCAGCGATCGTCTCCAGCGACGGGAGGGCCGCCTTCGCCCCTGCCAACTTGTCAGCTGAGCGAGAGACCGCCAGCACGCGAGCACCCTGCTCGATGAAAATCTTAGCGATCTGGAATCCGATGCCACGACTTCCGCCCGTGACGACTGCGGTTCGATCCTTCAGCAAGGTAGGCTTCCCCCGAACATGGTGAGGGGCCATGATAACGGGGGAATCCTAGGCAGCCACTAGGCAGAAGTCGTTGCCGTCTGGGTCGAGGCAGAACACACGGTCATGTTCACCACACGTGCTTCTGCCGACCTTGTGCCCACCTAGCGAACGGACACTATTAAGCGCATGACTAACGTTGGGGACAGGGATGTCTACGTGTACCGGCTTCTTGGCAGGGGCTTCCTCTGAGACTTGGCGCAACATGAGATAGGTTCCGCACCGGAGTACCGATTCTCGGCAATTAGAGTTGAGGGACGCCTCGAAGGTGCCTCCAGTAACAGCGGTCCAGAAGGCGGTTGCCGCCTCCAGGTTGCTGACATCAATGGGAACGGCTTGAACGAATCGTTCGGTGGTAGGTGCGTTGTTCATCAACTGGACCTCACTTGTCAGGTGCTCGGATTCGGGGAAGCGGGCCGGACATTCACATCGTCGGACAGTCGTCGGCGCGTGGCATCGGTGCGCACACCCAATCTACAAATCATTTGGTACGTGATCGCGGGATAACGATTGGGTGCGCGGACACGCTCACACCAGCGAGACAGGGGCTTCGCTTGCGCTAACGCCGTCGCTCGGCTATCAATGGCTCACGCTGCGCGGGCGCACGCTGCACGCACTGGAGAAGAGAACGCATGGCCAAGCTCGTTGGTACTTTCTTCCACTCTCACGGGGGCACCACCTCGCTGGATCCCGCCAGGTGGGAAGAGGTGCGCGCCAACAGGCCCATCCGCAGTGACGTGCAGATCGATGACCAGGAGACGAACCTCGCCAAGGGCGCTCGTATCCACGACAGCTTCCGCGTGCTCCGCGAGAAGCTCACCGAGGTCAAGGCCGATGTTCTGGTCGTGTTCAGCGATGACCAGCTTGAGTGTTTCGATTTCAATAACTACCCAGCGTTCGCCATCTTCGTAGGCGATCGCTTCCGCAAGGGGTGGCCGCACCCTGGGCGTGAGCTCTACCAGAACCGGGTTGGTCGAAATGCCGAGGGGGGCGCTTGGTTCAACGGACACCGCGAGTTGGCGGTGTCGTTGCTGTCAGGCGTGATGCAGCGGGGCTTCGACCCCGCGTTCTGCATGGACATGCCCAAAGAAGATCGTGGGCTTGCTGGCGGCGTTGTTCGGACAGCCGAGGAACTGACCGATTTCACGCTGCCCATCGTTCCGATAATGATGAATCTTTACTTCGCACCGCAGCCCACGGCGATGCGGTGTTACCAGTTCGGGAAGGCTGTGCGCGAGGCTATCGACGCATTCCCCGGGGATCTGCGGGTCGCGGTTGCGGCGTCTGGTGGGCTCTGGCACACGCCGGGGATGCCTGGGGCATGGCTGAACACGGAGTTCGATGAGACGATGCTCGATATGCTGAAGCATGGGGACGCCAGGGGAATGGCCGAGTACTTCGACAATTACGTGATCCCTGACGACGACACGAGCCAGGACACGAGCCTGAAGGCTCGCGCGATCACGGGGATGCCGTCGCCTGGTGGTCCAGCGCTAGGCACGCGCGAGACGTGTGCGTGGGTGGCGGCCGCCGCAGTCAGCGAGGGACGCCCGACGACCATCGTGGATTATGTGCCGGTCTTCGCGTCGCCCGCCGGCAATGCTTTCGCGTACTGCGAGGTTTTGTAGCAAGAATGGCTATCAAGCACGTTGTCCTCGACTGGAACGGCAGGTTGTGCGACATGGTCGACGACACCTCTGTCATGCGCCGGATCGCTGTAGCGATTCTCAAGGGGCATTTCAAGGCGATTCTCAGTGGTCGTATCGACCGCGTGGGCGCATTCGCTCGATTCGCTCGAGGACGGGTGGCACTTAGCCGGGCGAAGAAGCGCTTCTACTCGGGAGAGATTGGAATCGCTAGCTTGTACGAGCCGTTCAACCACGACATGCTCGAAGGAGCTCCCATCCATCTGGTTGAGCGCGTGGCCCCCGCGCATGGGCGCGAGCACGCGCACCTCATAGACCAACGCTTACTTGTGCCCGCGCTGGCAGCACGGGACAGCGGAGCCACGCTGACGATCTTCTCGGCTGCATTCGACGGAGGCATACGTGCGATCTTGAAGGCCGCGAACGTGGACATCGACGACATCGTCTCGAACACCTTGGAGAACGCGGACGGTAGAGCTATCGGGTTCACCGCCAAGTACCGGGACGATAAGTCGGGAGATTTCCGGCGGGAGTTCATAGAGCGTCGCGGCTGGCTGCCTGAAGAGATCATGTATGCAGGCGACGCCGAGGTGGATGAACCCATCGCCGTTATATTGCCGCCGGGCAACTTCTTGGTTCCATTCTTGGCCGATGAGCGTTTCGAAGCGCATATGCGAACTACCTACGGGGCGTCGACTCCCGAGGGACCAGGAGACTTGACCTCGTTGCTAGGCGGCTAGATACCCGCCCGGCGCAGCTTGATCAAGCGCGCCAAAGATTGCGCGGCGTCCTCGATGGCAGCAAGCTCGGTCGCCCTCAGTGGCGCCCGATTGACGGGGCTCCCAACTTCTACTCTGCCGACTTGAGTGCCGCCCACGACCATGGGGATCGACGCGGCACCGTCCAGGATGCCGACCCCCGCAACACCATTGGCCAGAGCGACGCGAACCGGGCCATCGCTCATGGCGGACACCCTCGCTTCAAAGCGGGCAACGAGCGTTGGAACATCCAGCATGTCGGCGGCTTTTGAAAGCTCTGCACCCAGTGCGGTCAACTTGCGACGCTCATCGTCCTTGAAGAAGCGGTCGACCCAACGCTGGAATCGATTCTTCACCGGGACGAACATCGCCGCTACCGCTAGCGTTGTCGTCGCGACAGCCGCGTCAGAGTCGAAGTCGAAGACGTCGACGAAGACGAGCCTGAAGAACACGATCGCTGCGGTGTAGGTGCCTGCTAGCGTGGCTGTGAGCGGCGCGTACACCAGCGTCCTGCTGATGATGAGGTCCACATCGTAGAGTCGGTATTTGAGGATCGCTACACCTGCGGCGATGGGTACCAACGCTACGGCCAGCCCGTCCGCAGTGGTAATCAGTGCATGAGGCGGAGACAGCGTATCGATTGTGACAGCGATGGCTACGAGCCCGGCTGCAAGTGCGACCCACTTGACCTGCTGCTTCAACTCGCTTGTTCCTCGCCTATATCGCACTACAACGGAGGTAGTTGTCGCGGCGAATGCGACGACTGATAGCACTGCAACCCCTCCCTGTAGAGCAGATTGAGCTCCGTCGCTAAGGGTGAAAAATTGCCACCCGTTCTGGTAATGACCAAGGAGCGCAACATCGATGGTTTCGCGGGATCCGAAGTCCATCGCGGAGGCCGCACCCGCGAACACCGTGAACGCGAGCAGGCCAACCCACGTCCTGCTCGCGCTTGGGAGCCGGCCGTCTGGAAACAGCTGAAGTGTCACCAACACCAGTACAAGAGCGCCCATCGATACGAATGATGTGGAACCGAGGAGCGACGGCCACACGGAATCATCGCGAATGTCAACCATGACGGCAACGACAGCCCCGTCGATGACCATTGAATAGGCGGTGAATCCGAGCCCGGAGGCGAGGAAGAGCCATCCCACTGCGTTGCGAGGCATTTTGAGCGTTATGGCGAATCCAACCGCAACGGAGGCCGCCCCCAGCAATCTGATCGCTGCCGCTGAGGCGAATTCCGATATCTGCCCGCTATCGCTGGCGAATCGAAACACGTTGATGGTATTGGGCAAACCCAGGAGCAAACTCACGATGACTAGCGTGAGGATGCCCCAACTGATTGCCTTTGGGAGAGTCAGCTGTCGCAACACACGATTCCTTCCCGGTATCGACTAACCATAGCGGCGCGCACTCGTAGTGTCGCTCAGCCGTAGGGTATGCAAAAAAGGGCGCCCCGAATGGAACACCCCTTTTTGCATGTCAGACTTTGGGCCAGAGCCTACTGGCGGCTCTGGAGCTGGTGGTACTTGAACTTCTCGCGGGCCTCGTCGAGTCGACCGCCCTTGGCGATCTCTTCGCGGATACGCTCTTCGGCCACGTCGATCTCTTGCGCTGCCTTGAGCACGGCTTCTTCGTGCTCCTTGGCGATGACCACGATACCGTCCCCGTCACCAAGGATCAGGTCGCCCGGCAACACGCGAACCTCACCCAGTGAGACAGGCTCGTTGTAGGCGTCGGCACGGACGCGGTCCTTGCCGGTGCGCATGTACGTGCCACGCGAAAAGATGGGGTAATCGAGGATCAATGCGCGCTGGGAGTCCCGGCACACTCCGTTGATCACGGTTCCGCCCAGCTTGTTGCGGTCGGCCATGATCGTGAGGATGTCTCCCCAGACCGTGGCGTCCAACCTTGCTGCGTTGTCAATCACCACGACGCCCCCAACGGGAACCTCGTCGATGTAGTCACCGACGCTCTCGCCCTTGTGACCCGCTGTCATGGGCTCGTTGCGCACCGTGAATGCCCGGCCGCAGAGCGTGAAATCGCGGTCGACTGGCTTCACGCCGAAGACCTGACCACCGAGGCCAAGTCGGTCTAGAGCGTCACTAACAGGCGTCGTGCCTAGCTTTGAGAACGCCTGAACCATTTCATCATTGGGATCGAGATAACCTGCCATGCTCACCTACCTCAGGATTTGTGTTCCCGTCGTCCGCCGACGGTCGCGCCCTGCGCTGGCTTAGCGAGGCAGGGAAGTCATTCGAAAGGGTGCACGAGCGCCTCGGCACAGTCAAGAGCAGCATGCCTGAACAGCCTCCTGCACGATCTCCTCGCTGGTGCGGTGCCAGGAGATTCGCTCATCGCCTGCGCGAAACCAGTTGGCCTGTGAGCGTGCCAAGCGGTGAGTCGCCGTCTTCGCCTTCTCTGCCACTTGCTCCATCGAGAGAACGCCAGCCAAGAGTTGCGCGACCTCACGATATCCAGCGCTCGAAAACGCAGGCAGGTCCGACGTGTAGCCAGCCGCGAGTAGTGACTCGACCTCGTGAACCCAGCCACTGGCCAACATACTGTCGACTCGCGCGTCGATGCGCTCGTAGAGGTCAGCCCGCGAGAAGCTGAGAGCCAGCATGCGAGACTCAAACGGGGGCTCCTCTTTCGTGCGCTGCTCTGAGAACGGTCGTCCCGTGATCTCGATGACCTCAAGCGCCCTGACCAGCCTGCGCACGTTTCGAGAGTCCATCAACGTCGCGGCTTCCGGGTCTGCGGCTTGCAGCCTCTGAAAGAGCACGGCTACGCCTAACGCAGTGGCCTCGGCTTCCAGTCGAGCACGAATCTCAGGGTTCGGCGCCACCTCAGGCGCCTGCCAGCCTTCAGCGAGTCCCCACGCGTATTGCCCGGTGCCCCCCACGACGATCGGCGTCGCGCCACGCGCGAGGATCTCCGCTATGGCGGCACGAGCGAGGCGTAGGAACTCCGCGAGGCTGAATCCGTCGGACGGGTCAACTACGTCGACCAGGTGGTGTGGAGCGCGCGCTAGTTCGTCTGACGAGGGCTTGGCGGTGCCAATGGACATGCCCCGGTAGACCTGGCGTGAGTCTGCGTTGACGATCTCCGCAGGACGACCGCATCCCCGCAATGCGTCGACGATCGCCAATGCGGCGTCTGTCTTGCCCGACGCCGTTGGGCCGACGACGAATAGCACGACGGGCTTGCTAGGAGCGCTCATCCGTGGTGTCGAGCTAGGCGCGCGTGGCGAAGGCTTTGGCGATCGCGGCGAAATCGTCGGCCTTGAGGCTTGCACCGCCGACGAGAGCGCCGTCGAGGTCTCGCTGTTCCGCGAGCTCGGCAGCATTCTCCGCATTAACGCTACCGCCGTACAGAAGCGGCACGTTACCGGCGATCTCGATGTGCGATAAGCGCGCGACTTCGTACCGGATAAGCCCCATCATCTCCTGCGCCATCTCCGGGGTCGCTGCCCGTCCAGTGCCGATAGCCCATACAGGCTCATAGGCCACCACTGAACGGCCGATGTCCTCAGCGCTGACATCACGGAGTCCACCCTGGAGTTGTCCCTCAACCACGGTTCCGGCGTTGCCCGCCTCCCGCTGATCTAGCGTTTCACCCACGCACAGAATCGGTGTTAGGCCGATCTCCAACGCAGCGCGAACCTTGGCGTTGATGAAATCATCTTGCTCACCCAGAAGCTGGCGTCGCTCGGAGTGACCGAGGATCACGTAGTCGCAGACGTCCTTGAGCATGGCCCCGGCGATCTCTCCAGTGAAGGCGCCTTTCGGTTCGGAGTGCATGTTCTGCGCGCCGACCTTGATATCTGAGCCAACGAACTCCGCAGATACGCCGGCCAACGAGATGAACGGAGGGCAGATGACCCGCGTCACTCCGTCGATCCCCGATAGCGCCGGGCGCAACGCTCTTGCGAGCTTGATCGCCTCCGAGATGGAGGTGTTCATCTTCCAGTTACCAGCTACGAAAGGTTTCGCCATGGATCAAGCCCCAAATTGTCTGAGTTTTCCTGCGTGGGCAAGGGTCAGCATCATCGCGTGCTTGGCTTCGAACTGCCCCAACGACCCGGCCCGTAGATCCCGCTTGTTGAAGCGTTCAACACCGCTGTCCCCGAGCGTACCGGCTGAGCGTATCACGAACGGTACAGCGTGCCAGGAGTGGCCATCGTGGCCCGTGGGGTTAGCCATGTCGCCTGCCACTACCAGCACATCGGGGTTCAGGTCGAGCAGTTCACGAACATGCACGTCAACCTTCTCGAGCGCACGTCTCTTCTCGTTGAAATCGCCTACGCCTGCAGTCGATGTCGGCTCCTGATAGTGGATCCAGAAGAAATCGTGTTCGTCCCAATGTTCACGCACGGCAGCCAAGTGCGCGGCGAAGGTGTGCTCTACTGGATAAACGGCCATCCCTGTCGCCGCTGCGATGCCGAGGTGAAGGGGGAACGAGGAGATACCTGCAGCGCTCAACTGGTATGACTCGTTGAACGATTTGAGATCGGGCTTACCGGTCGCCCCGCGCAGAAGCACAGCGTTCGCTACAGGCTCGTCGCTTAGCAGTGCGTTGGCCTGTGCCGTGAAATCGTTGATCAGCGTCGCGGTTAGCGCACCATTCGTGCCGGTAGCAGAAGACGTGATGACGGGCAATCCCACTTTGAGTGGATCAGTGTCAGTCACTTCCGCGCTTAGCCCATTCCCTCGCAGGCGCAACACGAACCGATGGCCAGCGCTTTGCGCGACCTCGACCTCGACTCCTTTGACCTTGATCGTCTTCAGCTTTTCGACGAGGGGAGCGGCCGCTGCTGTGGGTATCCCGTCCGCACGTCGGTCGGTAACGACCCCTTTGCCGTCAACCATTGCGAGGTTGCCACGGACGGCGATGTCACCAACCTCCACGGCTAATCCTGCCCCTAATGCCTCCAGCGCACCGCGGCCAAACAGATAGGTGAGCGGGTCGTAGCCTAGGAGAGCTAGGTTACCGGTTGCGCTTCCTGGCGAGATGCCGGGCGCAACGGGGATAACGAGCCCTCCGGAACTCTGGCGAGCGATGTGGTCGAGATTCGGGACGCGTGCTGCTTCTAGCGCGGTCCGCCCCAACACGGGATCAGCCGCGCTGCCGATGCCACCGAGCACCACCATGACGATCTTCCGGTCGTTCTTCCGAACGATTCCGGGCATGATGGGGGAATCGATCACGGCTTGTCCTGCAGTGCGGCGACACCCGGGAGAACCTTGCCTTCCAAAAACTCCAGCGACGCACCACCACCGGTGGATATGTGGGTCATCTCGTCGGCTAGCCCCAGCGCGTCGACCGCTTCTGCGGTCGACCCTCCCCCGATGACGGTGACTGCGGTGCCAGCGGCTAGGCCCTCAGCGACGATGCGAGTTCCCGTGTGGAACGGTGGAACCTCGAAAACGCCCATCGGTCCATTCCAGACGACCGTGCCCATGGCGCTCAGTTGTTTAGCGAACAGATCAGCCGATTCGGGGCCGATGTCTAGGATCATCCAGTCGTCTGGCACGGCATCAGCCGCGACGGTGCGGGTGGGGACATCCGCCTCCAGCGTTTGTGCGATGACCACATCGGTGGGCAATGTAAGCGTGGTTCCTGCGGCCTCGCAGCGGATCAAAACGTCAGCACAGAAGTCCACCAGGTCTGGCTCCAACAACGACTTGCCGATGCCGAGCCCCTTGGCTTTCAAGAACGTTGCGGCCATACCACCGCCGACGAACAACGCGTCTGCGTGGTCGATGAGGCGCTCAAGCACCTTGATCTTGTCGCTGACCTTTGCACCGCCCAGTAGTGCCGCCAGAGGACGCCTCGGCTCCTGAAGCACACCCCCGAGGAACGTGATCTCTTTCTCCATGAGCAGCCCTGCTACGCCCGGTAGCACATGGGCGACCCCTTCTGTGGAGGCGTGGGCGCGGTGCGCAGTACCGAAGGCGTCGTTGACGTAAACATCACCCAACCTACCGATGGCTTGCGCGAACGCAGGATCGTTCGCCTCTTCGCCTTCCCAGAATCGGATGTTTTCGACGAGCAGCACCTGCCATGCCTGCAACGCGTTCGCCTTAGCCAGCGCATCATCACCAGGAGCGTCGTGCACGTAGTCGACGGTCGTTGCGAGTAGCGACGCGAGTCGTTCGGCGATGGGCGCAAGCTGAAGCTCAGCGTCGGGCTTGCCTCCGGGGCGACCGAGGTGCGTGCAAAGCACGACGCTGGCACCGGCCTCGCGGAGGTGATTGATCGTCGGGATGGCCTCTCTGATGCGGATGTCGTCCGAGATGTGGTTCGTGCCACGCTCGAACGGAACGTTGAAATCTACGCGCACCAGAGCACGCTTGCCCGCCCAGTCGATGTCTCTCACGGTCTGCTTCGCCATGGTGTCCTCTATCAGCTATTCTCGGGTGTGCCTAGCGCTGGCTGTTGATAAGCCCTTCCACTACCTCGGTCCAACGATCTCTCGCTTCGGGCGAGGCAGAGATCAGTTCGATCTTGCCTTCCACCTCAGCCATCAACTCCGTTATGCGCTCCTCGGACCGCTCGCGGGCACCTGCGTTCGCAAGTACGTCGGCAAGGTGCTCGACATCAGCCGCTTCCATGACACGCTTGAAATAGATGCCGCCGATCTCGCGCTTCTGGGCTAATGTCCCCGACTCCAGCACCTGCACCACGGGATGCAGCTTGCTCTTGTTGAGCACCCTACCCTCAGGTTTCGCGCTTCTATCCCAGAGCGTCGCTACGTCCGCGCGCACCTGGGCCGCTTCTCCGACACTCGCACCTAGGTCCCAGAGCGACTTGACGGTCGAGTCGTCGATCCCGGCAACACGCGCACCTAGGGCTAGCGTGCCGCCCAACAGCGCACCCCGCTTCGAGCGAACCATGGTCGAGTATTGAGCGGTGGTTATGTCCACGCGCTCCTGGTAGGTCAGTTCGATGTACTGGCCCTCGTAGTATTTCAGTGCCAGATCATCCAGAACGCTCATGGTCGCAAGCGTGGATTCGGGGGATTGCCCCTTCTCCTGGAGTTGCAGCAGCGCCAATCTGGCGAGAGCGTGCAATCCGTCGCCCACGTTGATCGCCTGCGCAGGGCCCCAAACCCACCACACCGCAGGGAGTTCGTCACTTCCCGCCTCACCTGTTTGCATCTGCTCGTGGACTTCCACCGACTCGCTGAACAGCTCGATGGCCGCACCTGCGTAAGCTGCGTCGGAAGGAGCGGATGCTGACAGCGACGCGGCCTCTACGCAAAGGCTGCCAAGCGTGCGTTGCGGCGGTTCATGCGGTACATCGAGGCCGTCGCGGTCAACCCAGCCAAGTTGGTACTGCATCATCCGGTAGAGCGGCAAACCACTCACTGACGCGCGCTCGACGTGCTCTCGGAGAGCTTCCTCCACCGGAGCGCGACGCTCAATCAGAGGCGTTATCGGATCCCAAACGTCGGCCATTGTCGTTAGCTACCTCTCGATTCGGGGCTGGTGGGCATCGGGTCGGGTTCCGCGATCGGGCATACGGTACGCAGCTCTTCGATGCTGATTGCGCCTTGACGCAGGACGCGCGGCAGCGACATCGTGACATCGATGACGGTTGATGCCACGCCCAACGGCGATGGGCCGCCATCCAGCACAAGGCTGAGCCTGCTGCCAAGTTGGCGCTGGACCTCGGCTGCGCTGGTGGGATCGAGGCCACCGTGCTTGTTGGCGCTGGTACCCGTGATGGGTGATCCGCACGCGGAGATTAAGGATTGTGGGCATGGGTGGTCTGGCAACCGCACGGCGACGGTGTCGCCGCCGCCCGTAACGTTCAATGGCAGATCGGGATGGCGCTTCATGACCAACGTGAGCGCACCTGGCCAGAACTTCTTGGCTAACGCCATCGCCTCATCGGAGACGTCGGCGGCGACCTCACGCAATTGACTCTCAGACGCGACGAGCACCGGAAGTCCTTGGTCGCGTTGCCTGCCCTTGATGACGAATACGGTTGATACCGCGCTGCGGTTGAACACGATCGCGCCCAGCCCGTATAGCGTGTCGGTTGGGTACGCGATCACGCCGCTCTCGCGCAGAAGGATCGAGGCGATAGAGCGGTTGTTGAGATTATCAGTTACGAGCGGCATGATAAAGCCGATCTAGCGGCAGATTTGAGAGCGGAATACGGTTCGCGAAGTATAGCACTGGCCCCTTCAGCACCCCTGCATTGGGCCCGTGTTCACCCGTACAATCACTCCATGGCATTCACGCCCGCAGAGCCACGCACCGTTCAGACCACGCAGGGCTTGGTTTCCTACCGGTACGCTGCTTCTCACCCATCCGGATCGCAAACTCCTGTCGTGCTGCTTCACGGACTTGGGGGGTCATCGATCGTTTGGACCCGCAACATGGAAGCGTTGGCCCAGTCACGCCCGGTCTTTGCGCCTGACCTGTGGAGCCCTCAAGGCACCGGACGATCGAATCGAACCACACCTGCGGAAGGTGTGCGTTTCCTGAGCGCGTTCATGGACGCCGTCGGGCTAGAGGCGGCGCATGTGGCCGGGAACTCGCTCGGTGGGCTGATCGCTGGCCACTTCGCGATCGCACATCCAAGCCGCGTACGCTCGCTCACGTTCGTGGGGAGCGCGGGGCTCGGTCGGGAGATCGCGTGGTCGCAACGCCTACTAACTCTGCCAGGAGTCGGCGAATTCTTTTTCAGACCAACGGAGCGACGCGTTCGCTCCATGCTCAAGCTCTTGATCAAGAACGACGACATCCCCGAAGACCTCGTTCAGGCTCTTTACGAGGCCAGCCTCCAACCAGGTGTAACTAAGCAGATGCTGGCCGCGCTACGTGCAGGAGTGTCGTTACGGGGCGTGAAAGGCTCGGTGATGTTCCTTGAGGGCTTGGCAAAGATCGAAATTCCGTCACTGGTTACTGCAGGCGAGCGTGACCCTCTCTTTCCGGCATCTCATCCTGAACGCGCTGTGGCCACTCTGCCGCATGCTGAGCTGCACGTATTTGCTGGCGCGGGTCATTGGCCTCACTTCGAGGACTCGTCTGCGTTCAACCAGGTGGTCCTGGACTTCCTGAATACAGTCGAGGCGAATACTGCTGCTTGAGAGGCGTCCCTCGCTGGGCTACACTCCGGCGACCCCAATCAAGAGGATGAACGATGCCCGATGAACAGGAAACGACGCCCGCCGATCCGACCCACCGAGTGTCGACGACAGGCGACGTCGAGGTTTCTACGTACCTTGAGATCGCCAGCGAAGAGGTTCGGCGCACCGCTGGCACGGCTGGCCAAGCGACCGTTGACTCAGATGTCCCACCCAAACGTGACGCCATCGCCATCATCGACTTCGGTTCACAGTACAGTCGGCTGATCGCCCGGCGAGTCCGCGAACTGAACGTCTACTGCGAGATCGTGCCGCCAGACGCGACTCGCGATGCCGTTCGTGACATGAACCTGGCAGGCATCATTCTGTCTGGTGGCCCTTCCAGCGTGTATGAAGAAGGCGCGCCGACGGCCCCCGCTTGGGTTTTCGATGCAGGGGTGCCAGTCCTGGGCATCTGCTACGGCATGCAGCTCATCGCTCACCAGCTTGGCGGCCACGTCGCCCAGGCGGCTGAGCGGGAGTACGGGTTCGCCGTGCTGCACCGGAACGACCAGTCGGTTTTGCTGGATGGCCTAGAGGACGAGCTACCCGTTTGGATGAGCCATGGCGATCGGATCGACGTGATGCCTCAGGGTTTCCGGGCCATCGCGTTCAGTGAGAATTCCCCTATTGCCGCGATGGCCAATGACGACGGGATATACGGCATTCAGTTCCACCCGGAGGTCGCGCACACCCCCCAGGGCGTAGAGATGCTCCGCAACTTCGCGTACAAGGTCTGCGGGCTGAACGGCTCTTGGACGCCCAACAACTTCGTCTCTGAGTCCATAGCGCGAATCCGCGAGCAAGTGGGTACAGGCAAAGTCATCTGCGCGCTGTCCGGTGGTGTCGACTCAGCCGTCACCGCCAAGCTGGTTCACGAGGCCATCGGCGACCAGCTCACCTGCATCTTTGTGAACAATGGGCTGCTGCGTCGTGAAGAGCCGGAACGCGTACGTGAGGTCTTCGAGCAGAATCTCGGCCTCAAACTGATATACGTCGACGCCACCGAGCGCTTCATGACTGCCTTGGCGGGCGTCACTGACCCAGAGCAGAAGCGGAAGATCATCGGCAACGAATTCATCAACGTTTTCGAAATTGAGGCTGGTGCCATGGGAGAGGTCGACTTCCTCGCCCAAGGCACGCTGTACCCCGACGTTATCGAGAGCCAGACGAGTGAGAGCACGGCCGCCCACAAGATCAAGACCCACCACAACGTTGGTGGCTTGCCCGAGCGGATGCGCATGAAGCTGGTTGAGCCGCTACGCTACCTCTTCAAGGACGAGGTTCGTCTCGCAGGGGCAGAGTTGGGCCTTCCCCCCCAGATCCTGAATCGCCAGCCCTTCCCCGGACCAGGCCTCGCCATCCGCGTGATCGGCGATATCACCTGGGACAAGCTGGAGACGCTCCGCGCCGCCGACTGGATAGTCATGGACGAGATCAAGGCTGATGGCCTGTATGACAATCTATGGCAGAGCTTCGCGGTGCTGACAAATACGCAGACTGTCGGCGTCATGGGGGACCAGCGTACGTACCAGCACGTTGTTGCCCTCCGCGCCGTGACCAGCGAAGACGCGATGACCGCTGACTGGGCTCGCCTGCCCTACGATACCCTGGCCCGCATATCGAGCCGCATCGTCAACGAAGTCCCCGCCATCAACCGCGTGGTGTACGACATCACGAGCAAGCCGCCAGGCACCATAGAGTGGGAGTAAACACGTGCGAGTCCTAGTAGTCGGGAGCGGAGCGCGCGAGCATGCGCTGGTTTGGAAACTGGCGCAGTCCCCTCGCGCTCCTGAATTGTTCGCTGCTCCCGGCAACGCCGGGATAGCTCAACTCGCCACGTGCCTCGACGTTGCCGCTGAGGATGTTGAAGGCGTGATCACGGCTGCCCGTTCGAATTCCATCGACCTCGTTGTTGTCGGCCCTGAAGCGCCCCTCGCGGCAGGGATGGTGGACGCATGCCGTGAAGCAGGCATCCGCGTCTTCGGGCCAACCAAAGCCGCAGCGCGCATCGAGTGGTCCAAATCCTTCTCCAAGCGGATCATGGATTCGGCTGGCGCTCCCACGGCACACTTCGAGGTGTTCTCCGATCACGAAGAGGCCACCGAGTACGTCCGTGAGCATGGCGCCCCGATCGTGATCAAGGCAGAGGGCCTGGCTGCGGGTAAAGGCGTCGTGGTCGCGCAGACGGTGGCCATCGCTCTCTCCGCTCTCGACAACATCATGCTGAACAGGGCGTACGGTGATGCTGGCGTGGAAGTGGTGATCGAAGAGTTGATGGAGGGGCAAGAAGTCAGCGTGTTCACGTTCACCGACGGCAAATCCCTCACTCCATTGGTCGCAGCTTGCGATTACAAGCGCATCTATGACGGCGACAAGGGCCCGAACACCGGAGGCATGGGCGGCTACAGCCCACCGCCCTGGTGGGACGACGCTATGGAGCAAGAGGTGCGTGAACTCTTGATCGAGCCGGTCATCCGCCAACTCGCGGCTGAAGGTACGCCGTTTGAGGGAGTCCTCTACGGTGGCTTGATGCTAACCGATGAAGGCCCATCGCTCGTGGAGTTCAACTCACGCTTCGGCGATCCCGAGTGCCAACTCATCATGCCTCGCATGGAAAATGACCTACTGGACGTCATCGATGCCGTCATCGATGGGCACGTCGCCGAACTCGACCTACGCTGGTCAGCCGAGGCCACCGTAGCGGTCGTGCTCGCGTCTGCGGGTTACCCAAGCGTGTACGCCACCGGCAAGCCCATCACAGGCCTTGCCGACGGTCCTGAATCCACCATCGTGTTTCATGCGGCAACCGCCGAACTGGACGGTCAGACCGTCACCAGTGGCGGTCGAGTGCTCGCTGCCGTCGGCCATGCGGCCACCATCGCTGAGGCGCGTACCCTCGCCTACCAAGCGGCGGACGCCATCGCGTTCGAAGGCGCCCAGCACCGCACCGACATCGCCAACTTCGACGTCTAGCGAAGATCTTCCGCCAGGCGGAATCCTTTGAACTGCCAGCGGTCAGGCGGGTAGAAGAAGTTGCGGTAGGTTGAGCGCATGTGATTCTGGGGTGTGGCTACGGATCCGCCCCCGAAGCACCATCTGGCTCATCATGAACTTGCCGTTGTATTCCCCCGGGCCGCCTTCCAGAGGCGTGAATCCGTGGTAAGGCAGGAACGCTGAACCCGTCCACTCCCACACGTCGCCATACATCTGCGAGAGTTCGCCCGCAGGTAGTCCACTCCCTGTGTCTAGCGGGACTGGGTGGAACAGGCGATCGTCAGCGAAGTTGCCCTCTATCGCTAGCTTCTCCGCGTGGTGCTCCCATTCGTCCTCTGAAGGAAGTCGTTTGCCTGCCCAACCTGCGAAGGCGTCCGCCTCAAAGTAACTCACGTGAACCACTGGCGCGTGCTCATCCACCTTCTGCATGCCTGACAGCGTGTAGTGCCACCACGCACCATCGATCTGCTCCCAGTAGAGTGGTGCTTTCCAGCCCTCACCGTTGAGCTTCGCCCACCCTTGTGACAACCAGAGTTCGTATCGCTCGTACCCGCCGTCCGCGATGAACGCGAGGTACTCGCCGTTGGTGACCAGCCTCGACGCGATGCGGTGGGGGTGCAGCAGCGTGTCGTGCCGAGGCGACTCGTGGTCGAAAGCGAAGCTATCGCCCTCCCACCCCGTTTGGACGATCCCGCCCGGATGTTCGACCCACCCCAGGGGAGGGGTAGCAACGCCTCGGGGGATCTCACGGTCATGGTACGCAGGCTTGAAGGGGTTGATCGCCAGGTTGTACTTCAGGTCGGTCACCATCAGCTCTTGGTGCTGCTGCTCGTGATTCACGCCCAGTCGAACCAGCGGCGCGATTTCGGCCGCCAAGCTCGGGCTCGCTTGTTCGAACAGCGCGAGCATGTTGTCGTCAACGTGCTTCCGGTACGCGTAGACCTCCGCCACCGTCGGCCGCGAGATCAGCCCGCGTGATGGCCGGTGGTACTGGGGACCAACGGTGTTGTAGTAGGAGTTGAACAGGTACTCGTACCGTTCCTCGATGGGCTTGTAGCCACCCAGGTAGGGCTTGAGCAAGAACGTCTCGAAGAACCATGAGACGTGGGCTAGGTGCCACTTGGTAGGGCTCACATCGTCCATGGCCTGAAGCATGTAATCTTCGATGGCCAGAGGCGCTGCGAACTCTTCAGAAGCCTTGCGAGTCGCGGTGTAGGTCTCCACCATGGATGCGACATCGGAGGCGTTGCTGTGCGTTGTGCTCATGAGTCTCCTAGGTGAGCGTCGGTCGGGCCAGCGTCAGCTTATGCTTGCGGTGGCTCCCAGTTCAATTGAAATCTCAATCTGAATCGCCACCCCCTATGTGATGCCTATGTGATGCCTATGTGATGCGACGATACGCGCATCCGATCTACCGTTGCCCTACCGGCAGCAGGTGGTCCGCTATCAGCCCCAAGCTCTCCTCGTGCATCTTGGGCCCGCCAGGCAGCATGCAGAACAATGTGCTTACGCCGTCTTCATCGAGGCGCGCCACCTTCGCCGCGACCTCGTGCGGCGTGCCTGCAAGCACGAGAGTGTTTGCCAGGCGTCGCATGAACTGCGTAGGGATACTTTCCGGCGTGGGGAATGCCGGGGCTGGAATACCCATTGCTCTCATGCTAAGCCGGAACATGCGTTGCTTCAGCCAGAAATGGATCCACGGCCTCGCCCGCTCGATTGCAGTTTCTCGGTCTTCGTGAACCGAGACGAGCGTGTAGTACGGGATGGGCACCTGTCGGACGCGTCTGCGTGCCTGTATCGCGCCCTCAGCTATCGCCTCCGTCACCGCCTCGCGTGCCTCAAGCGATAGCCCGGACGTTACCAACACTTCGTCGGCGACAGCTCCCGCTGCCTCCAGAGTCCGCGGGCCGCTTGCGGCCATCATGACTGGCGGGGGCAGCAGTTCGCTGGGGGTTCCCACTGGCACCCGATCGAACAGCGCGATCGATCCCTCCCCAAGTATCTCGCGGATGTCGACGACTGCCTTCTTCAGATCGCGTAGCTTCGAAGGGCGCGTCCCGGTGGCTAGAGCCGCGTCGCCAGCGCCGATGGCCAACTTCACGCGCCCCGGTGCAACCTCGCTCAGCGCCTGGATAGATTTCGCTTGCGCTGCGGCAGACCGCGTCACAGGGTTGGTCACTGCGGGGTACAGCCAGATCCGGGAGGTTTCGCTCGCGGCGGCCGTTAGCGTCTCGAACGGATCCACGAACCGAGCATCATCAGCCACGCCAGCGCCGCTGAACCCCAGCGTTTCAGCGCGGGCGATGAATGCGACCTGCCGTTCGATCGAGGCGCTCGCTGGAGCGCCGACATGGAGATTGATGGCCATGGCGAGATTCTAACGCGCAGTGCACCACTGCTCGCACCTTGTTGACTCATGCTCTCGCCAACCAATACCCTCATACTGACCTTCTAAACTTGTTCCCGCTTGCGCCTGCTTACTGTAAGCGGTTCACCATCATCATCAGGAGCAAAAGACCGTGCCACAGGTAGGAATCATCGTCGGCAGCACCAGCGACCAACCGGTCATGGAAGACACGCTGAAGACACTCACAGACCTCGGGGTAGAAGCCGAACTCGTCGCCGCATCCGCACACCGCGACCCGGACAAGGTTCGCGCTTGGGTGCTTGGCGCCGAAGCTCGTGGCATCGAAGTGATCATCGCCGCCGCCGGAGGCGCCGCTGCCCTTCCTGGTGTTGTCGCGTCGCACACTACGCTTCCCGTCATCGGCGTGCCGCTGACCTCCAGCGATCTGAATGGCGTTGACGCGCTGCATTCGATCGTCATGATGCCCCCTGGCATCCCGGTCGCAACGGTCGCGCTTGGCGCCTGGGGAGCCCGCAATTCAGCCCTCCTCGCGGCTCAGATTTTGGGCATCAAATATGCTAAGATTCGACAGGCTGTTGAGGAGTACCGACAGCGGTTGCGTGACCGTTGAATCGGTTCACCGACGCCACCCCAAATCAGTCGCCAGAGCCGGGCCCACGACCGAATGGTCATTCTTTGTGATTTCGACGGAACTTCAGCAGATCGCACTCGTGCGACGCTGCTGTTCAGTGCGTTCCCCAAGCGATCACTGACCGCGGCAGATCGGCTTCACGGTTTTGCCTGACTATTCGGAGCAGCAAGACAGGGAGAATTCCTGATGTATTACCGCTACGAGCGCAAGCGTATGAAAGAAATCTGGTCAGAGGACAACATGTTTGACCTTTGGCTCAAGATTGAGATCGCCGCTAGCGTCGCCTGGGCTGAACTCGGTGTCGTTCCGCAAGAGGACGCCGACAAGATCCGCAACGCCAAGTTCGACCGTGTCCTCTACGACAAGTGGTTTGAGGAGACTCGCCACGATGTCGTCTCCTTCACGCGCTCCGTCACGCCTAGCCTTGGTGCTGAGGGGCGCTGGATCCACCACGGTCTGACGTCCAACGACGTCAAAGACACCGCCCTTAGCCTCCAGCTCGTGCAGGCCGTCGACGAGATCGACGCCGGAATCGACCGTTGCATGGGCGTTCTCAAGATCCGAGCTGAGGAACTCTCTGCGACCCCCTGCATCGGACGCTCCCACGGGATCCACGCCGAGCCGATGGCCTTCGGCCTCAAGCTAGCACTTTGGTGGGACGAGATGCGCCGTCACAAGAAGCGCTTGGCCCTCACCCGTGAGATGGTGTCCGTTGGCAAGATCTCGGGGCCCGTGGGCAGCTACGCCAGCATCCCTCCGGACATCGAAGAGTCCGTTTGCGAGCAAGTTGGCCTAGACCCCGCTCCCGTGTCCAACCAGATACTGCAACGCGACCGCCACGCGCAGTTCGTACAGACCCTCGCGCTGATCGGCGCATCGCTCGAGAAGTTCGCGACCGAGGTCCGCGCCCTCCAGCGCACAGAGGTACGCGAGGTGGAGGAGCCATTCGGCACTCCCGGGTTCGTGAGCACAGGCTCATCGTCGATGCCCCACAAGCGCAACCCTGAGCTCTCCGAACGTATCTGCGGTCTCGCCCGACTCGTCCGCGGGCACAGCCAGACTGCGCTCGACAACGTGCCGCTCTGGCACGAGCGCGACATCTCGCATTCCTCCGCAGAGCGCATGATCCTCCCGGACTCCGCCCTCGCCATCGACTACATCCTCGATACGTTCACCCGGGTCGTCGAGGGCATGCTCGTGTTCCCTGAGAACATGATGCGCAACCTGGAACTCACCAAGGGAATAGTCTTCTCCGAGCGGGTGCTTCTGGCTCTCGTGGAGAGTGGACTAGACCGCACCTCAGCGTACGAACTAGTGCAGCGCCACGCGTTGGCCGCCTGGGACAAGAACGAAGATTTCCGAGAGTCAGTAAAATCAGACCCCGACGTGACGTCACGGCTCGGTGCCGACGAGGTCGCAGGGTTGTTCGATTACGGTTACTACCTACGACACGTCGGACGAACATTCAGCCGATTAGGCTTTGCATCCAAGGAGTACGCCGGTGCCACTGCTTGAGACTAACCTCCCCAATAAGCTCTACCAGGGCAAAGTTCGCGACACCTACGACATGGGTGACGGGATGCTGCTCATGGTCGCCACGGATCGCATCTCAGCCTTCGACGTCGTGCTCCCCAACGGCGTACCGGACAAGGGACGTGTGCTGTCCCAGATGTCCAAGTTCTGGTTCGACCAGACCGGGCAGATCGTTCCGAACCATTTCATCGCGCTAGCGGACGATCCCGAAGGCCTCGGTGATCTGGTGAACCACCCGATCATCAAGACACTCCCGCCTGAAATCGCACGGCAGGCCACGGTAATCAAGCGAGCCGAGCGCATCGACGTTGAGTGCGTCGTCCGCGCATACCTGACAGGCTCCGCACTCGTGGACTACAACCAGACAGGGACCATCTTCGGTATCCCCGTTCCTCCAGGCCTGGTAGACGGCAGCAAGCTCCCTGAACTGCTGTTCACACCTACCACGAAGGCAGAGGTCGGCCACGACGAGCCGATGACCATCGACGAGGTCTCGGCGATGGTCGGCGCAGACCTCGCTGTGAAGCTTCGCGATCTCTCGTTCGCCATCTTCCAGTACGCCCATGATGTTGCCGCCGAACGCGGGATCATCATCGCCGACACCAAATTCGAGTTCGGTATCCGCGACCGTGAGGTGATCCTCATCGATGAGGTGCTAACACCTGATTCGAGTCGTTTCTGGGAAGGTACCCAGTACGCGCCGGGCAAGTCGCAACCCAACTATGACAAGCAGTTCGTGCGTGACTGGCTGCTGACGCAGCCATGGGATCGCACCCCTCCCGCGCCTGCTCTTCCCGACGACATCATCGAGAAGACGCGGGAACGGTACCTCGAAGCGTATAGAAGACTAACGGGCCAGGCGCTACCGTAGTAATCAATGTGCCATTTGGCCTCGGAGTGGTCGCGTGACTGAAAAGAATCCGGAAGAAGAGCAGCAAGCTACCGAAGAGGAATTTGCTCCTGAAGCGAGCGTTCCTGAGGCCGATCAGCCGGCAGTGGACGCACCTGAGGCTACTGCTGCCGAAGAGACGGACGCACCAGAGGCCAGCGCTCCAGAAGCCGACGAGCCAGTCGCAGATGCTCCCGACGCGACCGCTATTGAAGAGACGGCCGCACTAGAGGCCGACGCTCCAGAACCCGATGAGCCGGTCGCGAATGCGCCTGGGGCTACCGCCACTGAAGAGACGGCCGCACCAGAGGCCAACGCTCCAGAACCCGATGAACCAGTAGCGGATGCGCCTGAGGCGATCGCTACTGAAGATGAGCCCGCGCCGGAGGCCAGCGCTCCCGAACCCGACAAGCCAGTCGCGGACGCACCTGAGGCGATCGCTACTGAGGCCGCTGCGACTGAACAGGCGGACGAAAACCCCGTGGTGGCGGCAGCCGTCGTCGAAGCGGAAGATGACGACGAGCCGGATTTCGATCGCGATGGCCAGACGGAAACCCCGCCGAAGGCGCCCAGGGTGCCACGTATCCGTGAGCCTGCCCCATCACGCCGGACGATCCAGCGGGAGCAGCGTCGACGCCGATCCACCGCACGTAGGGCACGTAAGCGTACGATCTATGGAATCCTCGGTGGCCTCGTAGCCGCGACGTTGATCCTGGGTATCGCTCTGCCATCCTTCGCTGGCCTGATGACGCATAGCCAAAATGGTGCCGATGCTACGGGCGACACACCCAGAGTAGGTACAGCAGTTGCAGTTCAACCTAGCAGCGTGCTAGAAGATGGCACCAGCTACACCGCCTACCCCAGCGATCCTCCCACGTCCGGTCCTAGCTATGCCGCAGGAGTCGACTGGGGTATCTACACGGAGCAGCAAGCCAACGAGGCAGTCGTCCGTAACCTTGAGCAGGGCGCCATCGTTGTGAACCACAGTCTGACCGACGAAGCTCAGCTTGCCGACCTCACTAGCTACCTAGAAGCCCAGCTCGGCTACCCCGGCTGCTTCATCGCCCAGCCCTACGCCAGCGTGGCAGAAGGCTCCGTCACTCTCACGTCTTGGGGATGGACGGAAACCTATCCAGGTGTCGATCGCCCAGGCATGCAGCGGTTCGTGGATGACCATCGGAACAACGGAGTGTCCTTCGAGGGCCAGACTTGTGGTGCGGACACCACCCTGCCCGAAGCAGGCACACTCGACCATTCGGGGAATTAGGATGCGATTCAGCGCACAGGTTCACGTCACACTGAAACCCACGGTGAACGACCCACAAGGTAATGCCGTGCTTGGAAGCCTACACACGCTAGGTTTCGAGTCGGTGGAGGCAGTGCGGGTCGGTAAGTACCTCACGCTCGCCCTGGACGCTGCGGACGAGCCCACAGCGAAGGCGCAAGTCGACTCCATGTGCGAACGCTTGCTCGCAAACACAGTCATCGAGTCTTACGAAACAGTGATTAGCCAGACGTAAGCTGACCCCAGCCGCGCATTAGCTGCTGATCGTGCCTTTGGTCGACGGCACCTGGCCGTTGGCGCGGTCGTCGATCTCGACCGCGTCGCGTAGGGCTCGTGCGAGCGCTTTGAACGTGGCCTCGATCTTGTGGTGCGGATTCACCCCTGCAAGCACCGTCGCGTGCAGCGAGATACGCGCTTCGGTCGCGAACGACTCCAAGAAGTGACGCACCAGATCGCCAGGCAAGCCATCGATGTCCTCGCCGCTTACACCCAAATCGACCGTCGCGTATGGTCGGCCGCTGATGTCGAGCACGACCCTCGATAGCGCCTCGTCCAGCGGTACGATGGCGTGTCCCATGCGTCGGATGCCCTTGCCGTCGCCGACCGCGTCGGCGAACGCTCGTCCTAGCGCGATGCCTGTGTCTTCGACGGTGTGGTGCCAGCCCGTCAACGCCGAATCGCCATCGGCCTTGACCTCTAGGTCTAGCAGGCCATGTCGTGCGAGTTGAGAGAGCATGTGGTCGAGCATGCCATTCCCGGTCGCAATCTTCGCGACGCCGGTGCCATCCAGGCGGATAGTGACGCGAACGTCAGTTTCGCCCGTGGTACGTGCGTAGGTTCCGGTGCGGTTTGCCATGGCGGGGTTACTCTGCGAGGGCTTGAATCATGGCCTCAATCACCTGCGTCGTCTGCTCGGGGGTCCCGATGCTGATCCGCAGGTAATCGGCCAGCGAGGCTCGCGAGTAGTATCTCACGAACACTCCTTGCCGAGCGAGGCTTTCGTATACCGCTTTGCCGCGTCCCTCAGGCATGCGACAGAGCAGGAAGTTCGCCTCCGATGGCAACGGATCCACGCCTGGCATCTCGGCCAATGCGGCGAGCATTTTCTCGCGTTCAAGCACGATCAAATCAGCCCGTTGATTCAGCGTGTCAATATCAGAGAGGGTAGCGAGCATCGCGGCCTCTGAAGCCTGATTCACGTTGTAAGGAGGCTTCGCACGAAGGAGCAGATCGGCGAGCTCTGCAGCCATGATGCCGTACCCAATACGTAGGCCAGCAAGCCCACCCCATTTGCTAAACGTACGCAAAACTATCAGATTGGGATGTCGCGCAACCCAAGTTGCTACGCTGGTGCCACCGAATTCAATGTATGCCTCGTCCATCAACACGAGGATGTCCGCTGCCAGCAGTCGTTCGATATCTTCAAGAGGCGTGCAATTACCCGACGGGTTGTTGGGCGAAGCGATAGCGACGATCTTGGTGCGCTCATCAACCGCCGCAAGCACGGCGTCAACATCAACTGCGAAGTGCTCGTCTCGCTCAATGGTGATGGTTCGTCCACCACACACGTGAGCGGTGAACTCGTACATGCCAAAAGTCGGTTCGCAGTTGATGACCGCATCGCCCTGATCCAGGACGCACCGGAACACCAGATCGATGATTTCGTCGCTACCGTTACCCACGACGATCTGATCCTTGGGGACGCCCAGGAATTCGCCTAGCGCGGTTCGCATGGCCACCTGCGCTGGATCAGGGTAGATGTGCATGCGGTTCACCGCTGCCATCATCTCTGCTACACGTGGCGAAGGGCCGTAGGGATTCTCGTTCCCGTTCAGCTTGGCGGTCTGTGATTCAGGCATCCCTGCCTTCTTGGCAAGTACGTCAGGTGGATCGACCGCTTCGTATGGCGCGAGCGTCAGCAGGTGAGGCCGCACGAAATCGAGCGGCCCTTTCCTGCCCGCGTTGCTACTGGCCATCGGGGGTCTCCGCGAAGAAATCCTTATCGACTGCGGTACCGGCGCCTTCGAGACGCATCTCGACTGCCCTGGCATGCCCCGTGAGGCCTTCGGCGCGTGCGATAGCCGCCGCCGCAGGCCCAAGGCTGCCCATAGACGCAGTACTGAGCCGAATCACCGGCACGTGCTTCAGGAAATGATGCACGCCCAGGCTGGAGGCGTACCGCGACGTCCCTGCTGTCGGCATTGCGTGGCTTGGGCCGGCGACATAGTCTCCCATGACCTCCGGTGAATACTCACCGACGAATATCCCGCCGGCGTTGTGAACAAGCTCAACATAGGAATCTGCGCGCTCCACTAGCAGGCACAGGTGTTCTGGCGCGAACGCGTCCGAGAGTTCGATCGCTTCCTCGACGGTCGAGACGACCACGGCCATCCCCTGCCCCTCTATCGCGGCAGAAGCCACGGCCTTGCGATCGAGGAGCGCAAGTTGTCGATCTACCTCTGCGCTCACTCGTTGCGCCATATCCATGCTCGTGGTTATGAGCACGGGTGACGCCATCTCATCGTGTTCCGCTTGTGCCAGCAGATCCGCCGCCGCTAGGGAAGCATCCGCCGTGTCATCAGCGATGACCACGGTCTCGGTCGGGCCGTAGAGCCCATCGATGTCCACGTGCCCGTACACCTCGCGTTTCGCGATGGACACGAAGATGTTGCCAGGGCCACAGATCTTGTCGACCTTCGGCACAGTGCTTGTCCCAAACGCCATCGCGCCTATCGCCTGTGCTCCGCCGATCTCAAATAGGCGATCTACGTCTGCGATCTCGGCAGCGGCCAAAGTGGCGGGGCTTGGTGAGGGTGTGCAGAGGATGACTTCCGGCACACCAGCGACTTTCGCGGGGATGGCCGACATCAGGACCGTCGACGGATATTCGGCGATGCCACCTGGCACATAGAGGCCCACTCGCTCGATCGGCACGAGCCGCTGACCGTAGCCAGCTTCGTCGTCGCGCCATTCCAGCGGCATGCATTTCTCGTGGTAGTCGCGAACGCGGTCAGCAGCGACCCGTAGTGCATCTGCGAGCTCGACTGGGATCGACGCCAGCGCTTCACGCCAGCGATCCCTGGGTATCTCTAGCTCCTCCAACTCAACGCGGTCGATCCGGCGTGCGTACTCTCGGACACCATCATCACCACGAAGGCGAACGTCATCAAGTATCCGCCGCACGGCCTGGGTGGCCGTCAGCGGCTCTCCGAACAGGTCAGCGGTGCGCTTCGTTGCGGTGGGGGAAAGCTCTGGTTCGTCGTATCCAGGCGTACGAGCTAGCAACGCCAGCCCCGCTTGGAGTCCTTCGACGATACGCATGGCTAGAGCCCGAGCTCGGCCAACAGCCTCGCGTAGCTGGTGCTCTCCTGGCCAAACACATAGCTCGCTTCGGACACGGTGACCGATGTTCCACCAATCGCGCGGAAGAAGTCCACGATACTGGTGAGGGACACCTTGTCGACGAACACGGTGACGGAGTACCACTTGCGGCCGTCAGGCGTGAATACTCGGGCGATCGTCGGCCCCTGAAGGCCAGCGCACTCCGGGCGCTCCAGCACCTTTGCGGCGACCGATTCTTCCGAATCACCTTCGATGTTGGCCGAGATGCGCTGGAAGCCACCAGCATTCTGGTGCGCCTCGATGCGTTCGATGAGTTCTCGAGCACCTTCCAGCCGCTCGGGGTTCTCCCGCAACAATTTCTTGTTGCCGATCAGCGCGCCTTCGGAGGCCAACACCGTGCCATCCTCCAAGCGCTTGAGCCTGTTCTCGCGAAGCGTCACGCCTGAGGCTGTGATATCGACGATCAGATCTGCGTAGCCCATAGCCACAGACGCCTCAAGGGTGCCCGTAACCGGAGCGATGGAGAAGTAGTTGACGCCGTGACTGAAAAAGAAACGACTGACTAGCCGCGGGTACTTGGTTGCCACGCGTAACTCGCGACCGCTCTCCCTGAATTCGACCGCTAGGTCGGCCAGGTCAGCCATGGAATCGACGTCCATCCAAGCGTCCGGGGTCGCCACCACCAACTCACATCCGCCGAACCCAAGTTCGGGAATGATGAGAATCGTGTCGCCGCCCTCTATCCGGCTCTCTTGGAATCGGTCGCGGCCCACCATGCCCAGGTCGGCGTTGCCGTCCTCGACTTTCGAGGTGATGTCCGCCGTGCGCTGGAAGATGACCTCCAGTCCTTGTACGGACGGAACCGACGCCGTGTAGCGGCGCGGGCTAGGCCGATTGATACCCATGCCGCAACGCTGCAAGAAGCGTTGGGTCGGCTCGAACATCTCCCCGTCACTGGGGATCGCCAGGCGTAGACCGCCATTCAGGCGGTCCCCGTTAGATTGCTGTCTCAGAGACTCCGCCATCTGCCCCCACTCTCATCACTGTCTGGATACCGCGTTGCTCCGCGTACTTCGCCACCTCGGCGTCGCCGCGGTCACTCAGGTCTAATTCAGCAGGGATGCCCTGCGCCCGCAGTCGTTCTGCGGTCGCAACCGCCTGGCTGCGTTGAGATTCTTGTGCCGTCACCAGTACGCGAACGGCCCCCGTGTCCTGGTCGCTGCCGTAGTCCGACGGCAGAACCTCCGCTATCCGATCCACCGCATAGGCGAATCCGAGCGCGGGTACGTCCTTCTTGGCGCCCAGCGCTCGCACGAGACCGTCGTACCGCCCACCGCCGCCAAGACTGGGCCGTCCCTTGACCTTGGCGTGGTCGATATCGAAGACGACACCCGTGTAGTAAGCGATCCCGCGGGCCATGCCTAGATCAAGGATCACCGGCACGCCTTTGAGGTCGTACTGGCCCAACGCCTTCAGCAGTTTGTCGATGGGCGCGAGCACGGCGGCTTCCAGGTCGAAACGTTTGATTAGGTCGCCCAGCTTCTTGCGGACTTCATCGGCCGGACCACTAAGCGCCACCAGTTCGGCGGAGAAGCGGATCGCTGCATCGACGAGTTCTGGCACCCCGGCTTCCTTGAGCTTCCGTAGGTAACGCCTGAATACCTCTTCCGGTGTGCGTTGCCCTGAAAGCCCCATGACGCCCGGTGCCAAGAACCCCTCGACCATGCCTTCTGCGTCTTCGGGGGCCATGCTCCGCGCCAACTCCGAAAGCGCCTTGGTTCGTTCTTCGCCCAGCAATCCCAGGTCGGTCGCCCGCTGCCGAACGATCTCCACCCCAGCTTCACCAGCGCGCAGGTCATCAAGGCTGTTCACCACGAATACTCGTGCTCGCTCAGACAGTCCCAACGCCTCAAGCATCGCGTTCACGACGCCCATGTGGCCGACACGCAGTTTGTGCCCGGTGACCCCGAGTGTCGTTAGGCCCTGCACTGCGGTCGCCAGCACTTCAGCGTCAGCGAACTCTGAGGCGGAGCCAAGAATCTCGGCGCCCAGTTGCTGAAACTCCAAGTCCTCAGGAGCATCCACGCCCTCAGCGCTAGCCTCGTACCGGAAAACCGTTCCGTAGTACTGCCAACGCTGCGGCATGGGTCCCTTGAGATTGCCGTCGATGAACTGCCGCACCACGGATGACGTGAGCTCCGGTCGGAGACTCACTTGCCGCCCCGACGGATCGGTGAAGCTGTACATCTGGGACGCGAGCTCTCCCCCCGACTTTCGGAGGAACAGATCGGTGCTTTCGAGGATCGGTGTCGTTGCCACGTCGTAGCCACGGCGATCGAGGAAACTCTCGAGGCGTTTGTGGATGATGACGAGCCGACGCCATAGGTCTGGCGAATAGTCGCGCGCGGTCTTCACAGGGGTACACCAGTCAATTATTGAGCGTTGGAACTAGCCAATTGCCGCTCATGAACAGCGGCAAGCGTGATTTTAGCAGACGATACGCCTAGGCCCGAAGAGTGACGTCTCCTTCAAGCAGCCGATGGACAGTACCTCGGGAATCGCGAAGTAGCAACGCTCCCTGCTCATCAACGTCCACCGCCTCCCCCTCGACGACGCCGTCTCTCATGTGTACGGCGATCTGCGTCCCCAACGTTGAGAGGTGTGTGCGCCACCGTTCGACGATCAACGCGGTTCCCACAACAAGATCCGCTAGCGCCTTGTCGAGGTGCCTGAGCAACGTCTCTTCAACGTGATCCAGATCCATCGGCCCCCCGCTCTCGATCGCCAAGCTTGTTGCCGTCTCGCCGATCCCCGCAAATGCGTCTGGGGTCAGATTGACGTTGAGCCCGATGCCCAGAATGGCGAACCCGGTACCGTCGGTGGTGATCTGCGACTCAACGAGCACGCCCGCGATCTTCTTGCCGCCCACCTGCACGTCGTTCGGCCACTTGATCCCGCAGGGTACGGCGAGTAGCTCCGCCACCGCGTCATGGACCGCGAGCGACCCTGCCACCGACAACGGCGCGCCCACGTCCACCGGAGGCATGCGTAACACCACAGACGTCAGCAGCGAATCACCTGGCCCGCTCTCCCATCGCCGCGCGAACCGGCCACGTCCAGAGCGCTGGGTTGCCGCGCGCACGACCGCCCCATGGGGAGCGCCTGCGCGTGCGCTCTCCCGCGCAACGTCCATGGTCGAGTCCACCTCGTCGAACACGAGCACATGTGCCCCGACCACGCGGTCAGGGTAGAAGCGCTCCCATTTAGGCGCTGGATCTAGCGTCGGCATGAGGTCATTCTATTCTGGCCCTAAAGCATGAGGGACAAAGGTGGTAGCATCCGACCGCGCCCCTCGCCTATTTGGCCACTATTTGAAATCAAAAAGCCGCTTCATCCAAGACCTCACCAGACCGGAAACGTTTCCGGTCTTCCTCATGTACTTCTTCTGGGCGTTCGGCACCGGTGGACTCTGGCTCGTCCGCCCCCTGTTCGCTTATGAGACCGGTGGCACGTTCCTGCTCGTAGCGGTGATCTCATCCGTCAGCGCCATGCCTCGACTCGTAACAGGCCCCCTCACCGGCTACCTGACCGACCGTTTTGGGCGCAAGCCATTCGTCATCATCGGATCACTGCTCCACGTCATCGCGATGACCAGCGATTTCTTCGTGGACAGCTATCTGCCGTTCCTATTGCTTGAGATCGTCGGCGGCATCGGAATCTCAGTCTGGATGACCAGCGCGAACGTGCTCATGGCAGACTCCACCCGTCTGGAGACACGCGGTCGCGTCGTCGCAGTGCGGGAGATTTCGGCGCGGATCGGCCTGCTCTTGGGCCCTGCTGCTGCTGGCCTCATCGGCGTGGTATTCGGCCTCAAGTACATCTTCTTTTTCATCGCGACCACCAAAGTCATCGTCATCATCGTCACCGTCCTGTGGATAAAGGAAACGCGACGCGAGCGCGCTGACAAGCCCGCGAGAGCACCTGGCACCAAGCGGCGTATCGATATTGCCATGTTCAGAACGCGAGCGTTCCTAGCCTTGGCCATTGGCACGTTCACCGTCAGCATGGTGGGCGGTGGAACTGGTGTGTTCCGCACGCTATTCCCACCCCATTTCAAAGAAGTAGCAGGCCTGAGCGAGGTTCAGATAGGCCTGCTCCTCGCCATCGCCGGCGGAGTCGCCCTCGTCGCTACTATGCCCGCAGGCATCATTACCGACCGCTATGGTCGGAAGCGATCCCTGTTATTTGGGTTGCTCGTCACCGCATCGGCGGTCTATGCCATGACCCTCGGCGCTACATTCATGGTCGCCGTCGTAGCGGTGATGGCATTCGGACTCTCCGAGGCATTCGGCTGGGGCACCATGCAGGTCTACGCTATGGACCTTGCGCCGGAGGAAAAGCGAGGGGCTTTCCTAGGTGTGTGGGGACTATTCATGAATCTGGGCCAGATCATCGGCCCGTTGTTCATCGGCACCTTGGCTGACCGCTACAGCTTTGGTCTCGCCTTCACTGTGGTCTCAGGCATGCTCATCGTAGGGGCGACTACGGTCTTCTTGTTTGGCAAGGAAACCAAAGCTAGTCCGATCGCAGCTAACGACCCCTCGCCTCCCTAGCCGGACACCCATATAATGCCCCAAAGCGCAGAGGGCTCCCTACGGCCCTCGAACGCTACACCAACGCCAGTGCAACGAGTGTGACATGTCAAAAGTTGAAGACAAACTAGCCGAACTTGGACTGACCCTACCGGAGCACGTTGCCCCTTCAGGCAGCTACCTGGTCGGCTACCGCGCAGGCAATCTGGTCTTTACGTCCGCAGTTGGCCCCCGCTCCAACGACTCCAACATCACAGGCGTGATGGGTGCCGACTGCACCATCGAAGACGCCTACGAAGCCGCGCGACGCACGTGCCTACGGATGCTCACCAACGTGAAGAGCATCGTCGGCGACCTCGACAAGGTCACCCACGTGGTCAAGATCTTCGGGATGGTTCAGGCAACGCCGGACTTCAACGGCTACGCCCAAGTGGTCAACGGGTGCTCGGACTTGCTCGTGGAGCTTTACGGCGAAGCAGGCAAGCACGCTCGCTCCTCCATGGGCGTTGGACGCAACCCATTCGATGGAGTAGTGTCCATCGATGCCGTGTTCGAAGTAGCTGACTAGACTGCCAGGCGGGGGTGTGCCGTGTGCCGTAGCATCCGTATCCTGAGAACTGAAGAAGAGATCGTTGCGGAAGCAGAGATCCGCGCGGCCGCAGTGCAATTCGTCAGGAAGATCACCGGCATCCGTAAGCCCTCGGCAGCCCTAACGACGGCGTTTGATGATGCCGTGAATGAGATAGTCTTTGCGTCGGGAGCCCTGCTCGCGACCGTTGGCCCCAAAGCCGCGTCAGCGGCCTAATCGCTCCCTCGAGCGGGAGTAGCTCAGTGGTAGAGCTCCTGCCTTCCAAGCAGGTTGTCGCCGGTTCGAATCCGGTCTCCCGCTCCAACTCTATTACCTACCTGAACGTTGAGATTGCCGCTGCTTGAGATGCGGTTGCCTCTAAATCACATCTAAACGGACTGGTCAGTTTACTTATCAGCGCTTGTTTCCAAGAGAGATCTAGGCCCGCTCTCACCGGACTCACTCGTCCGATAGAGGCTCGCCCGTCCACCGTTTGAACTCGTCGTTCTCGATGTCCAAAAGATCGAGTATCTTACCCACGGTGTGATGGACCAGGTCCATGATCGTCTTGGGCTGTGAGTAGAAACCGGGGATCGGCGGCAAGATGATGCCTCCCATGTCCGTAACGGCGAGCATGTTGACTAGGTGGCCTCGGTGCAACGGCGTCTCCCTGGCGACCACCACAAGCCGTCGGCGCTCCTTCAGGCATACGTCAGCCGCACGGACGATCAGGTCACTGTTGTACGAGTGCGCCAACGCAGCGAGGCTCTTCATCGAGCATGGCACGATGACCATACCGTCAGTCTTGAACGAGCCACTTGAAACCGCCGCTGCCATGTTGCGTGGGTCGTGCACCACGTCGGCCATGGCCTCGATGTCGGCGATAGGCCATTCTGGAGCCTCGTAGGCGATCGAGAGGTGTGCACCTTCCGACAAGATCAGGTGGGTCTCGATATCCGGCATCGCACTGAGTGTCTTGAGCGTCTGTATCCCGTAGATCGGCGACGATGAGCCGCTGATGCCGACGATTATTTTTCGCATTCTGCTACCACTTGAACATGATTCCCGAGGTGATCCTCGCTCCCTCTTCCCCCGCGCCTGGAGCATCCGAGAGCACGTGAGAGATCGCGATATCCATGTAGGCGTGCCCTGGCCCGCCGCCCACTCGAGCAGCGGGGATCTCCTTAGCTACGCCTTTCACGTAATACGTCATCGTGTCGTCGATGAACAGTATCGTCAACCGACCGTTCCCCCGAAGGTTCTCGGTGGTTTTGGTGCCATCGAACGTCATGACCCTGAGCGTAGACCGGTCTCGCGCGCCCACTTCACCGTAGCTTAGCAAAGCAGGGTGTGCCCAACCGTCGGCGTCCACCGTGCAGATGGGGATGGCTTTGCCTCCCTGCTCTGACTGATCTACTTCTGAAAGCTGATGAAACAGGTCGTCTGGAAGTTGTTTGCCTAGATCTGTTGACATGACTCCCTGCCCTACGGCAATCCCAACTCGTCCCAGCGGGCCGCAACCTTCGCGGTCAGCTCACGGCTCACCTTGTTGACGGGTGGGAACTCGTTGTCCTTGAATTTGAGCGACGCGCTGTGATAAACCGTTACCATCGCCATCGTTTTGGTGTCAATGGCCTTTGTCTCAGGTGTCCAATCGAGCGTTTGGCTGCACTTGGGACAGAGGCCGTTCTTCAGTGGGGCGGTGTCGAATCGGCTCGCCAACGCGTTTTCGAGGCCCGTATTCCCGCTCCCCCATGCCATGAGCATTTTAGCTACCATCGTGGTCACTTCCTCTTGAGCTGAACTCTCCGAGGCGTCTAAAAGAGCTTTGGTAGTTAGTTGGGTGACAACCTGTTTCAACGCAACCAAACGCGTTTTGTCTTCGAGACTCACAGGAGTAATGTTTTCTACTTTCAAACCCAGCTCGTAGACGGCGGTACGATCCAGCACAACACCCTCGGCCGCTACCTTATCGGCCTTCCATGGCCCCTCGCTCGTGCGTTCGTTAGGAACGACGAAGCCCTCGATCACCACCTCGGCGTCCGCCGGCACCAGCAGGTCGCTGGTTTCGCACTTCACGAGCTTGGTGCCCTCACCGCGCCAGCCGTCTGCCGCTTCGTACTCCATGGAGCCTTCAAGCTCGCCGCCGTTGGGCCGCACCGGGCTCCCCGCAGCGAGTGTCACCAGCGGGTCGGTGCCCATGATGACCGCGATGGGGGTCGGCTTGCCCACAGCCTCGTTGTCCAAGATGTGGTCACCGCCGCCGGGGCCGGTCGACGAGGCGCGTCCTCGGATGCCGCCGGCCAAGCTCATCGTGTGCTTGTCCTTGATCATCGTCCGGTAAAGCCCGACGTTCAGTATCCCCGGCAGCGGGTCGCGGGTGACGATTCCTGCCGTGGTTGCCAGGAACTGACCGCCATCGTGCTCATGCCACACAGGCGTGGGAATGAAGTTGAGGTCGGCGTCATCACCCATCAAGATGACGTCCTTACACGGGCCGGTCTCAACCTCCAAGGACGGGAGGCGATGGTCCATTCCTCGCACCACGGCCCCCTGCACCTGCTCTTCTGTAGGCTCAGTTCCGAAAGCCAACGCCACCTGTTCCGGCGTCGACAGCAGATTGACCACCATCGGCTTGTTCGGGTAGCCCTTGACGTTCTCGAAGATGATCGCGGGCCCGTGGCGATCCAATGACCTGGCCGTGATGGCGCCAAGCTCGTGTACGGGATCGACCTCGGCGGTCACCCGGTGAACGAGCCCCTTCGCATCAAGCAATTCGATGAACTCACGCATGTCGGTGTAAGCGACCCGGTGTTGTGCGTCAGCCAAGCGATCCTCCTTCGGAAGCTTCGGGGGTGCGCTTCTACTGCTAGAAGCGGATGCAGACTATCTTTGCAGGTATACCGCGTCAACTTCGTAAGTCCTCCACGCCGCTCGCGCAAAAGCATTCGTGTTCAGGCGCAAGCAGCTACGAAATAATTGACTATGCGGGCGATGTGGTATATCACCCGTCCGCAAACCCACTCGCAACCGATGAGGAGATCGCACATGGCGGAAGACTTGTTGCTCGCAACGGACGCAGGCGTCGTTACGGTACGGAGCGACGCAGGGAAATGGGACGTAACTTCGTCCAGCTTGGCGGGATGGTCCGTCACTGACGTCGCCGTGTCGCCGTCTGGACGCGCATTCGCGGGAACGCGAGGTGACGGGGTATGGACCAGCGACGACGCTGGCGAGACGTGGCAGCGTCCCAATCGCGGACGTAAAGGCCCGGGGAAGGTCCAATGCGTGACCGTCGACCCCCACAACCCCGAGCGTGTATACCTCGGTGGCCCCATGAAAGTGATCACCGGCTACGGCGGTACCTCGGAGATGCAGGCGGCTGTTGATCGCGGCGAGCTCGATGGAACTCCCGCATGCGACTTCTCGCTGGTTCAGGGCCTGTTCCCTGAGTGGCTTGAGAACGACAGCATCGTGCCGCTCTACTGGTGGGACATCCCGATCTCCCAGGAATGGCTTGACGCCCTCGGAGCCACGCAGCCGCCGAACATCTTTGATATCGTCAGCGCAACACAGGAGCAGCAGGACGCGTTCCAGGTTGGTGAAGCTGCGGAAGACTTCATCCGCATGTTCATCCTGTCCGATGACACACCACCGGAAATCCTCCAGGCGTGGCGCGCGGCCTTCAAGGCAACCGTCGCCAGCCCTGAATTCGTAGAGAAAGCTGCCGTTGCTGGCTTGAACGCCGGCTACGGTGACCCCGCCGACCTTGAACCTCTACTCAAACGCGCGGAATCATTCACGAGTGAAGGCCGCGATTTCATCAAATACCTCTACGGCCTCGACTAGTGATAGTGACGCCGAAAGAGACTTACAGGAGACAGGCATGACAAGCGAGATACGGAAGACAGTTGGCTACGATGACCTCCGCGGTTACCTCAAACTCCTGGAAGATCAGGGGATGTTGAAGCGCGTTAGCACGGAGGTCGATTGGGACGAGGAGATCGGCGGCATAGCCTATCGATCCCTGGTCAAGGATGGCCCAGGCCTCTGGTTCGAGAACGTGAAGGATTACCCCGGAATGCCTTTCGTCGCGAACGTGATGTACCGCGAGGATCAACTGGGGGTCGCCCTCAACGGCGATCCGAACTGGGAATCCTTGCGCGACATCATCCAGGATGGGATGCAGAACAGGCTGAAATCCACCGAGGTTCCCACTGGCCCCGTGAAGGACGTCAAGATCCTCGGCGAGGACGTCGACCTAGATATCTTCCCTACGCCCAAGTGGCATGAGCTCGACGGCGGGAGATACATCTCGACGACCGCCGGATTCGTCACCCGTGACCCCAAGAACGGGAACCTGAACATGGGCCAGTACCGTTCCATGATCCTCGACAAAAACACGACCACCGTCGAAATCATGGGCAACTGGGAAGTTGGCGCTGATGCCCCCCTCGGTTCCGGCTATGGTGGGATCGGCGACCGCAACGGCGCCGCTCACATCTTGGACAACGAAAAGAACGGCCTCCCGACACCATGCGCCATCGTCTTGGGGATGGACCCACTGCTGACCCTGTCGGCTGGCACGGCCATCCCTGCGGACGAAAACGGCTACATGGAGTACGAAGCTGCAGGCGCATGGGCTGGACGTCCCGTCGACCTCGTGAAGTGCGAGACCAACGACCTGATGGTTCCTGCGAACGCCGAGATCATCCTTGAGGGCGAAGTCGTCCCATTCGAGCGCGTGAATGACGGCCCTCACGGGGAATCGACCGGGTTCTACAACCAGTGTCCCCTGTCATTCATGGTGAAGATCACAGCCATCACCCACCGCAGCAACCCCGTCTCATTCGGCCTCACGTGTGGTCGCATCGAAGACTACCCACGGCCCCTGATGCGGTCCAACACATTGCTCAACACGCTTGTCAGCAAGTCCGGCTACACGAACATCAAAGAAGTGTTCTTCCCTGATGCGGGACGATCCGGATTCCTGATCATTCGCGCCCAAATCACCGCTGTTGAGCAACCCAAGCAGATCATCGACGCAGCCTACGAACACATGCGCTATCGCTGGGTCATCGTCGTCGACGAGGACTGCGACGTCCGTGACTGGAATGACGTTCTCTGGCGGATCGTCTCGTCAGTTACCCCGGAAGACCACATGTGGATCGGCGCTGAGTACCCGGAGGCGATTCCATTCCCAGGCACGGTCGAGTTCATCCCCCCAACCCACGGAATGGGCATCGACGCCACCTTCGGCTTCAAGAAGTACAACCACCCGCTGCCGCCCATCGCGAAACCCAGCATGGATCTCATGGCCCGGGTAGCGTCCCGCTGGAAGGAATACGGTCTGTCCTAGGTCCCCCACTCTGGATCTGATCCAGAGCTCACTCCTCCCGAGTCCTGTCCTGCAAACGCCCCATGGCCGAATGGTCATGGGGCGTTTCGCTAGCCCAACATGCGTGCCCCGGTGCCGCCGACTGCGTAGCCCCAGTAACGACTAATGATCGCTGCGAGCGAGCGGGCTTGGCATCGAGTCGTTCGTCGCGCCCCATGCTGGATTCCCGATCCACATCGCGCTGTCATCCGGTGAAGCGCCTCCGAAACTGCCCTGTCCAGAGATCGAATCGCGTAGCTGTGCGCTGAATCCGCGAATTCTCGTGACCTCGATAGCCGCTGAGTTCCCGTGAACATGGTTGAATGCCATGAAGAATCTCACAGATAGTGGTGCCCATGATTTACGCGGATACGAGGAGCGACCGCGCCTTCGCTAGGATGCGCAATCGCTTTCACCCGCCTACGGCGCTTCAGGCGAGGCGACGATGACCGCTGAGATCAGCCAGAGAGACCGCCTAGTGCATTCGCGTCGGATCCTCGGCCGCGCTATCGAGGAGTCGTGGTTAGCGGCTATCGTTCTGGTTCCTCTGACATTTGGCCCCCCCTCTTGGTTTACCGTGTCCGACGTAGCGAAGGTCGCTGTCATGCGAGTCTTGGCGGCGGCCATAGCTGGAATGGCTCTGACCGACATGGCTCTGGCCCTCGCGTCTGAGCCTTCCCTTCGAGTCGGCGCCTGGCGGGCCCGGCTCCGGGCTTGGCTGGCGAGCTATCCTCCCCGCGGGGTGATTCTCCTAGCGATCGGACTACTCACGGTCGTTGCGACGTCGGCGGTGCTCTCGCCGTTCGACGCCGTCGCAACACGTGGCTTCGAAGAGGGGCGCGATGGCTATTCGCTGATCAGTTTTGCATCCGTCGTGGTCGTGTTCCTCGCCATCGCCTACCGCGCTCGAACGCCATCAACCATCGACCGTCTCCTAAGGGCGATCGCTACCGCGACCGTACTGACGTCACTCTACGGGATCGCGCAGACGGTCGGCGTTGCTCCCTGGGGGCTAGATGCCTTGAACGCCTCCCGCGTCGTCGGATCATTCGGCAACCCCATCTTCTTCGGAGCTTTCCTCGTGATGGGACTCCCTATCACGATGTATGTATGCGTGGGTATCGTCCAGGGTCGGAGCGCCCGCCTAGGCGTGCCGCTCGCCGCGGTAGGGCTGGCCATCCCCAGCACTGCGCTGGCTCTCACCCTCGCTCGTGGCCCGTGGGTGGGCGCGGCAGTCGCAACGGTGATTTTTGTCGTGGCCGCTGCTCTGCTGCTACCACCTGCACTGCGACGACGTTACGCCGCAACGTTGGCCGGGGCGACTGTGCTCACGCTAGTTCTGCTGTCCGTAATACAGCTACCTGGGAGCCACTCATGGGCGCTAGGTACCACGTTGGACCGTGCGGGCTCGGTGCCTGGCAGCACGGCTAACGGAATCAGCGGTCGCCTGAATATCTGGCGTGATGCAATAGACATCTCGCTGGATCGCCCGTGGTTCGCCCCGGATCAAACAACACCTACGAACGTCGTCATTCACACTCTTGGCTACGGCCCTGACTCCTTCGTCTACGTCTACCCACTGGGCGACACCCACGAGCCATCAGACAGCCTCATCCTCACCAAGAACGCTCACAATTGGTTCGTCCACTCGTGGGTGGAACTCGGATTGTTGGGGCTGCTGCTGTCCTCCGCTGTGTTGCTGTTGCCACTGGCCGCGTGCGGATGGTTGCTCCTCCGTGGAAGTCCCCGGAGCGACTGGCCGCAGCGATTGCTTCTCGCTGGGTTGTTTGCCGCTCTCACCGGCAGAGCGGTCGAACAGATGGGAGGCGTCGCACAGGTGTCGGATTCCCTCGTTCACTGGGCGATCCTTGGCGTCCTGATCGCAATCGGTGCGCCCAAGATACTCTCACGAGTCCAGCCGACGCGCGGGTCGGTCCTAGCCATCGCACTTGCGTTAGCGGTCGGGCTGGCCGGAGCAGGGATTCTCGCGAGCTTGGTATGGACAAGCGCCATCCGGCCAGTCCTCGCCGACCTCAACGCGAACCGGGCGCAAGACTCCCTCGCCCTTGGCGACGATGCACGGGCGTTCGATCTGCTGCTCGATGCGGTCGAGCGAGCGCCCAGCGTAGATGCGTACCGCGCTTCTGTTGTGAACATGCTGACCGTAACGCGTATTTCAGGGATCAGCCTAGACGCCCGGCTCCAGATCACAGAATCCACCGTAGCGTTGCTCCGCGAAGCTGTCGCTGTGAACCCATACGATGCCAGCACCAATGCCTTGCTGGGGGTGGAACTCCTCATGCGATCGGAATTGATGGGCACGTCATCTGGTGAAGCGATCGAAGCGTTCCAACGCACCGTGACCCTCCTGCCAGATCGATGGCAGGCCAAGCGCGCCCTTGGCGCAGCGCTATTTCGAGTTGGTAGACCAGCCGATGCGATTCCTGTCCTGACCGAGGCATTTGCCGCCGCACGTGGCACCGCCGGGGCGGCCGTAGTGTTGCACCTGCGGGCCAAGTCGTATCTCGCACGGGGACAACATGGCGAAGCTCGCGCTGATCTGCTTGAAGCATTGGAGCTGACCAACGATGCCGCAGTTCTCAGGCAGATTCGGTCAACGTTGAATCTCGTCGAACCCTAGCGACGGAGGGCTCTGTACATGCTTGTCTGCCTCGCGAGCGGCCATCTATGGCCTATCGTAGGCCTCACCGCATGCCCGACTAGCGTCACGCTAGCAATTGATGGCGCAGATTCCGCCACCAGACAGCGCTCCCCCACGGGCAGGTGACGTGATACGATGCGCCTCCCAAGGGTTTTGTGAGTAACCTCTCTGCTTCGCCGGTCCGACACACTAGGCTCTCAGCTGGTGCTTCCTCCCTCAAGGGAATACAACGCTTTCATAGGAGCACCGAATGAGAATCTTCGTCGGAAACCTTAGTTTCAACACTAGCGATAACGAACTTCGCGACGCGTTCGCGCCCTACGGTGAAGTAACCAGCGCCCAGGTCGTGACTGATCGCGAGACCAACAGGTCTCGTGGGTTCGGCTTCGTGGACATGCCTGACGATTCAGCCGCACAAGAGGCCATTCGCAGCGTGAACGGGATCGAACTCCAGGGCCGTGCGCTCAACGTCAACGAGGCCAAGCCTCGCGAGGACCGCGGACCCCGCTGGTAGCCCACCGCCCGTACTGACCTCCTCCCCCTGGGTGTCGGCAGGGGGCCGGAGGTCGCCTCTGCACAGCCGACAATCACCCCCACGCCGGTGTCCAATCGAACAAAGCCGCGCACTTGCGGCCACCTCCGGGATGCCGTCGGCCTGACTGACTGAAATTCTCGGTAGGCATTCCATTTTTTCTCTGTACGCGTGTTCGAATAGCGCCGCAAGTGGATAGCCCTGCTGGCTTGGGCGAGTGCTCCTAACGGCCGGTATCGATGTTCCCCAACTGTTTCACCACTGTTCCCGTTCTGTCACCTTTCTGGTGTTCATGTACGTAACACTATGCCGTGACACCCTGCACATTTGGCCCTAGTCATGTGTGTACACCTCACAGGCATAGTGCAAAGGAACCGATCAATGGCCACCCAAACCAAGCTCGGAATCGTCATCCTCGAAGAGCAACCGTTCATGCGCTCTGCGTTCGCACGCGAGATTGAGGATCACGCGTCTCTAGAGCTTAGGGATGCCTCCGGCTTGCTCGACAGCGCCAACATTGCCAGCGCCGCGCAGACCGCCACTGGGGGAGTCCTCCTCGTTGGCTGCCGCTCACTCACCGCCGCACTGGCGGCAGAACTAGAGCCTTTATCAGTGGCTGGTGGCCCGTCCGGTATCGCGCTACTCTGCACCGATTTCGAAGGCGAAGCAGTCGCACACGCACAACGACTCTGCTCCACCTCTCGCAAGGGCTTCGGTTTGTTCCTCAAAGACTCCATCTACTCCGGGCAAGACTTGGAGCAATTCGTCCTTTCAGTGGGGACAGGCAACGTGGTCATCGACCCTCGCGTCATAGGCTCGCTGATGGAGTCACCTGTTCGTCCTTCAAGCGCCGAATTCTCATCGCTCACCGATCGTGAAATAGATGTCCTGGAACTCATGACCCGCGGCCTCACCAACATGGGCATCGCCGATGAGCTAGGCGTGCAATGGGCGACCGCAGACCGGCACATCCACAACATCTACTCAAAGCTCGGAAATGACGGCCCCTCCAACATCAGCCTTCGAACCCATGCGGTCAGCATGTACAACGCCGCACTTCAGCCGGCCTAGCGCGACCGCAGCGCCCTCCATCCTTGCGGTAGCCAAAAGGCTGTCATGGTAGAGTGTCCCGTCCTTTAGGTGTCCCCAACACCCCTAAGGGCGGGACTTCCACATTAGAGGCGCATCGATCCCATGAACCACCTCGTTTGGGCCGCGTTCGTCATGACCATCCATGGGTTGGCCACGTTCGGCCTGCGACCATGACCAACGCCCAGGGAATCACCGTAGTGATCCTTGCGGGCGGGCACGGCTCGCGCATGGGCAGCCCGAAAGCAAGCTTGCTCCTGAACGGCCGCTCCCTGCTGCATCACGTACTGGACGCCGTCGCGCCCATTGCGGACCAGGTCATCGTCGTCCGCTCTGCGCTCTACCCCCTGCCTCCGATCGATCAGACCAATGTGAAGGTGCTCGTGGATGAAGCTCCCGGCGAAGGGCCGCTCCGTGCACTGGCTACAGCGTTCAGCCACACCCGGAGCAAACATGTCGTAGCTGTCGGCTGCGACATGCCCTTCCTCAACCCCATCCTTATGTCGAGATTGGCATCGCTAATCGATGGATACGACGCTGCCGTCCCCATCGTGGAAGGAAGGCAGCAACCACTCCACGCTGCTTATCGCACTGCTGCCGCCTCCATCGCCGCTGACGATGCCCTCCGCAGGGGCGAACGACGGGTCAGCGCTCTCCTGACACAGTTGCACGTCAGAGAGGTCGAACGACGTGAGTGGATAGCTACCGACCCCACCGCCAGGTCATTCTTCAACATCAATAACCCCGAGGATCTGGCGTTGGCTGCATCACTTCGATAGAAGCGCCCTGTGCAGACCAAGCCCCCTTGTCTTCGTATGGGGGATTCCCCCCAATATCACCCCCAGAAAACCACCATGCCACGTGGGGGTTCACTTCCTGTTGCCCTAGGCACCCTGCCCCTACGCTACCTATTGAGTGTTTGAGCGGATCGGCAAAGCTGCCCCATTCGGACCACGCTAACTGCGAAATAGATCGCGGCCCGTGAATGATTACCGGGCTTTCAACGCAAAAGGAGATGGGTGTGAAACGCTTCAACCAACGGCTGTTGCGCATGAATGCTGATCAGGCGGGAATCACTGGCCTAGAGACGGCGATCATCTTAATCGCGTTTGTCGTGGTCGCCTCAGTGTTTGCGTACACCGTATTGTCGGCCGGAGTCTTCTCCTCGGAGAAGGGTAAAGAAGCCATCCACTCGGGCATCGAGCAAGCCCGCGCAACGATGACGGTCGGCGGCGGGATAGTGCTCAAGGACACCGGAGTACCGACGGGGAGCACTGCTCAGGACAACCAGGTCGACCAGATAGTCCTCACCGTGGCGAACGCCCTGGATGGGGAAGCCATTGATCTCACTAATACCGTGAACTCTGACAACGATGGGACGCTGTCAGACGAAACAGGTGAGACGCACACGACCATCATTTCCTACATCGACAAGAACCAGCGAGTGGACGACGTCGCGTGGACAGTGACCGAAGTGGGGAAGGGTGACGGCGACCTACTGCTGGAAGCCGGCGAGAAGATGCAGATCGCCGTGAACGTGTCCAAATTGGCAACTCCCGTTGGCACTGACGTGACATTTACGATCGAAATCAAACCAGACCGGGGCAGCGCGCTCGTCATTGAGCGAACAACGCCCGGTGTGGTTGACGACATCATGTACCTGAATTAGTCCGGGCTCGTATTGTTGGAATAGGGGGAATTCGATGCTGCACATGAATTGGGGAGTGCTTCGGCGCGATCAACGAGGGATTACTGGCCTTGAGACAGCCATCATTCTGATCGCCTTCGTAGTTGTTGCTTCAGTATTTGCTTACACGGTCCTATCTGCCGGGATATTCTCGGCGGAAAAGGGCAAGGAAGCGGTTCACGCTGGCCTGGAGCAGGCTCGTGGTTCCATGGAATTGGTTGGTAGCGTGAAGGCAACGTCCATCGCCGCTACCAGCATCGACACCTTTGAGTCCGCTGGTAGCTGGATTCCCAGCGCCAACGTGACCATCGCGTCCGACACGTCGGACTACAAGGAAAGCGCGACATCCCTGGATGTCACGATAGCCGCCGGTTTCGCCACGGGTCTCGCGGCGTACCGGAACAGCACCGCAGTCAACTTGACTAGCCCGCAGCACTACTCGCTGCAGGTGTGGGTGAAGTCGTCAGGAGGCGCAGCCGCTGCCGATTACGCGATCGTTCTTGACGACACTGCCGGTTGCGGTAGCCCGATCGAGACGATAGACCTACCTGCGTTGACGGCGCTTACCTGGAAGCAAGTGGTGCTGGATCTCGCAACTCCGACAGCAGACAGCGCGATTGCCTGTTGGGGACTGCAGGCAACCGTGGACGACGGTGGTGAAGTTATCACCCTCGATCTTCTTGAGGCACCGAAGGAAGTGACAGCCATCAGCTTCGTGGTTGCGAACGCACTCAACGGTGAGGCGATCAACCTGACCACGTCGACGGATACTGACTCGGACGGTCTGCTCTCTGACGAGGCCACGAAGAATCACGTCTTGACGGTCATCTACGCGGATGAAGATCAGCGTACGACGGATGTGGTCTGGACCCGTACAGAGCTTGGTAAGGGTGACGGAGACGCGTTGCTTGAGCCTGGCGAGAAGATGCAGATCACGGTGAGCACGATCGCTGCGAACCCGATGCCGGTGGCGGACACCACATTCCGGATTTCGCTGGTACGTGAACAAGGCGCCGACATGATTCTGGAGCGGACACTGCCTGCTGCCCTCGCCACCGAGATGGACCTGAATTAACAGCGGCCGAAAGAAACAGGAAAAAGGAAAACTCATGGTCACTGCAATGTTCCAATTGAAGCGAGACCAACGCGGGATAACCGGCCTGGAGACGGCCATCATCATGATCGCTTTCGTGGTCGTGGCGTCGGTGTTCGCCTACACGGTACTCTCTGCCGGCATATTCTCCTCGGAGAAAGGCAAGCAGGCCGTCTACGCCGGTGTCGAGTCGGCTCGGAGCTCCATGGAGCTCGTAGGTCCTGCCGTAGGGAAGGACACTGACGACGACAATGATATCGATCAGATCGTGTTCATTCTCGCCAATACCTTGGGCGGTGAAGCGATCAACTTCAACACCACGACGGACAGCGCCCCGGCAAACGGAGTGCTGTCTGATGAAACTGCGACCCACTCGACGGTGATAAGCTATATCGATGAATTCCAAGAAGTAATTGACATCGCTTGGACGCAGACGGCTGTGGGCAAGAACGACGCGGACCGTGGACATCAGCCACCTCACGACCAAGCTTGATGCCGACGATACATTCGTTATGGCGATAACGCCCGACGGTGGTGCGAGCATCGTCATTGAACGTACCACCCCGCCGACCATCGACAAGATCAACGACATGCTCTAGCGCTTGGCGCTACAACCGAAACCAGAGAGGAGCCCCGGTTATCAAACCGGGGTTCCTCTCTTTGCGTCTGCCGCAGGCGCTGGCCTGGCAAAATCTCCGTTGACCCCAACGATGCAGCGCTGCTATAACCCCGCGTAACATCGACGGCAAGCGTCTCAACGGTTCGAGGAGCCTCAACCATGGATCTACGATTCCCTATCATGCGATACGACCACACCATGCCCTTGCTGGAGGGACGTGTGGAGATCCCCGGTTGGACCATCAAGCCCGAGCGCACACCAGCCATGATTACGGGCGACGTTGAATCACTACGTAGAGGCGACTTCGGGCTGTGCGACCTCAACACGGGCTATTGGCCGCAGGCGATCGAGGAAGGATGGGAGTTGATCGGGCTTCCTCTTTTCATCAAGCGAAAGCCCGTGTACCAGTACCTTTTCGTCAGCAACGCGATCCAGAAGCCCTCCGACCTCGAGGGCAAAACCATCGCCACTAACTTCTACCCAACGGGGATAACCACCCTACTCCAAGGCTTGCTGACCGAGCGCCACGGCGTAGACCCCAGCAAGCTTTCATGGCTCGCAAACGGCGAGTCGAAAGTATTCCCTCGTTACGATGCTCCGCAGACGGTCACCATCGCCGACGAACGAAAGAACCCCTGGGACCGCCTCCTGGACGGGGAGGTTGACGCCATCATTTCCGACATCTCTGATGGCGATGCCTGGATTGCTCTAGAGAGCAGTCCAGATGTCCATCGCCTGTTCGACTACATGGCGGAGGACCGGAAGCTCTTTGAGGAAACGGGCATGTACACCCCAATGCACCTCATCGTCATGAGCGCCAAGCTCGACCGCGAGAACCCTGGCCTGGCCCGCTCGATCTACGGCGCGTTCGAAGAAGCCAAGGACTTGGCCTACCAGGACATCCTGAACGACCGCTCAGGCTTCGGCGTCCTCTACCTTCGAGAGCGTTTCGTCGAGCAGACCAATGACTGGGGAGATCCCTGGAAGTACGGAGTCGCCGCCAATCGAGACGTCACCGAAACCTTTGCCCGCTACAACGCCAACCAAGGGCTCACCAAGCGCCACATGGCTGTTGAAGAGATCTTCGCCAAGGAAACACTGGATACGTAGCCGGCGCGCGGGTTCACGCATGGGGCACGGTGCAGCGGGAGTTGGCTCAGCGTACCGCTGCAGCCTCCACAGCGCTCGTCCCTCGTCGTTCTCGACCGCGAGTGGAATGGATCGCCGCTGGCACACCGCGTGCTAGTCGAACGCGCGTGCGACCGAACGGCCGGGCGTGCGACCAAACCGTAGATTGAATGAAGTGGCGACAGCGCAACGACGTTGGAGAGTGGAGTGGCCCACGGTCACTCTGGCCATCGGCCTAAGCAGTTACCTGGCGCTCTTGAGAGCATCGGTCTGCGCGCCGCGTCTACGCGACTTGCTCCAACTCGACCGGCGGCTCAGCGGGGAGTGTGAAAGTGAACGTCGACCCCTGGCCTAGCGTACTGTCGAACCAGATGTCCCCGCCCATTGCCTCAACCAATTTCTTGCATATGTAGAGACCAAGGCCAGTGCCTCTGATCAACTCCGTTTGCTCGTTCCGGACACGCGTGAAGCTGGTGAACAACTTCGGGCGATCTCTTTCCGCGATGCCCATCCCGTGGTCTGTGACGCTGATGCGCAGTCCGTCAGAACCTTGATTGAACCGCGCCTGTACTTCGATCGGCGCGCCCTCAGGGCTGTACTTCAAAGCGTTGCTCATCAGATTAAGCAACACCTGCTTCAGCTTCTCACCGTCCCCGGTCACATCCGGGAGATCCGCGGCCAGATCCAACGTGACCACCCGCTCTGGAGCGATCGCCGCGATCTCCTTGAGCGTGTCCTCGATGACCCCGTGCACATCCACCTCACCGAGCTTTAGCGTGATGTCCCCAGACTGGATACGCGTCACATTCAGTATCTCGTCCAGAACTGCCGCCAGCCGGTGGGACTCCGCATTGATGTACCCCACCCACTCGGCATGCTTCTCCTCGGATGGCTTCCGGGTTTGCAGCAGCTCGCTGAACCCCATCACAGCCGTGAGCGGAGTCCTCAGTTCGTGAGCGGCGATAGACACGAACCCGAACTGCCGTTGCTCAAGCTCCCATTGCTCCGTCACATCACGGATCAGTACTCCTGCGAAGGCACCTGTTGCCATCGCGATCGGAAACGTCGTCAGCGCATAGTGACGGGACTCTGGACGGTCGTTACCCACATACATGATCGCGGGATCTGTCACTGGTGACATCGCGATACCACCGATGCATTCCGCGAAGGCCGCCGTTTGCCCCGAGGCGACCGCCGTACCACACAAGAAGCTGATGTGCTGACCGATCGCTAGTTCAGGCGTCGTGCCGCAGATGGACGCTCCAATGGGATTGCAGTACTCAACGCGACCACCCTCGCTGAACACCACAAGTCCTTCAGTCATACTGCGTTGCACGGCCGCCATGGTCTCGGATTGCCGTTCCGCGTCTCTGCGAGAGCGCTGGAGTCTGTAGACGAGCGCCGTCACCAGTGCCGCAACCAACACGAGGAACGCCACCCTGATGGGCAACTGGTCAACGGGATAACTATCGCTTGCCTGATAGCGCAGATCAGCCCACGCCATCCAACCGATGAGCAGTACCGTATACGCCACGCCCAGCGCCCAGCCAACCCTCACCACGCCGATAACAAGCACTGGGAATAGGATGAGGTACAGGTCGTTCGGGGCGTCAACCTCCGCGTGGCGAACCGTCAGCCACCACACGGAGAGAAGCACCACGTGGTCAAGCAGGAACCCGATCGTGAATGCCCCAGCCACCCTGCCGCGCTTGATGAGCACCGCGAGGGCCATGTCGTAAACCAACACGAACCCCACCGCCGCCAGTACATACTGTTGCGCGGGATTTCCGTTCATGAACAGCCATGCACCTATTGCGACCGTCAGCACGACTACTATGCGTGCGATGGCCCAGGCCCACTCCATGCCGGTGGTACTCTGCGGTCCTTGAATAGTCAGCCAGTTTTTCGCCAAAACTACCTTGTAGGGATGTCTCCATGCACGAGACATCGCTCAGCAGCGGGTATAAAAACACGCCGCTGGCTATTACGATAATGCACGTCGCGCACAGGCACCGTGGGGCTGACCAACAATCGTGTGGTGGTTTCCCCTCATACCCGCCATCGCACTGGTGTCACATTACAGGCTTGGGACGATACGCGAATCGTCCCAAAGGGAGAATTGTTCATGCATCTGCTCTCGATACTTATCCTCATCGTTGGGGGCGCCGTAGGCGTCTGGTATGGCTTCGTGGAGGACATTGAGTTAGCGTTCCTCGCTGGTATCACGGCGTGGGCCACTGCCACAGTCGGCGTGTTCCGTGGCAGCTTGATCCCGCCCGACGATCTCTCCGACGACGTTCGCACTGGCGCGCTCACAGTCCTGGTCGTCGGCCTCCTCGCACTCGGAGCCGCCGCCGCCTGGATGGCCTTCGTCGAGGAAATCAAGATCAGCATGCTGGTGGCCGTGGTTGCCTGGGGTGCCGCCACCTTCCTCACCTTCAGTGGCAACCGTGGATTGGGGGGAGCAAGCGCAGGCACTACACCGTCGGGAACCCTCGGCCTTGTTGTGCTCGTCCTAGGGGGCTTGGCGGCAGGCGCCGTCGGCGTCTGGTACGGGCTGGTCGAAGACGTAGAGCTTGGATTCGCCGCTGGCATCCTGATCTGGGCGGCTACCACCATCACCACGTTCAGGGGCAAGATCGCATTGAACTAGCAAGCGCTAAAGAACCGCATCGAAGAACGCTCTCGCATTCCCGTGAGGGCGTTCTTTTGTGAAACCGAACAACGGGGTAGAATGCCCCGTGCCCGTGTGGCCCAAGTCCCACGGAAATCTGGAGGTAAGAATGGCTCGAAGTTACTTCACCCACGACGTGTGGCTCGAAGACCAAGCGGACAAGGGCGTTCCGCTCTACAAAGACTGCTACGTCGACGATCTCCGTGATCTCAAACTGGCCCACTGGGACCTGCGTGGCTGCGACACCGCGTTCATTCAGTTCACCGACATGAACGGCGTCACTGAGGCCCGTGTTCAGGAGATTCCCGCTGGAGGATCCCTTAAACCGTTCAAGCTGGGCGTCGATGAGCTCATCTACGTCTTGCAGGGGCGTGGGTTCGCCTCGGTCTACGGAGACATCTCCAAAGCCCACCGGGACTTTGAATGGGGCGAGCGATCAGCGTTTGTCGTTCCTCGCAACGCATGGTGCGAGTTGCGCAACATGAGCGACAAGCCTGTGCGGCTGCTCCACTTCAACTACCTCCCGCTCGCCATGACGGTCATCACCGACCCGAATTTCTTCTTCAACAACGAGCACGTGAACGGCTCCATGATCGACGACGCCGACCAGGAGTTCTTCTCCGAAGCCAAGGACGTCGAAAAGGATTTCGGCAGCGCCTGGGGGAAGGTTGGCACCAAAGTATGGAAGGGCAACTTCTGGCCTGACCTGCTGGCGTGGGACAAGCTCGTCTCGCTGGGTGACCGTGGCGCCGGTGGCTCCTCGATCGCCATGTACGTCCCTGGATCCGAGATGTCCGCCCACATGTCAGTCTTCCCCCCCGGCCGTTACAAGAAAGCCCACCGACATGGCCCTGGTCGCCTGATCGTCATCCCGGGCGGTGAAGGCTACTCCATCATGTGGCCTGAAGGTGGCGAGAAGAAGATTTACCCTTGGCACGCGGGTAGCGCCATCACCCCTCCTGACCAGTACTTCCACCAGCACTTCAACCTAGGCACCAAGGCTGCGCGCTACTTCGCACTGCACCCACCGGTGCAGTTCATCGGGAAGGACGAGGACGAATCTGGCAACGCCAAAGAGTCCAACATCAACTACCCCAACGAAGAGCCGTGGATACGCGAGTACTTCGAGGAAGAGCTCGCCAAGCGTGGCCTCAAGACAGACATGCCAGAAGCGGCGTACACGGACTTGGACTATGTCTTCAAGCCTGCTCCTACCGCCTCTCAGTAGCCTGAACTGATCGCAGCATCGAACCGGAGCGCTGCAATTGCGCTCCGGTTCGATGGATACTGACCACAGCAACTGGCCGAGTGTTACTGACCAGAACCAGCGATGGAGGGCAGATCGATGCTGACGCAAGCACAGAACGAACGTCTCACTCAAGTAGGACCAGGCACGCCCATGGGCGAGTTGATGCGTCGCTACTGGCACCCCATAACCGGGAGCTCCGCGCTCAATGATGAAACGCCAACCAAGGAGATCCGCCTTCTGGGCGAAGACTTGGTTCTCTTCAGAAGCACCGCAGGCAAGCTCGGACTCATCGAGCCATCGTGCCCGCACCGCAAAGCGAATCTCTCCTACGGCGTCCCTGAGCCCGAAGGCATCCGCTGCGCCTATCACGGTTGGCTGTTCGACGAGGAGGGCAACTGTGTCGACCAACCCTCTGAGCCGGCCGGCAGTCGTTTCAAAGAGAAGGTCAAGATCAAAGCCTACAAGGTGCAGGAGATGGGTGGACTCATCTTCGCGTACATGGGGCCTGAACCCGCGCCTCTGATCCCTCGCTGGGATGTCCTCGCCTGGGAAGGCAAACGCGACCACTGGTCCATGGAACTGCCCTGCAACTGGCTCCAGTGCCAGGAGAACTCCCTTGACCCGCTGCACTTCCAGTGGCTCCATCGCTACTGGGGCGGCTGGACGATGAATCGCATCAAGCCCACTGAAGAGCGTGATGCGTGGAACGCGGCGCTTAGCTCACGTGGCGCAGAACACCGAAAAATCGCCTTCGAGATCACCGACTATGGCGTCATCAAGCGTCGCCTCGTCGGAGACGAAACCGAAGAAAGCGACCATTGGCGTGTCGGCCACCCCATCCTGTTCCCGAACATCCTCCGCGTCAGCCATGGATTGGAGTTCCGCGTACCCATCGACGACACGACCACGCTTCACCTGATCACCAACTACCGCCAGTACAACCCCGGTGAAACGATCCAGCACGACATCGATGTCCCGTTCGAAGAGCGCTCGCTCTACGACGAGAATGGCAAAATCGTCAGGGACTATGTGGTCGCACAAGACCAAGTTGCCTGGATCATCCAGGGCCCCATCTCCGACCGAACAACGGAGCGCTTAGGCGTGACCGACGTCGGCGTCATCATGTTCCGGCGCATGCTCGACGAGCAGGCTCGCGTAGTGGAAGAGGGCGGAGAGCCCATGAACGTCCACCGCAACGACGACGAGAATGGAGTCATCGTTCTGCCCTGCGAGTTCTACATGTACCCCGGCTACGACGAAGTTGGTGGGCCGTTCAAGGACACCGTCGCAGGAGAGCCGACCGTAGAGGCGATCCTGTCCGGTGAGGGAGTCAAGCTCGCTGAGTGGGAAGGCCTGAAAGCCGCCCCCCGAGTTTGGGGCGTAGACACCAGCGGCCTCGGCTCAGCCGACCAGCCTTGGTACAGCGACGGCAAAGCGCACTAGGCGTTCCAACGCATCATTCAAAAGGGCCCGGCAGATCTGCCGGGCCCTTTTGTGTTTCCGACTTGTACGTCGTGCGAAACTAGAGTCTGTAACCGCCGGTACTCACGCCAGTTCTCAAAGAGGTATCCATGGAGATCAAAGAACTCGGACACGTAGTCCTTTACGTCAGCAATCTGGAACGCTCACGCCATTTCTACGGCGACATCCTCGGCTGGAACGAGATCAAGAGTGAGCGACAGGGCGCCGCCATGTTTACGGCGGGGCGAACCCACCATGAACTGCTCTTGCTTGAGGTCGGCGAAACCGCTCAGCCTATCCCCAGTGGTCGTCGTGTGGGCATGTATCACTTTGGCCTGAAGGTCGGCACCACGGATGATGAACTGATCGCGGTTATCCAGCAGATCCAAGAGGCGAAGGTTCCCATCGTCGGTGCGTCGGACCACGGCGTCACGCACAGCCTCTACATCCAAGACCCTGACGGCAACGAGGTCGAGTTGTACATCGACGTCCAGCCCGAACTCTGGCGCGATGACCCATCCGCCGTCCTCGTACCCACGAAGGCGCTCGTTCTCTAGTTCCTCGTTCTCCGGCAACAAGAACGGGCCCGGCTTCTGCCGGGCCCGTTTGCTATCTCCGAGATCAGCGGCTGGTCTACCCGCCGTAATTCAGGTTGTGGTCGCGCATCAGCACGATCTGATCCTCCGCGCGCACTCCCGCCTCAACTACCTCACCCACGAAGACCGTGTGGTCTCCCTGAGCGATCTCATCCACCAACTTGCACTCCCACCACGCAGGCGTAGCGGTCAGCAACGGCAGCCCTGCCGGTGAATCCTCGAACGGCTGACCGTTCAGCGTGTTGCCTTCGCGCTCAGTCGGCTTGAAGAAAGCGAACGCCATGTCCAACTGATCCTTGCCCAGCACGTTCACGGCGAACACGCCTGTGTCCTTGATGTGCTGGTGCGCGCCAGAATCAGCCTTCACGCCCACAGCCACGAGCGGCGGGGCGAACGACGCCTGTGTCACCCAGTTCACCGTCGCAGCTCCAAGGTCGTTTCCGTCCTTGCTCTTCGTCGTGAGAACGTACAGTCCGTATGGGATCATCCGTAGCGCGGTCTTCTTCGCTTGCTCGTCCATGGGGCCCTCCAGTTCCGATCTGCTCTTGCTTGATTCTCTCTGCCTATAGAAGCTCGGACAGCTTGTCCACCTGATCGATCTCCTCGACCCCGGGCCGAACCACAACCTCGTCCATCCCTATCGCCTCGCACGCCTTCAGCACTTCCCTGATCGCAGCGATGTTCGAAGGGATATTGTTCCGTGAATCTGATGTCGCAACGTTCGCGGATGCAGGCCCTCCGCGCTGAACAGGCCCACGATAGTGATAGTAGTGGTCGATACTCTCGGCAGTACGCTGCGCTTGCTCTTCGCCTATGGCGCACGCGAGTGTACCCATGAACCGAGGCGTGCCCTCCCGGCCAGCCTCATGCCAGTTCACGACGACTTGCTCGTAGATCGCCCTTGCTGTGTCGGCGCTGAACACCGCACCAGTCACGTAGCCAGCGCTCCACTTAGCAACCCTGCGCAGCGCCACGGGCACCCTGCCACCGATCAGCACCTGTGGGCCTCCTGGTTGCACCGGAGTCGGCCCCATGGGCAGAACGCCATCCAGTGGCGCCTCCCCGGCCCAGATACGGTGCATCAACGCCAACTGCTCATCGAAGCGTTTGCCGCGATCGCTCGGGTCTGTACCCGCGACCGAGTAATCTTCACGTCGGCTGCCCACCGCCATGCCTAACGTCAGCCGACCGCCTGAGATCACGTCCAGCGTCGCCGCCTGCTTCGCCACCAACGCTGCACTGCGCAAAGGCGTCAGCAGAACGGACGTCTGTAGGCGGATGCGCGTCGTGACCGCAGCCATCGTCGTTAGCGCGATCAGCGTGTCATGGTTGGAATACACCACCCTGTCCAGGTGCGTGATCGTCGAGAAGCCCGCAGCATCGGCCCTGCGTGCGTACTCCTTCACAAACTCCGGCGAAAGCGTGTGGCTGGTTCCTGGCGTACCGATGCCTATCTTCAAAGTACGGCCTCAGCCAGGCGATCCACCTGGTCGGGGTTGGTTACGCCCGCAGGACGAACGAATACCTCGTCCATCCCGGCGGCCTCACATTCTTTCAGCTTTTCCAAGATGGCTGCTGCGGTTGATGGAGTCGTAGCCGCGTTCGCGGCAGGTGAACTACCTGGTTGGCCGGGAGCATTGGCCGGGCGCCCCCCTTGGTAGGAGTAGTAGCGCTGCCCGGCATCTGCCGTGGCCTGCGCCTCGGCTTCGCCTATCGCGCACGTCAGCGAACCGACAAACAACGGCTTGCCTGCCCTGCCCGCTTCACGCCATACACGCTCGGCGATATCAAACGTCGCGCGCGCGCCAGGCACATCCGATACGGAGCCTGTCACATATCCCTGGCCCCACTTCGCGATGCGCTGCAACGCTCGTTCACTCCTGCCGCCGAAGATCAGGGGCGGGCCACCGGCCTGCACGGGAGCAGGCCCCACTGGCCCAACTCCGTCTCCTGCATCCTCACCAGCCCAGATGCGCTTCATCATCGCCAGTTGGTCATCGAATCTACGTCCTCGATCACCGTGAGTGGTGCCTGCAACGAGGAAATCGTCTTTGCGATTCCCCACGCCCACACCCAGCGTCAGTCGTCCATTCGAAAGCGCGTCCAGACTGGCCGTCTCTTTCGCCAGTATCCCAGCGCTATGCAACGGCACGAGGAGGATCGCCGTCATCAGGCGGATACGCTCCGTCACGGCTGCTGCTGCCGTCAACGTGATCAACGGATCGAAGTTGTCGTACACCAGTCGATCGAGGAGAGACAGGCTGGAGAAGCCCGCAGCGTCAGCGCGCCGGGCCCACTCCATCACCAGTTGTCCTTGATCGGACGGGAAAGACGTAGGAAGGCCAAGACCTATCTTCATGCGGCACCTCTATCGAGTAAACGCCGAGCCGTTTGCCTGCATCAGCGATCAGGGGCTCTAGGCGTCGCGTATCTTAGCATCGGGAAAAGTGAAGGGCTCGGCGCACTGCGCCGAGCCCTTCATAGCTATTCCGATTTGAAACTCGCCCAGCCTACTGCCAGCGAGCGAATCCCCAACCACCACCTGTCGCTGCAGGCGTGCGGTACACCGGAACGTATTCCACCAACTCCATCTCCAGGTCAGTGTCCTGCAGAACGCCGCCCAACGCGATCCAGTTCTGCGTCTCGGACGCTGCGGAGTACAAGCGCTCGCGAGGGATCAACTGCAGGGCCTCGGCGTCCTTGGCTTTCAGTGCGTCAAGAACCATCCAGTCCATCTCTTCGTCTACCACGAAGTGGCTCATGCCGCCGGAAGCGACCACCGCAACCGTCAGGTCAGAGTCCCAGGACTCGATCGCCTTCCGGATCTCTTCACCGAACTTGTAGGAGCGCTTCACCGTCGGCTGGTTCGGCGGGTAGCAAGTGTTCTCGAAGATCGGCAGGATCGGGCGAGGCTGGTTGTTGAATAACCGCTTGACCACGAATGCGTAGCCGTGGGGAAGACCTTGGTTCTTCGGGGGGGACTCGCGAACGAGATCCAACTCGCCGTCCTCGCGCATGTAACGTCGGCCAACCTTGCCGCCGTAGCTCTCTTTGATGTACGTGAAGTGCGAGACATCAAAGTCGTTCTGGATCATGTGGTCGATCACGTGGCGGCCAAGATCCTTCTGAACCGGAATGTCCATCGCAACGTCGCCGTAACCGTCGATGATCGACTTGGTCACGTCTGCGTCGCGCTCTGAATCACCGTCAGCACGTGGCCGGATCGGAACCGAGTCGCCCCAGAAGATGGAGAACGTCGGCATATTGTCTTCGTAGAACCACTCGTCCTGGTCATCACTGATGATGACCGTAACGTCGGGATTGACCTCTTCGATCGTCTTCGCCAATTCCGCGATTCCTCTTTGGCATTGCGCTACCTGCTTCTCGAACACCTCGTCTGAGATGTCGCGGTTGCGCAACTCGTCGGACACGAAAGCAAGGCCTTCGTCGTAAGTCATCGAGATTCCCGCAGGCGGGTACACGAGTCCTGTGTGCTTCAAGTCACCGATGGCGTAGCGACGCCACTGATCCGCGTTCAACGCGAGCATAGGACTGTGTGATGTTGCGATTCCCAACACTATCTTGGCCATGTTTGACTCCTTACCAAATCGTTCTGAGGAAGCCCCGCACGGCGGCAGAGGCTTGAGTCGTGGGCTACGGCGTACCAACGCCGCACGCAGTTTACTACTGGGCTCGCGCGATTCCCAGGCCAGCGGACGCTGAACACGCCTATCACTCTTGACAGCGGATTGAATCCCATATAAGAAATCTCGGTGCAAGTCGACCGGCATCAGCCGGAAGTTGAGTTTTGGGATATCCTCGCGCTCGACGACTCGCTAATGGACGGTTCGGGCAGCACGGCCCCGCTCATCTCAGAGCAACGGGAACGGACGTGCCCGTGTGGCCGACGCCCGTTGCGTCAAACTCATGGCGCGCAACGGCACGATACGAAGTAGTAGGAGGATCATTATGATTAACGGACAGAGAATCCTGGACATGCACGCGCACACCAATGCGCCGCCGGAACTGTATGCCTACAAGTCGGGCCTGCTTTCAAGCCGTGGCTACCACGGTAAAGGCACCCCTGGAGTTTCCGACGAGCGCCTGGAAGAGGCGACTCAGCGCGGACTCAAGATCATGGACAGCGTCGGGACGGACATGCAGTTCCTCTCCCCCCGCCCGTTCCAGCTCATGCACTCAGAGAAGCCGGCCAGCATCGTTCACTGGTGGAACGAGGCCAACAACGACATCATCGGTCGTATCGTCAAGTCTCACCCGGACCGCTACGCAGGCATCTGTGGCCTGCCCCACATCTCCGGTGAGAAGGACTCCTCCCACGTCGTGCCCGAACTCGAGCGCACCGTGAAGGACCTCGGCTTCATCGGCGCGATGATCAACCCTGATCCCGGTGAGGGTGGCGAAGCGACCCCGAGCCTCGACGACGAGTACTGGTACCCCCTGTACGAGTCGATGGTCGAGCTCAACGTCCCTGCGCTCATCCACTCCGCAGCCTGCATGGACCCCCGCGAGTCCTACAGCGCCCACTTCATCACCACCGAGAGCCAGGTGGTACTGAACCTCATCAAGCGTGAGTCCAAGGTCTTCAAGGACTTCCCGGACCTTCGCATCATCGTCGCCCACGGTGGAGGTTCCGTCCCCTACCAGATCGGACGCTGGAGGGCCGCTCGCTTCAACCAGATGAAGGGTGACCCCAACCTCTCCGACTTCGACACGGCGCTCAAGCAGCTCTACTACGACGCCGTCCTCTACAACAAGGAGTCCTTGGAGCTTCTCTTCAAGCTCGTCGGTACCGACCGCACCATGTTTGGCACCGAGAACCCAGGCTCCGGTACCGCCACCGACCCCGGTGACGGCCACCAGATGGACGACCTCGCCCCGGTGATCAACTCCATCGAGTGGCTCACCGACCAAGACCGCAAGAACATCTTCGAAGACACACAAAAGAAGGTGTTCCCCCTGCTCAAGGCCTAAGCCTTCCAGCAGATTAGTTAGTGCAAGAGGCCGCTCGGCGTTCCCAAAAAGAACGCCGGGCGTCCACTGGTATTGAGGGCCTCAGGTCCTCCAACCACACAGGGAGATTAGAAATGGCAGAACGCAGCCTGATCACGACAATCGAAGGCCCCAAAGGTAACGCCGAGGTCTACGAAGTTTCCGAAGGCTCCAGCACCACCGCGACTTCCGGGGTCGACAGCACGGTGTACGAAGTCGTCTGCGGAAGCGTATCCGAGACGGTTCCGACTCTCGGCGAGGCGTCCATCATCGCCCACGAGCTTTCCGGCGCCGCCTAGTTCCACCTGACCAACAGAACAAGGGCCCGCAACTGCGGGCCTTTTTCTATTCCACCGATCCGCTGATAGCATTGCATCCCATGGCCCTCTCCACCCAAACGAACCCCTCTGCCAGTGGCTGGACTCGGCGCCGCCTAGCCCTGTTTCTACTCAGCATGTCTCCGTTCATCCTCCTCATCGGCCTCCTTGCCTGGGGGCAACTCCGCACGGGTGGCCAGCCCGGCGGTGTCCTTGAGTACACGGAGTCAGGCGAGGAGGCGATAAAAACCAAACCAGCCCCGGCGTTCAGCGGCGTCGACGTTGTCCACTCCAGTCTCATGAACAACGCCGCCGTGAGCGGCAAGATCGTCATGGTCGACTTCTGGTCGTCGTGGTGCACCGCCTGCCTCGCTGAAGCAGCCGACCTCGCCTCTGTCTACCGCGAGTACGCTGACCTCCCTGTGGAATTCGTAGGCATCGCCATCTGGGACGAATCAGGCGACGTGAAACGCTACATAGATCGATTCTCCATCTCCTACCCCAACATCATCGATGACAGCGGCAAGACTGCCGTCCGATTCGGTGTCAGTGGTGTTCCAGAGAAATTCTTCCTTGATGCCAACGGGATCATCGTCCGCAAGCTAACCGGCCCTGTCTCGCCCGAGCGGCTCCGCGAGATCCTTGATTCCATGCTCGCCTCCTAGCGCGCCTATGGACACAGCATCAGTCAATCGCCTCGTCCTCGACTGGTACGCCGCCAACGCACGTGACCTGCCCTGGCGCCGACCTCCGTACCTCGGCGACGCCTACGCAGTCCTCGTGTCAGAGGTCATGCTCCAGCAGACCCAGGTCGACCGTACCGTGCCCAAGTTCCTAGACTTCATGGCCCGCTTTCCCTCGGTCCACGCGCTCGCAGAAGCCCCCCCTGGCGATGTCATCGCCCTCTGGTCGGGCATGGGCTACAACAATCGCGCAGTGCGCCTCCAGCGTCTCGCGGAAGTCGTCGTCGCTGACCACGCAGGAGAGATCCCTCGTGACGTTGACACCCTACTCACGTTGCCTGGCATCGGCCCTTACACCGCCTCTGCCGTCGCCTGCTTCGCCTACGGAGCCAGCGTGCCCGTCGTCGACACCAACATCTATCGAGTCCTCAGTCGCCTCGTGCATGGCGTACAAGCGCCCTCGCGGGCCGAGGTCGAGCCGCTGGCCACCGAGTTCCTCCCAGCCACCGAAGCCTCATCATGGCACCAAGCGCTCATGGACATCGGCGCCACGATCTGCACGGTGCAAACGCCACGTTGCATGCTCTGCCCCGTGCGTGAGACCTGCGCAGCCGCGCCAGCGCTCCAGGATGGCACCAACCGCAAACTTGCGGAAGCATCCGTGCCCTATGCCCCCAAGCAGGCCAAGTTCGCCGGCTCCTCTCGGTACTACCGTGGTCGTATCGTTGAAGCGTTGCGCCAAGCACCGCCGGGAGGCCTCCCCCTCGCGGGCGTCGACGCCCTGTTCAGCGAACCACCCGCCGGTGGTCTCCCGCAGATCATCGACAGCCTTGTCCGCGACGGCCTCGCGATCTGCGAATGCGATACGCTCCGCCTGCCATAAGAGCGCTGCCCTAAGCCATCCTTGCCAAGAAAGAACTCACGGGCTCGAAGAGTTGTGCCCACGGGTCTGCACCCACTGCACGTTCATTCTCAGAGAGCTCCCAGCGTTTCTTGCCTTCCGGGGTCTCCCAAAGTCCGTCTGCCCAGAACCCCTCCGGTCCATTCGCATCCGGCCTGAACTCCTCACCGATCCGCCCCAGCATGCCATCGGTCTCCCACGCGCACACCAGCACTCCATCGCGTGCCACGGCGATCGCCTCAGCCCAATACGCCTCGCGACGCGATCCCTCCAGGTCTCGCATCCGTGCCAGCAGGCGACGCGCCCGCTCGGCGTCACCCACATCCTCACCGGTCGCACGCCGGGTCAACGTACTCTCCCAACCATCGCCCAACGCTGGGATCACCAGGCCACCATCAGACGCCAACGCCGCCCCGCCAACAACGCGCGACCAGCCGACCGCTTTCGCGATGGCGTTCCCCAGGTGCGTCACTGACGTCTCGGCGATCGCTGGCGGATCGCCAGCCACGTCGCGGAACGTCACGTCGAGTCCATCGCAAAGCGACCGCAAACGCACCGCCTTAGCGGCGTTCAACGTAGCAAGGGTGAGTTCCAGCGCCACGCTTGCTAGACCCGCCCGAACTCACGCTCAAGCATGTGCGTGGTCACTTTGATAGTCGTAGGACGTCCGTGAGGGCAGTGCTGCGGGTTGGTCTCCGTGACTAGCGCAGTGCTCAGCGCCTCCATCTCCTGCTGATCCAACGCCTGGCCCGCGCGCACCGCGCTATGGCAAGCGATAGACGCAGCCACCGCGTGATGAGCCTCAGGCGTGACCGAGCCCGCGCCACGCACCACGTCCAGCACATCCGCGACTAGCTGAGCGCCATCCACCCTGCGCGCCATCGCCGGCACAGAGCGCAGCAAGTACGTCGTGTCCCCGAACGCCTCCAACGTTATCCCGTACCGGGCCAGCGTCTCCTGCGCCAAAGGCACCGTTTCCAGTTGCTCGGCGCTCAACTCCACAGGCAGCGGGTCCAGCATCGGCTGAACCTCAGGTGTGCTCTCCTCCCACTGGCGCAGCAACCGGTAGTACAGCACTGATTCGTGCGCTGAATGCTGATCGATCAGATGCATCCCATCCTGGCCCTCGGCCACGATGTACGTGTTCGATATCTGGCCAAGCACCCGAAGTTCCCTCGTCATCCATACAGCTTCGTGCGCCGGTTCCTCCGAGGCCTCATCCACCACACGTTCTTCCGGCGCGCCTGCGATCGTCGGTGCGGTTGCAGGCTCAGGCAGTGGTGCCCACGCCCCTCGATCAGACGCCATCGTGAAATCAAACGCCTGCGGGCTTGCTGTCCGTTCTGGGCTGAAGCCTGGTGTCGCTCCTGGCAAACCAAACAGGCCACGCGCCAGCACCTCAGGATGCGCCTCTATCAACGCCTCGCGCACCGCTCGTTCAACGCTGGAGAACGCGTCGCCATCGTGGGTGAAGCGAACTTCACGCTTATTGGGGTGCACGTTCACGTCGACGACCTCCGGCGGAACGTCGATGAATAGCGCTGCCATCGGATAGCGCCCCTCCATCAACAACCCTCGATATGCCTCGCGCACTGCGGTGCTTATCGTTGGGCTCTGGATCCAGCGACCGTTCACGAAAAGGCTGATCCCGGTTCGGTTGGGGCGGCTACGGTCCGGCGGCCCAACCATCCCCTTCACGGGGAAAGGCGCTCGAGCAGAGGCCGTAACTTCCAGCATCTCTGCCGCGATCTCGTTCCCGTAGACGCTCCCAAGCACGTCTCGTAACTGTCCGTTTCCCGTGGTCTGAATCACCATCCGTTGGTCGCTCTTGAGCGAGAATCGCACCTGAGGGTTAGCCATCGCCATGTGATCGACCACCTGACGTATCCGCGCAGATTCGGCCCCTGACGACCGAATGAACTTTAGACGCGCCGGTATCGTCGAGAACAACGCCTCAACTACGATGGTCGTACCAGGAGCAGCGGCCTCGCGAGGCTTGCGCGTCGCCGTCGCCTCGTAGCCCTCGACCACCGATGCTGCGTCAGCGTCCGCCGTCCGCGTCGTCAGGCGTACGTGGGCTGCCGCCGCTATGCTCGATAGCGCCTCGCCCCTGAACCCGAGCGTTTCTATGTGCGACAGTCCATCCAACGACACTAGTTTGCTAGTAGCGTGGCGCTCGAATGCGAGCATGACCTCATCGTCGGGGATGCCGCAACCGTCATCGGTGACGCGGATGCTCTGCAATCCACCTTGCTGTATCTCCACGCTGATCGCCGTCGCACCAGCGTCCAGGGAATTCTCAACGAGTTCCTTGACCACCGACGCCGGTCGTTCGATGACCTCCCCCGCCGCTATCCCTGCAGCGACCGCAGGAGGCAGTATCCGAATGGGCACTCAGTATCCTCAGTTCTCGAGTTCGAAGCCCAGCTCCGCGCCCAGCTTCTTCGCGTTCGTGCCTGCCAGCAGCCGACCATCGATGACCACCAGCGGTCGCTTGAAGAAGCGAGGCTCACTGACGAGCATCCCCGCTAGGTCTTCGTCGCTCAAGCTCGCCTCATCCAGGCCACTCTTCTTGAATGTCGTCGACTTGAAATTGAACACCGCGCGCGGCGATTCCTCACCCAGAAGCTCCGCTAGTTCTTGAGCGTCGAAACGCTGCTTGAAGAAATCCCTGTCGTTGAACTGGATACCCGCTTGCGAGAGCGCCGCCCTCGCCGTTTTGCAGGTTCCTCACCCAACCCACCAGTAAAGACTCACATCCTGTGCCATCGTTCGGGCCTCCTGTTGCCTGCTTTACGCTACGGGTCTGATTGTAGAAGAGCGCCACGAGTCGTCCAAGGAGAAGATTGCCTCTCAGTTGCCAGTTTGCGCCTCCACGCGTTGCGCCCGAGCGCCCGGTGACCTAGCATCCTCGCCAACCACATGTCGGATTATTTTCTCCTTATCGTTGGGTGGATACACGCCATCGCCGCCGTAGCGTGGCTGGGTGGAGCCATCTTCTATTGGGTTGTCCTGCGCCCCGCCGTCCGGTCGGGTGCCATGCCCGATTCCATCGTCCGATTCGCCGGCAGCGAGTTCAGCCAACTCGTTGCGCTTTCCATGTGGGTACTCGTCATCACCGGCGGCATACTCATGTTCAACCGGCTATCAGATCCCAGCGCAACGCTCCCGTACGGTGCGACCCTCGGGCTGAAGATCGCTCTCAGTGCCTGGATGTTCTTCCTTGTGGCTGGGCGTCGATCCCGCGCCAGGGCCACCACTGGGGCACCCACAGGACGCCTCCGCAACGCCGTGAATGCTCTAGGTCATATCAACATGACCGTCATCCTCGGCGCCATAGTCTTCCTGCTTTCGGATATCCTACGCATGATCGTTGAGCGCCAACTGGCTGCCAACTGACCACCGATTCGTTCGCCCACGGAGGCCCCCTTGTTCTCAGACTTGATGGAGATACTGGCTTGCCCCACCGACCATGGTGAGTTGACGCTCGTCGTCGAGCGCCAAGAAGAGAACGATATCGTCGCAGGCACGCTTACCTGTCAGGTTTGCGGCGAGGTCTACCCCATCGTAGACTCCATTCCCAACCTGCTTCCGCCGGAACTCCGTCAGGCGAGCGTCTGATCCGCACCAACCGGACAGATGCTTCCATCTAAGTCTCCAGCCAACCAGCCGCACGTGGCCCCCACGTGGCCCCAAGACTCCTCCCGAGTGGCCAAAAGGATCGGAACTTCTACCATGTCCAACCAGATCGCACGATCCGCTGACCGCCTGAAGGTTGACGTCTACGTAGACGAGCACGGGATGCTTGAGTCGATGCCTGAAGAGGTACGCATCGGCCTAACCGCATCCCCCAAGCGCCTCGCCCCAAAATACTTCTACGATGAGGCGGGGTCTCTTCTCTTCGAGAAGATCACCGAACTCCCCGAGTATTACCCGACACGAGCTGAACGCGATCTGCTCCACGATATCTCAGCCGAACTCATGGCGGATCTCCGCCCACAGCAGATCGTTGAGTTGGGATCAGGCTCCTCCTACAAGACTCGCCAGCTACTCAGCGCACCTTCCGCCCCCGAGCACCTGGAGACCTACGTGCCGTTCGACGTCAGCGAGTCGATCGTCCAAGAAGCTTCAGAAGAGTTGGTCAGCGAGTACCCCTACCTTTCGGTTCACGGTGTCATAGGCGACTTTGGCCGCCACCTTGGCCATATCCCGGCCGCGACGGGCCGACGGCTCGTCCTTTTCCTTGGTGGCACCATCGGCAACCTGGACCCGATAGAGCGAGTAGCCTTCCTCCGTCAGGTCAGCGAGCTGCTCGGCCCTGAGGATCGTCTCCTCATCGGGATGGACTTGGTCAAGGACATCTCCACCATCGAAGCCGCCTACAACGACTCCGCTGGTGTCACTGCTGCGTTCAACCGCAACATGCTCCATTTCCTGAACCGCAGCCTCAGTGGAGATTTCAATCCTGAGGCATTCGAGCATAGGTGCTTCTTTAACCAAGCCGAATCCCGGATTGAGATGCACCTCGTGCCCAAGACCCCCCAGATCGTGACGCTTGCGGACTTGGACATGTCCGTAACGTTCACTCCAGAAGATTCACTGTGGACCGAGTGCTCCTACAAGTTCACCGAGGAAAGCCTCACCGAGATGCTTGCCGACTCCGGCCTTTCCTTGGAGCACTTCTACACCAACGACGACCCCGCTCGCCTCTTCGGCCTCGCCCTCGTCGGCCCCATCGACTAACTCTTTCTTCAGCGCCAGTCCTACGCTGCCGCGCCGCGCACGCCGGGTGCGTTGACGCCTAGCGCCTGCTCGCGTACCGTGCGTAGTTAGTACGTGCTAACAAAAACTATTCGTACTCCCTACGCGATTAATTGTCACAGGTAACGATCCACTCATCTCAGCCTCGGGCGGCACGCGCGGCGAAGCCGCCGCTGTTCGTCTGGGCACCCGCAGCGGCCATTTCGGTGGTCATGCTGCTACCCCTCACCTATCTCGTCGTCCGGACGGCCAATGCTGGTACCGACGCTTGGGGTCTCATCTTCAACGCATCGACAGCGGCCATCCTCTGGCGCTCGATAGTCCTGGTCTTCTTCGTCACCGTCGTGTCCGTCATCATCGGCGTGTCCATCGCCTGGCTCACCACACGCACTGACATCCCCCTGCGTCGTTGGCTCACGGTGCTCACCGCACTTCCATTGGTGATCCCAAGCTACGTCTTCGCACTGATGGTCGTAACCACTCTGGGCCCCAAAGGAACGCTCCAAGGTGTGCTGGAGCCCTTCGGAGTCGACCGGCTGCCATCGATCTTCGGGTTGCCAGGCGCAGTCTTCACGCTATCGCTACTTAGCTACCCCTACGTCATGCTGCCCGTGCGGGCTGCTCTGCACCGCCTAGACCCAGCGATCGAAGAAGCGTCTCGTGGGCTCGGTCACGGCCCATGGTCAACTCTTTGGCGCGTGACGCTACCCATGGTTCGCCCAGGCATCGTCGCTGGCGCACTACTCGTCGCCCTGTACACCCTGAGCGACTTCGGCGCTGTCTCGTTGCTCAGATACCAGACCTTCACGTTCGCCATCTTCATCCAGTTCGAGTCCGCGCTAGACGTCTCCATCGCTGCGGCACTCTCGCTGGTGCTCGTAGTCCTAGCCGTCACTCTTCTTGCTCTGGAATCTTGGCATCGCAGCAAAGGGCGCTACTACCGTACAACCCCAGGTTCCGCACGCTTGAGTCGTCCCATTCGCCTCGGCCGGTGGCGATGGCCACTCGCGGCCCTCGTTGGGTTCATCGTGTTCCTGGCACTCGTCGTCCCCATGGGCACCCTACTCTTCTGGGTGATCCGTGGCGTCTCCGCAGGGGAATCGTTCACCGGCCTCTGGTCAGAGCTTATCGGCACGCTGGGAGTCTCCCTCGCGGCCGCGCTGGCAGCGGCTCTAGTGGGCATCCCCATAGCCGTACTCAGCGTGCGTTTCCCCTCCAAAACCAGCTCAGCTTTGGAGCGCCTCACCTTCATAGGCTTCGCGCTGCCAGGCGTGCCCGTAGCCCTCGCATTCGTCTTCTTCGCGACTGCGCTGGCACGCCCCATCTACCAGACGACGTTCCTACTCGTGCTCGCCTACGTAGTGCTCTTCCTACCAGCAGCAGTCGGCGCCATCCAGGTATCCCTCCGTCAGGTAAGCCCACGCATCGAAGAGGCCGCCCGCGGCCTCGGCAAGACCCCATTCCAGGCCTTCCGGTCGGTAACGCTGCCATTGCTTAGTAGGGGAGTCGCCGCAGGAGCGGCTCTGGTGTTCCTGCTCGCGATGAAGGAGTTGCCCGCGACGCTGATCCTCGCGCCCATAGGCTTCGACACGCTCGCCACCTCGGTCTGGGGCGCAGCATCAGAAGCGTTCTACGCGCGAGCCGCACTCCCCGCGCTGTTGCTCGTCATCACCGCCTCCGTCCCCATGGCGCTGATCGTCATCAGGGAACGACGCTAACTCAGTGCATCACCGCGCCGCCGTCGACCACCATGGTCTGGCCGCTCATGAAGTCACTCTCTGACGACAGCAGGAATACACCAGTCCCCACCAGATCGTCAGGCTCTTGCACCCGCGGTATCGAACGAGCGGAAACACGCCCTTCGTAGGCACTCTGGTCTCGCTCTGGATCGCTTGCCGTCAGGCCTGGCGCGATCGAGTTCACCGTGATGTTCCAGTCGCCAGTCTGCTTCGCCAGCACTCGGGTGAACGCCGTCACACCGCCCTTTGACGATACGTAGTGCAGGATGCTCCGGCCTGAGAACACCGTCCCTGAGCTGATGTTCACGATCTTGCCGTACATCTGCTCCTTCATCTGACCGATCACCGCCCGACAGCACAAGAACGGGCCTTTCAGGTTCACCGCCATCACACGGTCCCACTCTTCGACCGGGATCTCCTCGATAGGACCGTCGGTGATCTGTGGGCGCTGGAACATCGCAGCGTTGTTCATCAAGCCGTCGATCCGTCCCCAGTGCCCTACGACCGTAGCGGCCATAGCCTTGGTCGATTCCTCGCTGGAGACATCCGCCACCACGGCCAACACCTCGCCACCAGCCTCACCGATCTCCGCAGCGACCGATTCCGCAGCCGGGCCGTTGATGTCCGCGATGGCTACCTTCGCGCCTTCTTTGGCAAACCCCAGCGCGAAGGCACGACCGATGCCCTGCCCTCCGCCGGTCACGATGATTACGCGTCCGTCCAATCTACCCATCGTTCGCACTCCTCGCCCCAGTTGCTGACGGCGTCAGTTGATCGCCACGCCGCCGTCGATGATAATCGTCTGCCCCGTCATGAAATCGCTGTCCTTGGACATGAAGAAGATCGCAGCGCCAACCAGATCCTCGGGGACCTCAACGCGCTTGATCGCCCTATCCGGCACTCGTGCCTCGTAGTGCGACGCCGGCATCTCTTCCGTCTCGCTCGCCGTCAGCCCAGGCGCGATGCAGTTCACCGTGATGCCCGACTTCCCCGCCTCTCGTGCCAGCGTCCGCGTCAGGCCAATCACGCCGCCCTTCGACGCCACGTAGTTCGAGATGAACGGCGTGCCTTTGAAGAACGTGCCCGACGCTATATTGATGATCTTGCCGTACCCACGGCTCTTCATGTGCGGCAGCACCGCGCGACAACACAGGAACGGCCCTCGTAGGTTCACCGCGATCACGCGGTCCCACTCTTCGACTGGCAACTCCTCCACCGGCGCGTTCACGTGCTTCACCCTGATAGCGATCGCAGCGTTGTTCACCAGTCCGTCGATGCGACCGAACCGATCCAGCGTCGCCTTCGCCATCGCCTCAGTCTGGCCCACGTCGGAGACGTCCACCGTCACCGCCAGCGCCTCGCCGCCGCCAGCCACCACCTCCGCTGCTGCAGTCGCGGCGCCCTCGCCGTCGATATCAGCCACAACCACCTTCGCGCCTTCAGCCACGAATCCCGTGATGTACGCGCGGCCGATCCCCGCAGCGCCACCGGTAACGATGATTACCCTGTCGTCGAGTCTTCCCACAGCTATCGTCCATACCCTTCTGGCGCTTGCCATCCGTGCATCCACTCTTGGACTTCAGCCAGCGGCAGCACATCGCCGTACTTGTGGTGCATGTCGAACAGATTCATCGCGTGCGTCGCCTCATGCCGATCGAACACGCATTCTTCGGCGACCACCACCTTGAATCGCGACGCGCAAGCATCCACCACCGACGCGCGAACGCACCCGCTGGTGCTCTCGCCCGCCACGATCAACGTATCCACGCCCAGCTCGGTCAAGTGCCCCAGCAACGGCGTACCGTTGAATGGACTGGGAGACGCCTTCCGCAAGAACGCTTCCCCCTCGATCGGCGCAAGCTCCTCCACGATGTCGAACATCTCAGGCCCACGTGGGCGCCTGGTCGTCGAGCCCAGGTACCCCGAGCGGCTGCCCCTGTGCGCCGTAGCCCATCCGTTGACTCCCGACTCGCTGTCAGACAGCCCCGTCACGTGGACCACAGGCATCCCTACCTCGCGTGCAGTCCCGAGCAACGACTGTATGTACGGCAGCGACTCCCATCCAGCCAGTCCGCAACTCCCCGGCCATTCTTTGATCGACTCCATCAGCGGGAGCGGCTTATCGCCGAACACCCACCGGTACAGGTCAATCATCAGTAGAGCCGGTTTCTCACCGAAGCCCTTGGCCCGATGCCCGCTCGCAGCGAGATGCTCCTTGTCTTGGTCTGTCAGGTACTTGTCCCACACTCGCTCAACCATGGTGACCTCCGTGCTCGCCAACTGGCGCTCGCTATCTGGCGCTATCTGCCTGCCGCGCGGAGCCTAGTCCGAAGTCCCCCCATGGTCAAGCGTCAAACATCACTAGAGATTCTTCACCCTAGGCGCGATCTCCGCTGCCAGGTACCCAGGCACTTCGTCACTGTCGAAGTCCATATGCTGGAACTGCACCTCATTCACCCCCAGCTCGGCCAACTTGCCTAGCTGATCCACCACCTGATCCGTCGTTCCATGCAGCACGCCACGCTCGGCCGCCACTGCCAGCAAGCCCTTCGCGTCGTACTGGCCACGCCCCACGTGATGCGAAGCGATCTCCGCTGCGTGCATCAGCGCCTTCTCGTTCGGCCCCACGATCCCGAACGTCATCATCGACCGCTTGATCGCGGACGGGTCGCGGTCGAACGTCGCGCAGTGCGCATTCAGCACAGCCGCGCGTTCGGCGTACGTCCCAACCGGCGTGTTCACGCAGTTCCACTCGTCGGCGAACCTGGCCGCGACTTTTAGCGTCCGCTGAGGCCCGCTGCCACCGACCAGCAGCCACGGTCGCCCCTCCGCAGGCTTCGGCATCATGTTCGCGTCGCGCAACTGGTAATACTTCCCATCGAAATTGGCTGGCCCTGGCGACCACAGCGCGCGAACCAACTCCACCGCTTCCATCAACCTACCGGAGCGCTCGCCGCGCTCAGGGAACGGGATGCCATACGCCACGTGCTCTGGCTCGTTCCAGCCTGCGCCCATGCCCAGCACGAAACGCCCACCGCTCAGCAAGTCGATCGCCGCTGCCATGCGAGCGATCTCCACCGGCGGACGAAACGTCATCGGTGACACCAGCGTCCCCAAGCGTATGCTCTTCGTCTCGCGCGCAGCGATCGCCAGCGACACGTAGGTGTCCAGCGAGTCCTGCTGCTCGCCGATGAAGTAGTGGTCGGACCTGAACAAGCTCGGGAACCCCAGCGTTCCGCCAACGTGTAGATACGTGTCCAGCGCTCCCAGTTGAGGCCGTTCTGGCCCTCGACCATCAATCCGATGTCCATTCTTGCTCCCTTGCCTTGTCCCAGTGATGCGCTCGCCGACCCTCGCCCCTCACGCTCTCACCCTACCGCCGATATACTAGGTCGGCGCAGATTTTCCCGCGCTGGAGGCCTCGTGCACGCGACCGTTCTCAGCTTCACCGTCGATTTCCGCGGTGACGACTTCGATACTGCCCAGTCCGCCTTCGAGCGGGCCGTGGTTCCCGAGATGCGCAAGCAGAACGGCTACGAAGGCTGCTACGTCCTCCGCACGTCCAAAGGCGAGGGCATGCTCGTCATGCTGTGGGAAGACCGCGCCGCCGCGCTGGCTGCTGAGCGACCAGGCCCCTTCTTCGAACAGATGCAGGCGTTGATCCCCCTGCTCGGCAAGACCACCGCCGACGCCCAGCGCTACGACGTCGCCTTCGCCGACCATCCCGTCGAGCCTGACTAGTCCTCCGTCTGCGTCGTCTCTGAGCCCTTACGCGTCACCGTGATGTGCGCGAACGTCGTGTCGTCCAGCGCACCGTGCCAGTGACTCTCGCCAGCGGGCGCGAACACCACATCGCCCACGGACACAACCGCCTCTTCGCCCGCCTCCGTTACCACCTTGCCCGTGCCCTCGGTAACGATCAGTATCTGGTCGCTGCCGTGGTGGTGGAACTTATTGCGAACGCCCTTCCCGAATCCAACGACACTCGCGTTGAAATCGCTGCTGTCCGGTGCCAGCGTCTGACGTGTAACCTCGTCGCTCGTGAACAACCTGCTGACCACCTGTTCCTTCGGAACCTCATCCATCTTCCGTACCTGCATCGCGCTACCTTCCTCGTTCTCTCAGACTCTCAGAATCCAATGCTCGTGCCTGACACACAAGCGCCGAAGAGGTACGGTTGCCCCTTCGGCGCTCTCTATCCTTACCTGATCAACGACTAGTCCGCCAAGAAAGCGAGAACCTCTTCGTTGAAACGCTCTGCCTGCTGCTGGGGAAGCATGTGGCCCGTCTTCTCGAAGACCACCAGCTTCGCGCCAGGTATCGCGGCTGCCGTCTCCTCGCCCATCGAGACGTTGTTCGTCTCATCATCCTGGCCCCAAAGCACCAACGTAGGTGCCTTGATGAACGGCATACGTCGAAGCGTGTTGTACCGAGCGCGCGTCATCGGGTTCGTCATGTGCCTCATCACGTTTCCGAACGCCTCGCCCTGCTCCGGGTTCTCCGTCTTCTTGATGAACGACGCCGCAAGCTCAGCAACGTCCACTGTGCCCTCAGGGAATCGGTGTGAGATCTGATCCGTGATCGTCTCAGCCGACGGCACCTTGAACTCCACCATGTTCTGCAACGGACGCTTTGCCGTGCCGCCACCCGCGACGTTCACGACCTTGTTGACGCGCGCTGGGCTCTCGTACGCGAACAGCGTGACGATCCAGCCACCCATCGAGTGACCGATGATGTTCGCCTTCTCGATCCCTAGCACGTCCATGAACTCACGCACGTGATCGACTAGGTAGGCGAACGACATCTCCTGATTGAACACGTCACCCAAGCCCCAGTTGAGGCAATCGATGGCATAAACGTGCAGCTTCTCGGACAAGGGCCCGATGTTGCGCGTCCACGTCTCGCACCCGCTCGTCCAGCCCGCACCGTGGATCAGGATCGTCGGGTAGCCCGATCCTGCTTCCCAGTACCGGGTCTTCCCATGACTCATCTCTACGAATTTCTCGGTCCGAACATCAGCTACGCTCGTCATCTTCATCCTCCGGTGTTGGTTTGCGCAGGATAAGCCACCGCATTTCGGCCTACAATGCGCGCGGCCCATCAACCTGTCACTTCAAGGACGAACCCATGCTGAATGAAACCACGACCGACAGCGGCATGCGCATCTGGCACGCCCGACCCGATGACACAGACACCCCACGACCCGTCGTGCTGTTGCTCCACGAGCGCTACGGCCCCGTCGAGCACACCTTCAACGTACTTGAGCGTTTCGCCAAGTCAGGGTTCATCGCGGCCATGCCTGACCTCTTCTACCGCTACAAGGGTGATCGCGGCGAAGTCGAACGAGCCGAGGCCCGCGTCGAGGTCACCGACACCGAGACCATCACCGACATCGATGCCACTCTCGCCTACCTCCGGTCGCTCCCTTACGTCGATGGCACCCAGGTCGGAGTTTCCGGGTTCTGCCTCAGCGGACGCACCCCCATCGTGTACGCCGCTGCCCGCCCCGATGACGTCTCAGCGATCTCCGTCACCCACGGCGGCATCTACCCGCGTGATTACAACGGAGACACGCCAGGTCAAGCGCCCGTGGGTGGCCTCATCCCCCAGATCGCCTGCCCTGTGCTCGGCATGTTCGGCGAAAACGATCGGCTCGTCCCCATGGAGAACATCCGACGTTTCAGGAGTGAACTGGAGCGGACGGGTGCCAACTACTGGGTCAGGGTCTTCGCCGACACCCCGCACGGCTGGATGAACACCACCAACTCCGCCATCTTCCGCGAGGCGCAGTCCGAGACAGCGTGGGAAACCCTCGCCGAGTTCTACTCCGGCGTCTTCGCCGGTGCCTGGGACAAGGGCAATCGCACCTGGCGATTCGAACCCGACGCCGCACTCAACCACGACTTTTCCTGCTAATCCCTTGCCTGGATTCCCCCAGATCAGGCGTAGAGCAGGCATAAATACCGAAAAGATTAACCCGAGGTTTAATCCACACGGGTGAAGCGCACTCCTCAGCCCCCCCGGATACTCATTTGCGGGGGGGCCGAAGGAGCCCAACATGCAGGCCAGCGTCATTCAGTCAGTCGACCGCTCCAACAACATCGCGTCATCCCGCGTCCCCGCCGTCCTCATGGTCTGGCTCGGGGTCAACGCCATGGACGCCGCACTAACGCTCCTGCTTATTGGCCTTGGTGGCATCGAAGGCAACCCCATGCTCTCCTACCTACAAGGTGAGATGGGCGCCGTCTGGATGCTCTCCATCAAACTCGCCATCTCCGCCGCCGTTGGACTCGCCCTCGTCCTCCGAGGACGCGCCCCCATGCTGACCCTCGCCAGCAAACTCATGGGCCTCGTAGTCGTCTACAACGCCGTCGTCGCCTTCTACTACTTCGCCCCCACCGCCACCATGCCCTTCGTCAGCTAGCCCGCGCCCTCCCCGGAGCGCCCAGCGACCTTTAGTCCGGCGGCGAAGCCAAGAGATCCGAGGGCGAGCCCCGACCTGCTCCACGCTCGAACCCACCAACGGGCCCGCGCTCTCCCCGGAGCGCCTAGCGACCTTTAGTCCGGCGGCGAAGCCAAGAGA
>JAQCEV010000155.1 GCA_027618515.1 Chloroflexota bacterium | reverse complement strand
ATGAGGGAGTTTGACGGGCGGGGCTTCAGGTTCTTTTTCGGTCGCCACGGCGGGAACCACGGTGGCGGTTGGACTGAGACGGAGGACGTTCCAGCCGTTGGCGGAGTGAGTCTCTGGCGGTCAGCTAACAGATGAGATGGAAAGAGGGGCGCCCCATCAGGGGCGCCCCTCTTTTTGCTGATCGGGTAGGACGTTAGTCGCCGACGGCGGCCTTGGTCAGCAGGGGAACTGCGTCGAAGGCGTTGTCGTAGAAGATGTCCTTCTTGTCGTCGTCGGACAGGAAGTCGTAGGAGCCGATGACCGGGACGAGGTCGTCGCCGGGCAGGCCGGTCTCGGTGCGCTTGGCCGCACCGGATCCGGGAGCCTCGGTGCCGAACAGCACGGACTGAGGCGACTTCTGCTTGATCATGGTCGCAAGCAGTTCCTTCTCCAAGATGCAGGAGTCGAACCAGAGGTTCTTCGTGAGGTCGCGGTGGCCGCGGTGGTAGTCCTCCTCGATGAAGCGATGGAGTGCGCCGCCGCCGTGGGTGATGAAGACCTTGAGGTTCGGGAAGTCGTCGAAGACTCGCCCGTGCTCTAGGAGCTGCATGGCGATGTACTCTTCGATCACGTTGTTCATCTGGTAGTTGGCAGGAACGACCTCGAAGCGGGGGTCGAGGCTGACGGAAGGGTGAACCATCAGGACTGCGTTGAGCTCCTGGGCCTTCTCGTAGAGGGGGTACCAGTACTTCTCGTGCATGCCTGGCGTCCCGCGGTCTCCACCGGGGTCAGGGTTGACTAGCGCGCCGACGAATCCGAGTTCCTTCACCGAGCGCTCAAGCTCTTCCACGAGGTGGGAGGAGTCGAGGTCGCGGTTCTGGGGGAGTTGGGCGATGCCGCCGAAGCGCTCAGGGTACATGCGGCAGATCTGGGCGATCGTGTCGTTGGTGAAGTGCGTCCAGTCGTACTGCAGGTGAGGCCGCATCCAGTGCCACATGGCGATGGGGCGGGGTGAGATCAACTGGTAGTCGATGCTGTGGTCGTCCAGCATGTCGAGGTGGCGCTTGTTGGCCGTGGCCATCTGCTCGTCAGACAGCTCCGGGAACGCACCGTGGTTGCTGGGGCCGGTGTTCTGGGACACCCAGTTGGCGATCGCTCCTCGGAAGCCGGGAGGCGTCGTCATGTGACCGTGGACGTCAATGACCTTATTTTCTCCGAACATGTTTCTCCTCTTTACTCTTGCGCAGGCTTGTGCTGCTTTGATACCAGGTTTGGCGGTTGGTGGCTACAGGTCCAGGATATTCGCCGCGAATATCTCGCTGAACTCCAGCTTGCGGGGAATGAATCCCTGCTCGTGGGAGAAGTCGATCATGGTCTGCATCATCTTGGCGTTGTCTTTCACGCCGTACGGGTAGGGGTCGCTGCCGAAGGTGGCGCGGGTCTGGGCCATGTACTGGGGGCCGAAGACCATGTCCGACGGAATCTTGCTGCTGAGCTGGGAGTACCAGGCTTCCTTCGCCTTGACGAAGGCTGCATAGAGGTTGAACGCGAGCCAGGGGTTGGCGCGGTAGACGTCGCCCCGGATGGCGTAGCAGTGGTTGGCCGGGATGTATCCATGCTCGTTGAAGAAGCGCGTGCCCTCGGCGACGAGGTCGGGGAAGAGAGGCTTGACCTTGCTCCAGTCGGCGTTGGCGGGCCTGACCGTGGTGGAGCGGTCGATGACGTTCTTCTCGTTGCTGAACGCACGGCCGATGGGCGCGGCGTCGATCTCGTTGTTGGCGAGCATCGTCGCGAGGCTCTTGTCGTTGGGGATCTGGTGGAACTTGATGCCGTCCATCGGCTTGAAGCCGGTGGCTCCGCCGTGGCTGAGCTCCGGGGAGCGTTCCATGTACCAGTCAACGCCGAATTGGTCGACGCCGAAGTCGTGCTGGAGCACGCCGCGCAACCAGAGGGATGCGGTCTGCTGGTACTCGCCAACGCCGATGCGCTTGCCGTTGAGGTCGCTGGGCTTCTCGATGCCTGCGTCGGCGTGAACCGAGATGAGGGCATGCATGAAGCGGCGGGACGGGAAAACGGGGATGGCGACCATGTCCATACCCCGGGAGAGGGCGATGAGGAGAGACGAGAAGGACATCTCGCAGATCTCGAATTCTTCGAACTTGAGTTGGCGCCAGAACGTCTCAGAGGGGTCTGAGTTGGTCCAGATGAGTTCTGCGCCCTCTACCTGAACGTCGCCGTTGAGTAGAGGAGCGATGCGCTCATTACTTGCTGAGATGAAGCTGAACTGTTTCTTGTCGGCCATTGATAGTCTCCGTTATTCGCTAATCGTCGGGTCGTCAGGCGTGCGTGAAGATACGCGTACGCCTGGCATGCTGTCAAACGCAGGGGATGAGGAGGGGGCCCCCTATAGTCCCCTTCGAAAAGGGGACGGAGGAGGGGGAGGGACGCGCGTGGCTTTACACGCGCGCTCGTGCGGGGTACGGTTTGGCGTTAGTGGAATCGTTGGAGGAGTGAACAAGGGTTATGGCAGATTCGAATGTGCAGTTAGACGCCGACGTTATCGTGGTTGGCGCCGGGAATGCGGCGCTGAGTGCGGCGTTGGCGGCCAATGAGGCGGGTTTGAAGGTGGTTGTGTTGGAGAAGGCTCCTGAGCATGATCGTGGTGGCAATACCTATTTCACCGGCGGGGCGATCCGGTTCTCCTATCAGGGGATCGAGGATGTGCTGAAGCTGGTGCCCGATCTGTCGCCTGCGGAGCTGGACGTGATCGAGGTGGGTACGTACCCGGAGAGCAAGTACTTCGACGACTTGATGAGTGTCACCGAGGGGATGAGCGATCAGGAGATGGCGAACTTCTTGGTTCGCGATTCGTTCCCGACGATGCAGTGGATGACGCAGCAGGGCGTGCGTTTGGTGCCTTCGTGGTCACACCAGGCATTCAAGGTTGACGGTAAGTTCCGCTTCTGGGGTGGCCTTTGTTTGGAGGCTGTCGGCGGTGGCAAGGGATTGTCTGACCAGCTATTCGAGATCGCGCTGAAGAGAGAGATCGCTGTTCACTACTCGACCGCAGCGACCAAGCTGATCGTGAATCAGTCGGGTGCGGTTGAGGGCGTGACGGTGAAGGGGCCCGACGGCTACCGCGATCTGTACGCCAAGAGCATCGTGCTGGCGGCTGGCGGATTCGAGGCGAACGCTGAGATGCGCGCACGTTATCTCGGCGCTGGCTGGGACCTCGCGAAGGTGCGTGGCGTGCGCTACAACACGGGTGACGCGATCAACATGGCGTTGGACATCGGCGCGCAGTCGTTCGGGCACTGGCAGGGCTGCCACGCGGTTGCGTGGGACCTGAATGCCCCTGCATACGGCAACCGGGCGATCACTGATCTGTATCAGAAGCACTCGTACCCGTTCGGCTTGATCGTGAACGCTAACGGTGAGCGTTTCGTGGACGAGGGCGCTGATTTCCGCAACTACACGTACGCGAAGTACGGTAAGCAGATACTGACGCAGCCGCAGCGGGTTGCGTACCAGTTGTTCGACCAGAAGACGTTGCACCTGCTCCGCGAGGAGTACCGCATCAAAGAGATGACGATGGTGGAGGCTGACACGGTCGAGGAGCTCGCGAAGATGATGGACATCGACGTTGAGGGGCTGGTGAAGACGATCGCGGACTACAACGCTGCGGTGCAGCCCGGCGAGTACAACCCGACGGTGCTGGACGGCGTCCACACGGAGGGAATCAACCCGGCGAAGTCCAACTGGGCGTTGCCGTTCGATTCACCGCCGTACCAAGCTTTCGGTGTTACGTGCGGTATCACGTTCACGTTCGGTGGTCTGCGGATCAACCAGCGTGGGCAGGTGATGGATACGTCTGAGGAGCCGATCAGGGGTTTGTACGCTGCTGGTGAGATGGTGGGCGGGTTGTTCTACAACAATTACGCTGGCGGCGCGGGCCTGATGGCGGGGTCGGTGTTCGGTAAGTTGGCGGGGACGTCGGCTGCGGCGGACGCGCAGGTGTAAGAGTCTGGCGTTTTGCGGTAGATTGAAAAAGAGGCGGGCCCAGGGGGGCTCGCCTCTTTGCGTTTGTGTGCAATGCGATGGCATATGCCGTAATGGCTAGCGTTTCTACCATCCCCTGCCCCTGTGTTAGCCAGCTTTGGCTAGGAAGGGGGTTCTAGAGAAGAGGGAGTGTATGGGGGACACCCCCATGCCCCCGGCAGAGGAGGGCCTCTGCACTCCCGGGAGGGAGGGG
>JAQCEV010000154.1 GCA_027618515.1 Chloroflexota bacterium | reverse complement strand
AGTGCGCTGGATGCCCTGGTACTCGTCTGGCATGGGCACTTCTAGAATCTTGAGGTCGGAACCGAATCCGCACATGGGATCCGGCTCCGTGAGCGTCTCACCATTTAGCGTGACCACCGCGCCTCTGGCGTGGTAGTGCTCGGCGTCGCAGGCATCGGCCGGGGCCTTGTGGAGCTGTTCGGCAGGGATGAACTTGCCTTGGTAGTCGTAGACCAACATGTTGCCCTCGTCCGCCTGCTGGGGTTCGGAGGTACATGCCCCCAATACGAGCGTCGCAAGGAGCACGATGCCAAGTAGGGCGGTCAGGGAGCGTCGGTTGCGGATCATGGGCTTCTCCGTTGTGGTGATGGGGGCGTAACTCAGCGGTTTGGGGGGCCGCACGATTGATAGTACCAGCGCTGACTTCGTTCAGGAGCGAGGTAGGCGGATGCCGCTTGGCGGCCTGACGCCGCGCTAATCAGCGACGAGTGGGGCGGTACTGAAGATGACGCGGAACGGCTTGCAGTAGATGACCACTGCCCCGAATGCTCCAGGATCCAAACCTGCGGGGAGAGCATAGTGTTGGTTCCCTACGTTGCCTTTCAGCTTTGCCAATTCCACATACCCGGTGGCCGTTGCGTCTTCCCGCTCCTGCGGATTGGGGCTCAGGATCACCCGGAGGTCGGGGCCGTTGGTCACGTCGAAGTCCTCGAACCTCAGCACGTGGGAGCCGTCCGCCAAACGGTAGAGGCGGGCCTTGCCGGACCCGGTGTGGAAGCTGTCCGCGTCTCGAAAGTCTCCTTCGGCGACGACAGTTGCGCCACCCATGTCGCTAGGCATAGCTTCTTGCTGTTCGTCGTCCATCTTGGCGAGGGTGGCCATCGTGGTTTCCACGTCGGCCATGGTTACACCTTCCGGGAGCACCGCGCCCGCAGCCATGGGGAAGTCTTCGTCGACGGTGTCGTTGATGAACAGGGGCGAGGCGAGCCACCATCCGAGGGCCAGAACCAAAATCGACACGGCGCCAGCGGCGAAGGTAACCGCTTGGCGATGGTCACTATAGATGCGCCGTAAGGTGATCATGCGTTCGCCTCCTCTTGGTGACCGTGGACTCCTGCACCATCCGTAGGCGTGTAAGGTGCGCTGATTTCAACACCTTTGCGTTAGATAGCGCTCTTCGCCGCGTTGAATGCAGTGACGAACGCAGCAGCATGATCTCGCGCCGAGCTTTCGAGTTTCACCGCGACATCTTTGCCACCCATTCGGGAAGCGAGGCGCGTTTCCCCAGGAGTCACAAATGGAAGGATCATCATTAGTAGTCCTGTCATGACGAAGCTGCGAGGAGCCAATAACGTCGGAAGATCGGGGTCAAGCCACCAGACGGCGCCGGCCACCACAGTGAATAGCAATCCGATCCACACCGTATTCCACTGCCGCTCTTTCTTTTTGCTGCCCAAATCGGTCACGTCCATTAGGGCGCACGATTCTGTTGTACGCCTGAATGGATTTCGGTTCACAAAGATCAACCGCTGGTTGGTGAGAATGAATCCTTGTGTGCGTTCTTCGACACGCTGATCCAAGCCGCTTTTGCGGTCGAGCACCGCGAGTATCTCCTCGTCGGTGGACAATTGATCGCCAACCTGGCGCAGATCGTCGATGGCCATGGCAATGAGCCTCCGCCTAAATGTCGTTCAGCGTAGGCACGAGCGAGCGGAAGTATTCGTAGGCGTGGGACGCACGCTTGGTCCAGTCGGCCGCGAAGCGCTCGACGTACTCGGGGTCGAGCCCCTCGGGGTTGCCGCCGCTCATGATCGTGGCGATGACCTGGATGATCGCGTTGCGCTCTAGGTAAACGGTGTTGGAGACAGCGTGGTCGACCGTCGGGCCAACCACGAGGACGCCGTGGCCGCGCAGAAGCATCGCGTTGGCCTGACCGAGGCACTCACCAGCCGCTTCGCCGAGTTCCCAGGTGTTGATCAGGTCTGGCTTCTGGAAGATCGGGGTTTCGGGGCCGAAGGGAACGCCCTGGTTGTACATCGGCTTGAGGGCCACGTTGGCCGCACCGACCGCCGTCGAGACAAGCTGGTGCGTGTGGACGACGGAGTTCACGTCCGGGCGCTTTTTGTACGCGCCGATGTGAAGCATGGTTTCGCGGGGCGGCACGGCCACGTTGATCACGCGACCTTGCTGAGCTCCTGGGTCCCATCCACCGGAGTCGGCGGCGATGTACTCGTCCATATCCACGATGACGATGTCACCGAATGCAACTTTATTGTGGGCCTTCAGCACGGGCTTGATGACGATCTGCTGGGTGCCTGGGATGCGGGCGCTGACGTGGCCGTGGAAGTCCACGAGTCCCTGGTGATCCAGGATGTGCGAGCTGTCCGCGACCTGCTGCTTCAGCGTGTTGATCTCACTCTCGGTTGCCATCGTGTCCTCCCCGTTGCTACTCAGCGCTTGCTGAGGCTGCCTGTCCTTGTTCTGGTCCCGACTCTACCTCTGGCTTATCGCTTGGTCGTTTGGCCAACCACATCAGGATCGTAGCGATAGCCATGATGACGCCCGACGTGTTGAAGATGATCTCGTACTCCCCTCGCAGGCCGTATAGCCACGCGTAGAGGAATGGCCCGGTACCTAGCCCCATCATCGTGAAGGTGTTGGCGAACCCAGATATGGCCCCGAACGAGCGGCGCCCATAGTACGCGGCGAGCATCATCATGACCAGCGCACCCTCGCCTCGGGTGGTGGCGCCATAAAGGGCTGCGAAGATGATCACGCTGACCGGGTCGGCGACGATGCTGCCCCAGAACGCGAGGGCCATCGCAACGGCGCTCGCGGTCACGACAAGGAGGCGCTCGTCGTACCGTTCCGTGAGGAACCCCCAGAGGGTGGACGAGAGGGCACCGCCAAGAAGGAAAGCGGAAGCACCGGACGCGGCCACCTGAGTGCTGAGCCCGCTCTCCTGGAAGTGGGCCGTCATGTGGAAGGCGATGCCACCAGAGGCCATCGTTTGAAGCAACGAGCCCCAGACGATCAGCCACATGGTCTTCGTGTGCAGCGTCCGCTTGAGCGTCCACGAGCTTTCGCCTCCACGGTTCCTGGCCTGGACGGCGGAATCATCGTCACTCAGTACCGCGATGTCGCCATCGGGCAGCAGGCCCATATCCTCGGGTTGGCGTCGCATGATGAGAGGCATGGGGATGGCCAGGAGCGCGAGGGCTCCGAGGCCGAAGACCGCGAGCACCGTGCGCCAAGGCATCCCACTTGCGATGAGCGCTCCAGCGACGGATGCCAGAATCGCGCCACCCAGGGGCATGGCCATGGTCTGGAAGCCCAGCGCTCGCCCACGCATCCGACGGAACCAGTTCACGGCCGTGGTTCGAGGCACCACGCCTGCGAGGAACTGGAGGGATGCCATACGCGCCAAGAAGAACGCGATGTAGAGCTGCCAGACCTGCGTGACGAACAGCATGCCCGCGTACCCCGCAGCGTAAATGACCACGCCGATGGTCATCAGCACGCGGGGCCCGTAGCGATCGGCGAGGCGACCGATGAAGAAAGCGATACCCCCGCCAACGAACGTGGCGAAGGTCACCGCTCCCGCGATGGACGCACGAGTCCAACCGGTATCGTCCTCGATGGGCTTCAGGAATACGCCAAAAAATGCCTGACTGGTAGTGCCCGCAAAGATAGCTGACGCACCGGACAGGCCGATGATGTACCAGCCGTAGAAGATGCGGGGTCGTTTGGGTGGTTTAGGGGCTGACATGGGCGTGGGCCAGGGTATCAGGAGTTTGGCGGGTGGGTGGCGTTGCTAGGCGGTCGGTACCGGTGTTGCTGTCGGGATCGGCGTGACATCCGGAGGCAGGGTGATGGTGATGTCAACGTCGTAGTCGAAGATGCGCCACACGAGGTGGTTGCTCTGAGGGCCGGAGGTCGGCCCAGAGGGGCCGTACTCGTACGAGGCGACACCGAAGTCGATCATTGTCTCGGTTGTCAGCAGGCGCGAAGTCTTGGGGTCGACGGTCGCTGTCCAGAGGGCGACGGGGGGTATGGAGTACGAATTGCCCTCACCGGGCTCGTCAGGGAATGGGTATGAGCCTGACAACAGCCACGAATCGTCTTCGGGGTTGTTCGTGATCACGGGATTGCTCAGGCCTTCTGGAGGAAGGAACGGCTTCCGCAAACTTCCACCCCGCTCCAACAGCTCCGCGTAGGACATGAACGACGGCCTCCACTGTCCAGCGTTGGGGCCAGACTGACGTGCACCCCGAAAATAGGTCCAGCGATAATTAGAGTT
>JAQCEV010000038.1 GCA_027618515.1 Chloroflexota bacterium | reverse complement strand
ACCTTACGTCGGCCCTCGCCGCGACCACGCTCTTCGCCATCGAAAAGGACGCGCACCTCGAACGTTTTATTGTGCGACGGCCCTTCTTCGCGTACCAATTCGTAAACGGGGACAGGAATGCCGGTGCGTTGGGCAGCTTCTTGGAGAGCGCTCTTGGCATCCCGGGGTGCGCCGGTGGGGTCGATCGCGTCGAGCTTGGGGCCGAGCCACCTGAGTACGAGTTCGCGGGCTTCACGGTCGCCCTGGTCGAGCAGGACTGCTCCGATGAGCGCTTCGACGATAGCGGCAAGGGTGGCGCGGCGGTCGCGACCGCCAGTGGCTTCTTCGCCAGAGCCCATGGTGAGGTAGGTGCCTGCGTCGAAGCTACGCGCGATCTCAGCTAGCGTAGCGCCACGCACTAGTGCTGCGCGTCCGCGAGTGAGGTCGCCTTCGGTGAAGCCAGGGTGTCGCCGGTAGAGTTCATCGGCGATGACCCAGCCGAGGAACGCGTCGCCGAGGTACTCCAGGCGCTCGTAGTCGGCGAATCCTTCGCCGGGGTGCTCGTTGAGGTATGAGCGGTGGGTCAGCGCCTGCTCAAGGAGGGCTGTGTTTTGGAATTGCACGCCGATGGCGTTTTGGAGGGTTTCGAGGTTCATGTAGTGCGCTTGTTGGGCAAGGGGCAGATGCCTAGAAAGAGGCCCAGGCAGTTGCCCGGGCCTCAAGGTTCTCTAGTCGAATACGCCTTTGGGCCAGGGGGGCTGAGGGCGCTTGACCTCGCCGACGAATATGTCGTTGGACATGACGTCTACGAGGGAGTCGAAGGCCTTTTCGGCTTGCTCTGGGGTCTTGGGACGGATGAGCTTCAGGAACGCTGATGCTCCGTTCTCGAACACGAACGTGGGGGTGCCGAAGACACCTCGTTCTTCGACGGCCTCTTTGTGGCTGGCCGCAATCTCATCCAGAGTCGTGCGGTCGTCGAGATCCTTGGCGAAGCGGTCGAGGTCTAGATTCGCCTGGGCGGCTAGTTCCTTCAGCAGGTCTTTGTCGCCGAGATCCTTACGATCCTCGTGACGCGCCTTGAGGAGCAGGGGCATGTAGCGACGCATGGCGTCTTCGCCCTGGCGCTTGGCGGCGACACCCGCACGGAGTCCCCAGAGGCTACCGTCGAGGTCTTCGTCGCTTTCCCCCCAGGCTTGGTAGTCGGGGCCGATCTTTTGGTTGACCTGCTGCAGGGAGAAGGGCTTCCAGGTGATCTCTATGGGGTCTTCGGTGCCGCCCCGTGCTTCTTTTACTTGATCCAGCCAAACGGCTGCATTGAAGACGAACGGTCAGCGGAAGTCGAAGTAAACGTCGGCTTTTATCGTTGCCATTGGGGACATCCTTCTAGGACTTGGTTACGCTTCGGGCAAGCGTGTGGGTGTGCGTGGCCTGATTCTACGGGTGCTGGCAAGCTTTAGATGTTGAACAGGCGCCGTAGGTTGCCGCCGAGCATGGCTTCTTTGTCCTCGTCGGTTAGGCCAGGCATATTGAGGATGCCAGCGGCGGTGTTGGGGAATGTGCTCGGAGGGTGGGGGTAGTCGCTGCCGACGATGAAGTTCTGGTTGCCGATGGTTTGGATGGCACCGACGATGGCGTCTTCGTCGGGCTCCGCTGCTACGTAGCTGGAGTTGAGGATGAGGTCGCTGGGCTTGACGTCACAACGCGCGCACTGCGGCTCGATACCGTAGACGCGGTCCAGGCTGTACATGACCCAGGGAAGCCAGGAGGCACCAGCTTCGAAGAACGCGAATTTCAAGTTGGGGAAATCAGTCAGCAACCCACCGAGGGTTAGGCTGGCCATGTTGATCATGTACTCGAATCCGAATCCCAGGTAGTTGGAGATGTGCATACGCCGCATGCGCTCCCAACCGATGGTCCAGTTAGACGGGACGTGGTCTTGCACCTGGCACGAGAAGGGGTTGCCGTGCACGTAGATGGGGACGCCGAGCTTGTTCATCTCGTCCCAGAACGGGTAGAGGCTCACGGTGTCCCAGTTCTCGCCACGCCAGTTAGAGTTGATCATGAGCGACTTGACGCCGAGTTTGTTGACGGCACGTTTCGCCTCGGCGATGTTGGCCTCCAGCGATTCCGTGCCGAATGGCACGACACCGCAGGCGATGAGTTGATCCGGGTAAGCATTCTGCGCCGCCGCCGCCGCGTTGTTGTAGGACATGCTGAGGGCCAGATGTAGCCCCTCGCCCCAGTCGCGCGCGATAGGTGAACCAAAGGCGTTGGCGTAGATGCCGTCCGGGATCAATACCTGCATGTCGAATCCGGTGTCGGGGAGCAATTGGACGCGCTGATCAGCGGCGCCATGGCCGATCGGGCCGCTCGCCTGCTGGGTTGTTGCGGCCGTTGGGTTCACTGCAGCTACGCGCTTGCCGGCTGTCGTCGCTCGAAACCCACCGCGTCTTGCTTCACGATCGGCGAAGACAGCGGTGTCGCGGAGCAGCATGTCGACTGCGGATTCGGGCAAGCCCGCGTTCTCTGCGACGTCTGTGAAGTCGATAGGCGGAAAGAAGTGGGAATCGCCGTCGATCTTGAGCGTTTTCGCTGGTGCCGTTGCCATGATTGCCTCCGCACAGTGGTGCCGATCCGGTTGTTATAGGTATTGTCCTCTGTAGGGATTCGTTGTCAACGAATACGGGGTGGGGTCTGGTCGCTCCCGTGGCCCTGGGCCTCTATACTGCTCGTATCCCCGAAGCAGGTGAATCCATGGTCGATTTTCGTCCTTTCCGTGGCGTGCGCTACGACAGATCCGCAGGTAGTTTGGCTGATCTGATCTGCCCTCCCTACGATGTCATCTCGGCCGGCGAGGAGCAGGAGTTGCTCGCGCGGAATCCGCACAACATGGTTCGGCTTGAGCTTGCCGAGCTTTCGGGCCCGCCCCCTGCGGACCGCTACGAGCGTGCTGCTGCGGAGTTCGTACGTATGAAGCAGGAAGGCGCGCTGAAGCAGGACGAGGCGGCTTCCTACTACTTACTCCGACAGCGTTTCGTTGTCGGCGGTGTGCAGCGAGAGCGCTTGGGGTTGCTCGGTGCTCTTCGACTGGAGGAGCTTGGTGGAGCGGTGTTGCCCCACGAGGACACGGCGGCAGGCCCAAAGGAGGATCGGCTCGCGTTGATGCAGGCGACCTCCGCCAACTTCAGCCCGATCATGATGCTGTTCAGGGACGCTGATGGGCGCGTGGCGCAGGTCACAAGCAGGGTGGCGGCGACCAATCCTGACGCGGATTTCGTGGTGGAGGGGCAGGGCTACACGATCTGGGTGATATCCGACCCCGAGGACGTGAAGACCGTGCACGATGCGCTTGAGTCTCAGCCTACGTATATCGCCGATGGACACCACCGCTATGAAACGGCGGTGGGCTACGGAAAGAAGGTGGGCGGTGGCACCGACACGGTGCTCACGTGCCTTATCTCGTTCGATGATCCTGGGTTGCTGATCCTGCCGTACTACCGTGTAGTGCATGGCCTGGACGACCAGAAGCTCGGCGAGATGCGTAATCTGCTGACTACGTTGTTCACGGCGATCCCGGCAGTTGATCCCGCACCGGCTGAGTTGGATGCGGCGGTCGCGAACTTGGCGCAGGATCAGGTGGCCCTGGGGATCATCGAGCGAGGGAAGGCGCCCCTGCTACTGACTCCTGCTGACGATACCGTTCCTGCGCCGGATCACTCGCTAACTCCGTTGGAGCAGGCGAAGTCCGTCGAAGCCAACGTGCTCCAAGAGTTGTTGTTCCGTCCGGTCATGGGCGACGCGTTCCCGGAGAACGTGGCGTATGTCCACGATCCGGTAGAGGCGGCGCGGATGGTTGACTCCGGTGAGGCGCAGATCGCGTTCTTCATCAAGGGTGTGCCAGCCGATGTCTTTGAGGTAGTGGTTGGCGCGGGTATCAGGTTGCCGCGCAAGAGCACGTACTTCCACCCGAAGCTCCCGAGCGGGCTGGTGATAAACCCGCTGGACTAGCGACCTGCGCGAGTCTATACCCCTGGAGGCCGGTCTCGTCTGCTAGGGATGGAGGGCAGGTCCAGCTCCGGGACGCGGTCGGGGGTGGTTTCATGTTCAGGTGGCATTGGCGCTGCGTGGCGTGGCTCTGCATGCGTGATCGGCTCCGGTTGCGTTGATTGGGAAGCGCGCAGTTGGCGATGCTCGATCGGCGCGAACCCGCCGAGCACGGGCTTCCAGTGGCCCCTGAAAATCAGTATCCCGGATCTCGTTGATTTGTTTAATTCGCTGGATAGCTCCGCTCCCAGAACGAGCACCATGGCGACCATGTACAGGAAAATCATCAAGACCACGATGGTGGTCACGCTGCCGTAGACCAAGTCCAGGCTGGACAGGCTGGACAGGTAGTACGCAAAACCACCTTTGGCGAATTCGAAGAGCACCGTAGCCAGCACTGCGGCTGGGATCGCGTCGCGCCAGCGGGCTTTCGCGTCGGGGACCACCAGGTAGATCATGAGGAATACGAGCGCGCTTAGCATGAGCGGCAAAACCGTAAACAGGATCCCCCAAGGCATGTGCAGTCCAAATAGGTACTCGGTGCGGGAAGCCAGCGCCCGACCTGCGGGGCCCAATGTGGCCGACGCCATGAACATCACCGCGACTCCGAACGCGGTGCCGATCTGGGCGAGCTGATAGGCGATGAACCGCGGGGGTTCACTAACCTTCCAAGCACGGTTCATCACGCGGTGTACGGCTCCAAAGACTGCCCTCGATGACCAGAACATGGTGATGAACGCTGCGATGCCAACCGCGCCGCGCGCCTTCAAGAGGGCTTCGATGTTGGACGTCACCAATTGCTCGCTTCCGACCCCTATCTGGTTGCGCAGGAAATCCAAGACGACATCCTGGACATCATCTGCGCTGACGAATACGCCAGCGATCGAGATGGTCGCCAGGGCGAGAGGGAAGAGCGAGAAGATCGCGTAATACGCGACGCCCGCAGCCATGTGAGAGCCATCGTCCCGAGAAAAGTTTCGGAAAACGCGATATGTGAGTTCTATGAGGCTGCGAATAATGGGCGGCGCTGGCAGCGAATAGAACCAGCCTTGGAAGAGCCTTTGCAGCCGTCGAGCGACTTCCCGCATGAAGACACCTCCTTTTGGCTCATCTCATTCTAGTCTAGCGACGCCTTGGCTGAGGTTCGGAGTGGGTTAGGATCCGAATTGCGGTGGGTGCGCCTGAGGCTGTGATGAGCGCCAGGCGCTGCTTTCGGTCGCTCGCATGAAGTTGGCGTGTGCCTCTGGTGACGCGGCGATGATGCAACCACTGGCGGGGTAAGCGACATCTCCGCGGAGGTCGGTGGCGATGCCGCCAGCTTCGCGGATGAGCAGCAGGCCTGGCGCGATGTCCCAAGGCTGGACATGGTGGTTGACGTAGATCTCGAAACGCCCTGCTGCGGCGTAGGCCAATCCGAGCGCGGCTGAGCCCATCATGCCGACCGATTGCAGGCCGGGCCACAGGTCAGCAAGCATGCTGAGGAGCAACTTGCCCTGTTCTGCTTTGTAGCTCATGTCGGTGCCTAGGATGCACTCATGGAGATCGGTCTGTTCGGAGATCGAGATGGGCTCGCCGTTGAGGAACGCGCCACCGCCTTCGATGGCGTGGAACAGTTCGTCGCGGATCGGGTCGTAGGTTAGGGCTAACACTATTCGATCGCCGTGGGAGAGCGCGAGGTTGACGCCGAGATGGGGGATGCCCGATGCGAAGTTGCGCGTGCCGTCCAACGGGTCGATGCACCACGAGTAGTCGCTGGTGCCATCGCGCGCCCCTGATTCCTCAGCGAGGATCGCGTCACCGGGGAAGGCGGAATCGAGGACGTTGAGAATGGCTTTCTCTGCTGCGAGATCGACGTCCGTGACGAGGTTGTTCCAGCCCATCTTGTTGGAGACATGAACGGTGCGCTGGGCTATGGGGCGTGTCATCTCAGGGAAGGCAGCGACGATTACTGCGCCTGCCGCGCGAACCGCCCGCTCGGCCACATCGAACGCACCTTTGCCGCCGACTGCGGTAGGCAGCGTCGTGGCGGGCACTGCTAGGCGAGTCCCATCTTTGCGTAAACCTCGCGAATGGTCTCGCGTGCGACGACAGTTGCCCGCGCTGCGCCGTCGGCCAAGACTTCGTCCACGTAACCTGGCTTGGCGGCGAACTCGCGTCGTCGCTCCCGGAATTCGGCCAGGTAGGTGTTGATGCCATCAGCCAACGTCAGCTTGTCGTCCACGCAGCCGATGCCGGCGGTGACACACCCTTGGTGAATCTCATCAAGCTTGTCGGGGTTGAATATCTTGTGCAGCGAGTACACGTTGCAGACCTCTGGCCTACCTGGGTCGGTCTTACGCTGACGTTGGGGGTCGGTCACCATGCGTTTGACGCGCTTGGTGGTCTCCTCGGCGTCGGCCGCGAGCTCGATCTGGTTGTCCAAACTCTTGCTCATCTTCGCTACGCCGTCGGTGCCGGCGATCATGGGCGTTTCGGTGAGTAGTGCCTGGGGCTCGGGGAAGGTGTCCCCATAGAGATGATTGAAGCGCCTTGCGATCTCGCGCATGATCTCGATGTGGGGGACTTGGTCTTTGCCGACGGGCACCCGATCAGCTTTGTACAGAATGACGTCTGCGGTTTGGAGTACGGGGTAGCCGACCAGGCCGTAGGGTATGTGCTCCTCGTCGGAGCCCATCTGGCGAACCTTCTCTTTGAACGTTGGCACGCGGAGGAGCCAACCGAGGGGTGTGCTCATGCTGAGCAGCGAGTTGAGGGTCAGGACTTCAGGTACGTGGGACTGCACGAAGAGGACGCAGCGTTCGGGGTTTATGCCCGCCGCGAGCCAGTCGAGCACCATCTCATGGGTGTTTGGCTTGATCTCGGCTACCTGATCTTTGCCCTGAAGCGTCGTCAAAGCGTGGACATCGGCGACTGCGAAGAAGCACTGGTCGAATTCGTTCTGGAGCTTCACCCAGTTGGCGAGTGCTCCGAAGTAGTTGCCCAGATGTAGCCGCCCTGATGGGCGCATACCAGAGAAGATCCGGCCTTCAGCCATGGGTGATGGTCCTCGCGATTCAAGGGTTGCGCATGGTCGTTATGCGCTGCATGGCCGGGTCAACAGAGACTCCGCGACCGGGCGAAAGTTTACCACAGGGGCTTCGCAAGCCTGCGATACTGTGGCCATTCCGCTCCAAGGAGCATACCTACATGCCGGAGGCCCGCCGGGTACGCGCGATCTTCGATTCCATCGCGCCGCGCTATGACCGTTTCAACCGTATAGCGACGCTGAACCGCGATCAGGCTTGGCGGGCACGAACCGCACGTGCCGCTGCACCGAGCCACGTTGGTCACGCGCTGGACGTCGCGACAGGCACGGGCCTTGTGGCGCGTGAGTTGCTGGATCGCGCGGATCGGGTGACGGGTGTCGATCTGTCGCTTGAGATGCTCAGATCTGGCGAGGAGACGAACGCAGGCCGCGTGTCGATGCTGGCAGGCGACGCGCTGTCGCTGCCTTTCAAGGATGCGTCGTTCGACTGCGCCACGATCGGCTATGACGTACGCAACACGGCCGACCCTCAACGGTCGCTGGATGAGTTGTTTCGCGTGTTGAGGCCAGGCGGGCGCGTCGCGGTGCTAGACATCTGCCGCCCGACATCAGCCACGCAGGAACTGCTGTGCCGAACCGTGTTCCGGGTGATCGTTCCGATGGTGGGACGTCTGCTGGCAGGCAAGACAGGCCCGTACTGTTACTTGCTGCAATCAGTTGATGATTTCGATACGCCGGACGAGCTCGCCGCGTCGATGCGCGCGACAGGGTTTGACGATGTGACGTTCGAGGTGCTGTATCTGGGTCTGGTGACGCTGCACGTAGGTGTGAAGCCGAGCTAGGCGTGCAAGTCTCGCTCGTCGATGACGCGCTTGGCCTTGAATTGGGTTCGCTCCAGTTCGCCCGGGCTCTTGAGGTCGACGGCGGCGCGGATGCCGAGCGTTGCGGCGAGCGTGCCTTCGAGGCGTGCTTTGATGTCGTCGCGTGCATCTTCCTGGCCGGTTGCGTACTCAGCGAGGATGGTCAGTTCGTCCATGACGCGCTCGCGGGACACGATCATCCTGAATTCGCCGGTGAGTCCAGGCATCCCTCGAACCACGTTTTCGACGGCGCTAGGGTAAACGTTCTCGCCGCGCACGGTGACCATGTCGTCGACACGCCCATAGATGCCCATGGGCAATCGAGGGTAGGTGCGGCCGCAGGGGCATGGCTCGTCGGTCCAGCGCGAGATGTCGCCTGACCAGAATCTGATGAGCGGCTGCGAGGTGCGCTCAAGGTGGGTGTATACGGGTACGCCTTCGGAACCGTAAGGAACAACCTCTTTGGTAACGGGGTCGACGAGCTCGGTGTAGACGATGTCCTGCCAGAGGTGCATGCCGGGGCTGTGAGCGCATCCGCCATTAGTCATCCAGGGCGACATCTCCCCGGTGGAGCCCATATCGACGATGGTGGCGCCGAACGTTGCTTGTAGCATTTCGCGGGTCGCGGGGATGGACGCGCCGGGTTCGCCGGAGAAGAAGAGCGTGCGGAAGCCGAAGCTCTTGGGATCGATGCCTTGTTCTCGTGCGGTTTCCGCGATGTAGAGCGCGAATGAGGGCGTGCCGTAGAACACGGTGGGGCTGGTGGCTTGTATCCAGCGGACTGCCATCTTCGTTTGGCCTGGGCTCCCAGCTCCGAAGGGGAAAGAACGGGCTCGGATACGCTCTGTACCGACAAGGGCGCCCCAACTGCCCATGTAGAGCGAGAAGGGCGAAGCCATGAAGACCATGTCGGTCGGCCTGATACCGGCTGCCCACATGACACGGGCGTGGGCGTTGCCGATGCGTTGCCAATCGCCACGACTGATGGTGAGCACGGTGGGGATGCCTGTGGTGCCGGAGGAACCGTGGATGCGTTCGATGTCAGACCAGTCGTCGCAGATGTTGCTGCCGAACGGCGGATTGGCGATGAGGTCTTCGCGCATGTCGTCTTTGGTGATGATGGGAACGCGATGGAAGTCGTCCAGCGTGAGGATGTGGGCAGGTGCGACGCCCGCTGCATCCCAGATGCGCTTGTAGAACGGGGAGCGCTCGTAGGCCCAGGCCATCTGGCCACGGACTTTCTCGAGCACCCGTTCGATGCGGGCGCTGGGTGTCTCGGTTTCTAGGTCAGGGAACCAGTACTCCTGTTCGTTAGGGGGGAGGTAGGTATCGTCGTACTGCGGTGGCCAGGTGGTCATAGCTATGCTCTCGGCTTGCGGTGCTCGCGGATGAAATTCTCGATGTCCGCCAGGCTGGATCCCACGGGGAAGACGCCATCTATGCCCATGGCGGCGAGCTCTTCTTCGTCGCCTTCGGGGATGGTGCCGCCAACGAGGATCAGTGTTTCGTCGCGGATCTCTCGCTCCTCGGTCGCCTTGACCATGGCTTGCATGAGTTTCTTGTGGGCCCCGGAGAGCAGGCTGATGCCGATGACATCGGCAGCCTCTTCTTGGGCGCGGTCGGCCACGGTTTCGGGCGTGACTCGCATGCCCATGTAGACGACTTCCATGCCAGCGTCCTGGAGGGCACGGGCGACAACTTTCACGCCGCGATCATGGCCATCTAGGCCGAGCTTGGCTAACAGTACCTTTATCGGACGCGCGTCATCCACAGATTCCACTCCTTTGATAGGCAGGCAGCCAGCGAATCGCTGGTTTGTTCTCGGTAGTTGTGCTCACGGCTAGAAGATCCCCGGGTCTTGGTGCTCGCCAAAAATCTCGCGGAAGACGCCCATGATCTCGCCTTCGGTTGCGTGTGACCTTGCGGCGTCCAACACTAGGGGCATGAGATTCGCGTCCCCTGCCGTGCCCTCTCGGAGCGCGTCAAGCGCGCCAGCCGTGATGAGTGGGTCGCGCTTGCGCACGACGTCAGCAAGGCGTTCCTTTTGGCGCTCCTCTTCCTCGTCGTCGTGCTCGTAGAGCTTTGGAGGAAGCGTTGCGTCCGCGATCGGCACGTTGAGGCCGAGAACCAGGTAGTCCTTGTTCTCGATGCGTCGCTGGTAATCGTAGGAGGCATCGGCGATCTCTTTTTCGATGTAGCCCGAGTCGATGGCGGCGAACATACCGTCAAGCATGCTGCCGTTGCCCATGGCGTCGATTTTGTTGATGTACTCCATGGCACGCTCTTCGATCTCGCTGGTGAGCTTTTCGACGAAGAACGAACCGCCGAGTGGGTCGGCAGTGTCTGGTACGCCAGTCTCCGATCCGAGGATGCGTTGAGTGGTCAGGGACATGCGCATGGCATCTTCGGATGGGATGTCGTGCGCCTCGTCGTAGCCGCTGACGTGCAGCGATTGTGTACCCCCGAGCACGGCGGCCAGCGCTTGGCTGGTGCCGCGCACGATGTTGTTGAGCATGCCGTTTCGAACCAGCGTCGAGCCCAAGGTTTGGCTGTGGAAGCGGCAGAGCAGAGCTCGCGGGTTGGTGGCGCCATAGCGTTCCTTGACGATGCGCGCCCAGAGGCGGCGGGCAGCGCGGAGTTTGGCTATCTCCTCGAAGAAGTCCATGTGGACGCCGAAGAAGAAGGATAGGCGCGGGGCGAAGGTGTCGACGCTCATGCCGCGACGCAGGCCGCCTTCGATGTACGCCATTCCTTGGGCCATGGTGAAGGCGAGTTCCTGGATGGCGTCTGAGCCCGCTTCGCGGGTGTGGTATCCGGAGATGGAGATGGTGTTCCAGGCGGGCACGTGTTCGGTGCAGTATTCAACGAGATCCATGGTGAGGCGGAACCCGCCACGGGGAGGCACGGCGAAGGTTTTCTGGCCGAACGACTCCTTCAGGGAATCGTTCTGGACGGTGCCACGGAGGCGATCCCAGCCGACGCCCTGGTCTTTGGCGTGCTCAAGCAAGAACGCTAGCAGGACGATGGCGGGGTGGTTGACGGTGAGCGAGATGCTGACTTTGTCGAGGGGGATGCCGTCGAACAGATCTGCCATATCGGGCAGGGTGTCGATGGCGACGCCGAGTCGGCCAACCTCTCCTTCGGACAGCGGGTGAAGGGAGTCGTAGCCGGTCAGGGTGGGGTGGTCGAAATCGGTGCTCAGCCCGGTTTGGCCGTTCTCCATCAGGAATTTGAACCGCGCGTTGGTCGATGAAGCGGTTCCGAACCCGGCGATCTGCCTGCGGCTCCACTGCCGACCTCGGTACATGGTTGGGTAAACGCCACGGGTGAATGGGTACTGGCCAGGGTTTCCGAGGTCTTCTTCGTAGCTGAGCGCCGGATTGTCCGCCGGCGTGTATATAGGTTCAACGGGGATGCCAGAGATAGTGCGAAATTGATCGCGGAATGTAGGCAATTTGCTCGTCGTGGCGCTCAACTCGTCGTGCTCCCAGCGCGCACGTTGCGCCTGAGCTGCGTCGAGCGCCTCCTGGTCATAAAGGGGCATTGGTGTCTCCATACGATTGGGCGTGGGCCATTGCTGCTAGGGAGAACCCCGCCGTGCGGGCACGGGTATCATAGGGAACCGCGCAAGGGATATTCAAGTTGGATTCGAGATGAGCATGATCCGCAGCCTCAAGGGTAAGACCCCCAAGATCGATCCGACGGCATTCGTTAGCGAGGCTGCGTATCTCATAGGCGATATCGAGATCGGGCCGAATGCGTCGATCTGGCCAGGCGTTGTTCTTCGCTCTGACCGGGGGAAGATGACGATCGGGGAGGGCACGAACATCCAGGACGGGACCATCTGCCACGCTGATGGGAACATGGACATCGGGAAGTTCGTGACGCTAGGGCACGCGGTCGTTTGCCATGCGAAATCCGTGGGCGATCACTGTCTTCTTGGCAACAACAGCACCCTGAATGACCAGACGCAAGTTGGAGAGTGGTGCATCGTCGCAGCGGGTTCGGTGCTCATCGAGGGCAGGGAAGTTCCAGACCACAGCATCTTCGCCGGTGTCCCCGGAAAGGTGAGCGGGCCCATGCTGAAAAAGCATTACGACCGAGTGACGATGAATGCCGATGAGTACGTGAAGCTGGCTCGAGACTATAAAGCCGAGGGCAATCTGGAGTGAACCGCACGTTGCACGCGCCTGGTCGTTGCCTGGTGCAGGACTTGTGATTTGGCTCACAGACTCGAACATGCCGGTTGAATCCCTTGCCTATCAGACCCTATAATCGGGCGTGTCATTCTGACGCAAGCCCCGACCAGCTCTTCGGCCCCTTTTCGACGATTTAGGAGGAACTGATGGCGAACCTGCGCCTACCCGGCCCGACGCCCGTGCCTGACGACGTGTTCAAGGCAATGTCCAAGCAGATGATCGACCACCGCGGTGTGGAGTTCGCTGAACTCATCACGCGGCTTGGCGCGAATCTGAAGAAGGCGTTTGAGACTAAGAACGACGTGTTCGTCCTCACATCCTCCGGCACCGGTGCAATGGAGGCGGCGGTGGTCAACACCCTGTCCCCCGGACAGCGAGTGCTCGCAGTCACTGTCGGGAACTTCGGTGACCGTTTCGCCAAGATCGCGAAGACCTACGGCGCCTCTGTCAACGAGCTTAAGTTTCCTGATGGCGAGGCCGTCGACCCTGAGGCGATCCGCCAGGCGTTGAAGGACGATCCGGAGATCACGGCGGTTCTCGTGACGCACAACGAGACCTCGACTGGTATCACCAATGACATCCAAACCATCGCTGGCATCGTGAAGGGCGAGTTCGACAAGCTGCTGCTCGTGGACGCCATCTCTTCTCTCGGCTCGATCCGCCTGCTCGTTGATGAGTGGGATCTGGACGTTGTCGTCGCAGGCTCGCAGAAGGGCTGGATGTGCCCGCCAGGTCTGGCCATGATCTCCTTCAGCGACCGCGCCTGGGAAGCGGCGAAGACCGCAACCATGCCTAAGTTCTACTTTGACATCACCGAGGCCAAGAAGGCTGCTGCCAAGGGCCAGACCCCTTGGACGCCAGCGGTCTCGTTGCTCTTCGGCTTGGACTTCGCAGTTCAGAAGATGCTCGCTCAAGGCGACATGGAAGCGGTGTACGCGTTCCACCAGGAGATCGCTAGCTACACGCGCAAGGGCCTGTCGGCCATGGGGCTGGAGTTGGTGGCCAAGGACGACAAGCACGCCTCCAACACGGTGACTGCGTGTTTCGTGCCGGAGGGCATCACCGACGAAGCGTTGCTTTCAACGTTGCGCGATGACTACGACATCATCGCTGCTGAAGGGCGTGGACTGCTTGCCGGTCGCGTGTTCCGCATCGGTCACATGGGCCACGTGTCCAAGGAAGACATCGACGATGTTTTTGCTGCCTTGAAGGACGCACTACCTAAGCTGGGCTACGAGCCCGCGAAGGTCTAGCGAGGGCTTCCCCCCACCAGTAATTCTTACCACGGAGATATGCATGGCGCGCGTTCTAGTCTCAGATCCCATCGACAACGCGGGCGTGGAGCGGCTTAGTGCCGCTGGCCACGAGGTCGACGTTAAAACTGGTCTCAAGCCCGAGGAGCTCGAAGCGATCATCGGCGAGTACGACGCGCTGATCGTCCGTAGTGAAACCAAGGTGACGTCGTCTGTCATTGACAAGGCGACGCGCCTCCAGGTCGTTGGCCGCGCAGGCGTCGGCGTCGACAACATCGACCTTGACGCTGCGACGGGCCACGGTATCGCGGTGGTTAACGCGCCGACGGGCAACACCATCGCTGCGGCTGAGCACGCATTCGCGTTGATGATGTCACTCTCACGTAACGTGGCACAGGCAGACGCTTCTATGCGCCGTGGCGAGTGGACGCGTGGCAAGTTCATGGGCGTCGAGCTTCGGGGCAAGACGCTGGGCGTCATCGGCCTGGGTAAGGTTGGTTCAGAGGTTGCCAAGCGCGCTGTAGCGTTCCAGATGAACGTCATCGCGTTCGACCCCTACGTTGCCGAGGAACGGGCTCGTTCCATGGGCGTTGAGATGGTGGACATGGATCGGTTGGTCTCCGAGACCGATTACATCTCTATTCACACGCCACTGACGTCAGGCACCAAGAGCCTCATAGGGGAGCCCGAGTTCAAGAAGCTCAAGAAGGGTGTGCGCATCATCAACGCTGCGCGTGGCGGACTGGTCGACGAGGCGTTACTCGATGCCGCGCTCAAGAGCGGTGATGTAGCGGGCGCAGCATTGGATGTCTTTACCAGTGAGCCCCCCAAAGATATGCCGCTGCTGAGCAACGAGAAGCTGATCATGACCCCGCACCTCGGCGCTTCCACCGAAGAAGCCCAGGTTGAGGTCGCGATCGAGGTGGTGGATCAGGTTATGGCCGTGCTCAACGGCGAGGCTGCTCCCTATACCATCAACGTACCGTTTGTCCCGGCAGCAGTGCGTGAAGCGCTGAGTCCTTACATCCCCGTGGCGACCCTCATGGGGCGCCTCGCCATCCAGCTTTCGGACGGCCAACTCGATACTGTCGCCATCAATGTTGCGGGCGACATCTCTGAGTACGACACATCGATCATCGGTGCTGCCGCGCTCGTCGGCGTGCTCGCCGAAAGCTCTGACGTTCGAGTGAACCTCGTCAACGCGCCGCTGATAGCGAAGGATCGAGGTATCAACGTCGTGCAGGAGCGTGAGTCGGAAGCCCTCGCGGTGTACTCCAACTACGTAGGCATTGAGGTGCGCACAAGCACAGGGACGATGTATTTGGGAGGGACCTCGGCCAATGGTCGGGTGCACCTGCTGAGAATCAACGACTTCTACTTGGACATGGAGCCTAACGCGCCGTACATGTTGTTCACCTCACAGATCGACCAACCTGGGATGATTGGTAAGGTGGGGACTATCGCCGGATCGCATGACGCCAATATCAGCTTCATGGAGGTCGGTCGCGATTCCCCGAGAGGCAAAGCAACGATGGTCGTCGGGTTCGATGATCAGCTGACCGACGCTATGGTTGCCGACATTAAGGCGATCCCTGGAATGACAAGCGTGAAGTTGGTTCACCAAGAGTTGATGACGCCCACGCAGCCCCGCCTTCGCGGAGCCTAGGCGAGCCTCCCGCGCGTGCCTTGTGGGCGTTCCGACGCTCGTGCTACCATGCCAGTAGGCCATTAGTGCAGAAAATCACGAACTCCCGCCAGGCGCGCTGAGGGGCGATGACGTCGAAGCCAGACTCCTCTTCTTCGAGCAGTTCCGAGATTGAGACCAACGATGCGCGCGATGTGCTTCGGGAGCGCGCACGCGACGCGATCGCGAAGCAGCCAGCCCGCACCGTGACGATTCTGTCTTCGCTGCTGGCGGCGCAGGATGAGTTGGGCTATCTGCCCGTCGAAGCAATCGACGAGGTCGCGGCGAGGATGACGGCCAGCGCCAACTCCGTTTGGGGCATCGCCTCCTTTTACCCGAATTTTCGATTTACTCCTCCGAATCGCCACAAGGTTGAGCTTTGCTGGGGGCCGACGTGCCACGTACTTGGGGCTCAACACATCCTCCAAGGCTTGTTGCCTCAACTCGGCCTCGACAACGAGGGCGAGACTGAAGACGGCGTGATCTCGCTCAAACTCAATACGTGCCTGGGCGTTTGCGCTCATGGTCCGGCCATGAGCTTCGATGAGGAACTCGCGGGCCACATGTCACTGGATAAGGCGATCCGCCTCGTTGAGCGCATCAAGGCCTATGACGAAGAGGTAGAGCGTGGAGTCCTGATATTGAAGGACGTCGAGCGCTCCAAGGCTGAGATCGCGGCCAAGGCTGCTGTCCGCACCGCTGAGCGAGCCGCGATGGCGCAAGCAGCAGCGGCCGAAGCTGCTGCGAAGCTCGCTGCAGAAGAAGAGGCAAGGGCTCAGGCCGACGCTGAATGGCCTACAACGGAAGTCGAGAAGGCGCCGCAGCCGCCTGTTGCCGCTTCGGCAGTGGTCGCTGAGGCCGCCGTCGCCGAAGAAGATGCGAAATCGCCTGGAGACGATGCGCTGGCGGGCGACTCCCCGTCGGTGGATGGTTCGACCCTTTCGGGCGAGGAACCGAGCGAGGAGACTAAAGATGACTGAGGTCTTCGATCGCTTGCTGGCAACTGCCATGGATCGATGGGCAGAACTCAACGCACGTCCGTGGATCCGCGTGAGCACGGGCATGATGGGGACTGCGGCTGGTGCGCGCGATACGCTGGGTGCGTTGCGCCATGATGTAGCGCAGTCTGGAATTCAAGCGACCATCTCGGAGGTGGGCACCACCGGGCTCTGCTATGCAGAACCGCTTGTGGACGTGTCGATTCCTGGCGGAGCGCGCGTGCTCTACGCCAACCTCGGTCCTGAGCGAGTGCCGGAGATCGTGGAACGTCACATCAAGGGCGGCCAGCCGGTCTTGGAGTTCGCGTTGGCGTCCGTGGACTCGGATGTTCGTGGGCTCCCTCGCCGCGAACAGTTGCCAATGATGCAGCACCAGGTGCGGATCGCCCTGCGAAACGCGGGAGAGATCGAGCCAGCTAACCTGTACCACTATATCGCCAGAGGTGGTTTTGCTGGCCTGGATAAGGCTCTCAACGAGATGCAGCCCGACGAGGTGGTTCAAGAGGTGCGCAATTCTGGCCTGCGCGGTCGCGGTGGCGCTGCTTTCTCCACCGGGACAAAGTGGAGTTTCCTTGCTGGAAATCCATCCCCCTCCAAGTACATCCTGTGCAACTGCGAAGAAGGTGATCCGGGTGCCTTCAACGACAAGACGATCCTAGACACCGATCCATTGACGTTGATCGAGGGGTGCATCATCGCGGGCTACGCGACGGGTGCGTCCAACGGCATCGTTTTCATCCGCCACGGCCACGATTCACCCATCGAGCGGACGCGGGCTGCCATTCGGGCCTGCTACTCCAACGGCATCCTCGGTCGTCGCGTTATGGGCACCGACTTCTCATTTGATATCGAGGTCTCGCTGGTTGGAGAGTCTTACGTGGCTGGTGAGGAAACGGCGCTGATGGAGGCTGTCGAGGGCAAGCGGTCAATGCCTCGGTTCCGGCCTCCGTTCCCTGCCGCTTACGGTGTGTGGGGCAAGCCGTCGAACATCAACAACATAAAGACGATCAGCTATGTTCCAGAGATCATCCGGCGCGGGGCGGCTTGGTTCAACGGCATCGGTACTGAGAAGTCCTCCGGGACCGCAATCGCCTGCTTGTCGGGTGACATCCTTTACCCAGGGCTCGTCGAAGTGCCGTTCGGTCTGACCATGCGACAGGTCGTCGAGGATTTGGGCGGCGGCGACCCCGATGGCAAACAGATCAAGTTCCTCCAGACCGGTGGGCCACTCGGTGGCGTACTTCCGGCTGAGCAGTTGGACATGGTGCTGGATTATGACGCTATGGCTGCTGCGGGTGCCATGTTCGGATCGGGGGGGCTTATCGTCTGTAACGAAACCCGCTCGGTGGTCGATCTGGTTCGCAATCTGCTGGCCTTTGATCAGATGGAGTCGTGTGGCAAGTGTTTCCCGTGTCGGCTTGGTACGTCCCACCTTTTAGAGGTGCTGGATCGCATATGCGCAGGCGAATCCCACGACGGAGATATGGATCTGATGGCGCGGATCGGCGCGAACCTCCGGGCAGGCTCACTGTGCGGTCACGGCCAGCTTGGCTACAACCCGGTGGACTCAGCCCTGAAACATTTCGGTGACGAATTCCTTGCGCAGATGGGTGGGTACAGTCCGCTCAGCATCCCTCGTTTCGTGGGTCCGTTGACCACAAGGCGTGGCGCGCAGGCCGATGGTGAGACCCCGACAGCGAGGGTGAAGCTTGATTTCGTGGTGAAACTCGAACCGGTGGCGCTCACAAACGCCGTGCTGGAGGCTGATTAATGGCTGAGGCCCCAACGACGATTACGATAACCATCGACGGCAAGGAAGTGCACACGGCGCCTGGGACGATGGTTATCCAAGCGGCGAATGATGCGGGCATCTACATCCCGTTCTTGTGCTATCACCCTGGCATGAAGCCTTACGGCGCTTGCCGTATGTGCGTCGTCGAGGTGGAGGGCGGACGTGGAACGCCGGCTGCATGCACCCTTCCTGCTAACGATGGCATGGTCATCAACACCAAGCCTGCTGCTGGTGAAGCGGTGCGCGATACCACTTTGGATCTGTTGCTGTCTGAGCATCCCCACGGCTGCCTCACATGCCACCGGATCGAACTCTGCGGGCCGCAGGACATTTGCCTGCGTAACGTAGACGTGACGGATCGGTGCGTGACCTGCCCGAAGAACGAGCGATGCGAGCTCAAGGACACGACGCGTCACCACACGCAGGGGATGGCCTCGCCGCTGAATTTCGTGGGCCGGAATCTGCAGGTCGAGACCAAGGACCCGTTCTACGACCGCGATTACAACCTTTGCATCGTGTGTGCACGTTGTGTGCGAGCGTGCGACGAATTGCGTGGCGACGTCGCATTGACGATGACGGAGCGCGCTGGCCAGGTGCTCGTTGGGACTCTGTTCGGTGACTCGCTGCTGGAATCCGGCTGTGAATTCTGTGGGGCCTGCATCGACGTTTGCCCCGTGGGCGCGCTCACTGAGACGCAGTACAAGTGGGAACGCGCTGCCCGGACTGAGCAGACGATCTGCACGGAATGCCCCGTAGGTTGCACGATGACCTACGAGGTGAATCGATGGGACAAAGTTGTCCGGGCTATCCCCGAGTTGAACGCTCCTGTGAATCTGGGCCAGGCCTGCTTCCAGGGCAAATTCGGCTTCGATTACGTGAACGACAAGCGTCGGCTTACTCAGCCGATGATCCGGCGCGAAGGCGTGTTGGAAGAGGCTACGTGGGACGAAGCTGTACGCGCAGCGGCTGCCGGCCTAGAGCAGCATCTGGGCGAAGGTTTCGGCCTCGTGATTTCGCCGCGTGACACCAACGAAGAGATGTACGTTGGCCAGAAGTTCGCCCGCGCAGTGATGCGCTCGAATAACGTGGACGTTGCCTCCAACAACCACCCTGATACCGCAGCCGCGTTGCTTGAGGTGTTCGGCTACGCCGCTTCCACCATGAGTTTCGCTGACCTTCGCGGGGCGTCGGTGTCGATGATTGTGGGTGCCAATATCACCGAGGAACAGAACGTAGCGGCAGTAGCCATCAAGCAGGCGGTCCGTGCTGGGACGCAGAAGCTCATCGTGATCGACGACCGCGAGGTGGAACTGACCCGGTACGCCAGCCTGTGGCTGCGTCCGTTCCCGGGTACGGTCAACGTCCTGCTCGGTGGGCTGCTCCGCGCTGTCATCGAGTCTGGCCTGGCCAATGACGACTATGTGAGTTCTCGCTGCGATGGTTGGGATGAGATGTTGGCCTCGCTCGACCCGTTCACCCCGGAGGCGGTTGCTGCTGAGACCGGCGTGACGGTCGAGGACATCGAACGGGCAGCGTATCTCTACGCTACGGGTGGGCCTGCCGCGGCATTGTTCGGTCTTGAGGGGGCGACTGCTGGCACGCTGATGAGCGCCACGAAGGCGATCGCAAACCTGGCGCTGGTGACGGGCAACGTGGGCATTCCGAACGCTGGTGTGATGCCGCTCTACCAAGGCGCCAACGAGCAGGGCGCTTACGACATGGGCGCTGTGCCCAACGCGCTGCCTGGACACGAGCCAGTAGGGGATTCCGGCAGTATGACGCGCTTCCGCGACTTGTGGGACGCTCCCGTTCCAACCGCGCCGGGACTCAGTGCGGCAGAGATGTTCGCAGGGGCACGAGACGGTCGGATCAAGGCGATGATGGTACTGGGCGACCACACTCACTATGAGGATGGTACCTTCGGTGATGTTGGTGCGGCGTTGGAAGAACTAGAGTTCTTAGTCGTGAGCGATGGTTTCATGTCTGACATTGCTTCCCGAGCCAACGTGCTATTCCCGGCACTCCAGTCGCTGGAGAAGCGAGGGACCGTCACCAATCTGGAGCGTCGAGTACAACCTTTGCGGCCCGTGCTGGCGCCCAAGAAGGGCGATGTGCGTTCGGACCTGGCGATCGTTTCCGGCATCGCGACTGCTTTGGGGGCGCGAGGGTTCACGAACGTCGATCCGGATGCGGCGCTGGCTGAAGCCGGTAGGGCCGTGGAAGAGTACCAGGGTATCTCCTACGAGCGGTTGCTCAGCGAGGGCCACGTGACCCCGAAGCCGAGCAACGACAATCCGCAGCCGACGCAGGTTCTCTACTCTGATGTGGTGCACCATGGAATCCAGTGGCCATGCACTTCGTCGGCTGACGCAGGCAGTAGCGCGTTCTACGCGGAGAGCTTCCGGGAAGGCAATGCTCAACTGGCCGCTTTGGTGTGGCAGGAGCGACCGCAGAATCCCGATGGTTTTGCGCTGACGTTGGCACGCGGGCGTGTGCTTCAGCAAGAGGTTCGCGATGCGCAGATCTCCGCCGAAAGCGGAATGAACCGGGTGACGCGCACTGAGCATCTCGTGCTGAGCCCGGTTGACGCCGACGAGTTGGGGATCGAAGAGGGTGAGGCGCTTGCAGTGGTGGCCGAGTCGGGGGCGACCTACGAAGGCGCGGCGAAGATCTCGGCGGCCATCTTGCCTGGAATGATCTCGCTGACCACGCTGTTCGGTGAGCTTGCAGCAGACATACAGGCGAGCGATCGACCTGATCCGATGAATCATCTGGCGCGGCTGCGCACTCTGCCCGTCCGCATCGAAAAGCGAGGAGTGAGGAACGAATGACCGAGAAACAACTGGACCGTTTGGCAAAGCTACCCAAGGCTTGGATCGCGAAGAAGCAGGAGGTCGCTGAGGATCTGTTCCTGATCTGGCTGCGGCCCGAGGTGCCGTTCACGTTCAAGCCTGGGCAGTACATCACCATCGGTACCGTGGGCATCGAGCGCCCGTACTCGATCGCTTCGGCACCTCACGAGAGCATGGTTGAGTTGTTCATCGAGCATGTGTTGCCTGAGCACGGTGGCAAGCTGACCCCGCTTCTGTGGGCGCAGCACGTGGGCGAGTCGGTGTCCATGCGACCTCGGGCGAAGGGCATCTTCGTGTTCCAGCCTCAGTATCACAACCACGTGTTGGTTGGCACGGTGACGGGCGTGGCGCCGTTCGTGAGTATGGTGCGTAACGCGATCCACGAGAAGATGCGTGGTCATCACTTCTTCGTGATGGAGGGTGCTAGCCACCAGGATGAGTTCGTTTACGACGCTGAGCTTGAGCGTTTGTCGGAGAACTACCCGGAGATGATCACGTTCATCCCGACGGTGAGTCGTCCGCAGGCGGAGCGGAATATGGGTTGGAACGGGGCGACGGGCCGGGTGAATACGTTGGTCGAGGATTACTTGGCCAAGTGGAGCTTGCCGAAGGAAGATACGTTGATCTACCTGTGCGGTAATCCGGGGATGATCGAGGATGTGACGGAGAAGCTCAAGGCCAAGGATTGGCATGTCGATTCCGAGCGCTTCTGGAAAGAAGACGAGTAGGCAGGGTACTCCCTGCACCCATGACCGCATCGGATGCGGGGGATCAGCGCTTGTGGCGGCATGCCTGGTAGCTTTGGGATGATGTGGCGACTGGCTGAAGTGAGGGAATCGAGATTGTGCCCACCCGTCCGGCCCTCTATCGCTGCTTGCGCAGGCAGGTAGGCCTTGCAGAAGGGCAGGCCCTTCACCTTCGTTCGCGTGGGATGCGGGGGGACGGACGTGCACTGACGTCATCGCTGGTAGCGGTGGGCTGATGGGGAGTCCGGTGGGAGATTCTTTGGCGGTGCTGGTGCTTCGCTGAGGAAGATGAGACGGGTATCTGGCAGAGCTCGGCTGATGTTGAGCGGCAGTACGTGGCGCTGCCGCCGCCTGGGCGGCTAGAATTCGGGGATGGCTACCCCTGTTCGTACGCAGTATTTGGAGATGAAGGCGCGTCACCCTGACGCGCTGCTTCTGTTTCGCATGGGCGATTTTTACGAGACGTTTGATGAGGACGCTCGGATCGTGGCGCGGGATATGGAGATCGTGCTGACTCAGCGGGATATGGGGCAGGGGGAGATCGTGCCTCTGGCCGGTATCCCTTATCACGCTTTGGATGGGTACTTGGCGCGGTTGATCCGGAAGGGTCATCGGGTGGCGATCTGCGAGCAGATCTCGGTGCCGGACGGGAAGCGGTTGGTTGACCGGGATGTGGTGCGGGTGGTGACGCCGGGCACGATCATCGAGCCGAACCTGTTGGAGCAGGGCGCGAACAACTACCTGGCCGCTGTGGCGACCAACGAGGTGGAGGCCGGGATCGCGTACGTTGACGTGACAACGGGCGAGTTCGGGGTGACGCAGGTGGGGCTGGCGGCTTTGCCGCAGGAGATCGCTCGGCTGTCGCCTTCTGAGGTGCTGGTGCCGCTGTCTGGTGAGACGGCGGGGCATGTGCGGGACGACCGTGGCGAGTTCATCATGACTCCTGTTCCTGATGGTTGGTTCGCTCCGTCGCTGGCACGTCGGAGGTTGCTGGAGCACTTCGAGGTGACGAGCCTGGAGGCGTTCGGGTGTGACAAGCTGCCGCTGGCCATCTCTGCCGCTGCTGCGGTTCTCGATTATCTAGGCGATACATATAAGAGCGCGCTGCCGTTGCTGACGGGGCTGCGGACGTATGCGACGGACGCGTTCATGGCGCTGGATCCGCAGACGCGCCGAAACTTGGAGCTGTTCGAGGGCGGTCGCCAGGGGACGCTGGATAACTCGTTGCTGGGGGTGCTGGACCAGACGGAGACGCCGATGGGGGCGCGGTTGCTGCGTCGATGGGTGGGGCAGCCGTTGCTTGATCTGGACGAACTGGCGCTGCGGCAGGATGCCGTGGGCTGGATGAAGGACAGCGGGGTGCGTCGGCAGCAGGTGCGGGACTCGCTGAAGCATATATCGGACATCGAGCGGTCGCTGCACCGGATCGCGGCTGGCGCGGCTATACCTCGCGAAGTCGTGGGGTTGAGGCGGTCGCTGGAGCAGGTGCCGACGTTGCGGGGACTGTTGGCCGAAGACGCTGAAGGGTCGGCTGTGGGCTGGCTGTCGGCGGGGCTGGACCCTTGCGAGGAGGTTGTGCTGTTGGTGGCGGACGCCATCGCCGATGATCCGCAGGGGGACGTTGGCGGCGGGAAGGTCGTGCGGGAAGGCTTTTCGAAAGAACTCGACGAACTGAGATCGGCGTCGCAGGACGCGCGGTCGTACATCGCGGGGCTGGAGCGTCGGGAGCGGGAGCGCTCAGGCATCTCGAACCTCAAGGTTGGGTACAACCGGGTGTTCGGGTACTACCTGGAGATCACGAAATCCAACCTGGACAACGTGCCTGAGGACTACATCCGGCGTCAGACGTTGGTGAACGCCGAGCGCTTCTTCACGCCTGAGTTGAAGGAGTACGAGAGCTTGGTGCTGAACGCGGGCGAGCGGATGGAGGAGCTGGAGGCGGCGCTGTACCGACAGGTGTGCCGTCAGATATCCGACGCCGCTGAGCGCATCACGCAGACCGCTTCGGCGATCGCGGCGGTGGACGCCTTCGCATCGCTGGGTGAAGCGGCTGCCGTGAACAACTACGTGCGGCCGACGCTGGACGACGGTGCGGCGCTGCACATCAAGAACGGTCGTCATCCGGTGGTGGAACGCATGCTGCCGACGGGGTCGTTCATCGCGAACGACTCGGATATGGCGACGGACGCGAACCAACTCATCATGCTGACGGGGCCGAACATGGCGGGCAAGTCGACGTACCTGCGGCAGGTGGCGCTGATCGTGCTGATGGCGCAGGTGGGGAGCTTCGTGCCGGCGGACGAGTGCCACGTGGGGTTGGTGGATCGCATCTTCACGCGGGTGGGGTTGCAGGACGATCTGGCGGCTGGGCAGTCGACGTTCATGGTGGAGATGGTGGAGACCGCTGCGATCCTGCATCATGCGACGCCGCGCTCGCTGGTGGTGCTGGACGAGATCGGTCGAGGGACGTCGACGTACGATGGGCTGTCGATCGCGCAGGCGGTGGCGGAGCACATCCATAACGACCCGCGTTTGGGGTGCCGGACGCTGTTCGCTACGCATTACCACGAGCTGACGGAGTTGGCTGATCGGCTGCCGCGTGTGGCTAATTATTCGATTGCGGTGTCCGAGGACGATGGGGATGTGGTGTTCCTGCATCGGATCGTGCCTGGTGGCGCTGACCGGAGTTATGGTGTTCATGTGGCGCAACTGGCGGGGTTGCCGCGTCCGGTGGTGAGTCGGGCGTGGGAGTTGCTGGCGATCCTGGAGGCGGACGATTCCGCGAACGGGAAGCGGCCGTCGAAGGCTAAGCCTGCGGTTGAGTCGGCCGAACAACAGCTCGATTTCTTCGGGTCGGCGGCGCCTGAGGTGTCGCCGGTGTTGGAGGCGCTGCGGGGGTTGGAACTCAACGGTATGACTCCTCTTGAGGCGTTGAATAAGCTTTATGAGCTTCAGCGGGACGCTGGGGATTAGGTACCGGCTGGGCGTGCTTGGCCTCGATGAGCCAGGGGTCGCGGAAATGGCAAGGGTGCCAAGGTGTTCATTCAAGATGTCGCTCTGAGAAAGCCTGGGAAGCAGGCCGTTACGCCAAGGTGTCAAGGTGTCGCTGCTTTTTCGGGTATATTTTTTTCGGTGAGGGCTGCCGGGCTTGGGCTCGTTGGTGGACGCGTGCTCTGCTAGGAATTGTGAGAGATTCGTTCGACTCCGCTGCGCTGCGCTCAGAATGACGTTAAATCGGGCGGGAACCCCCTGTAGTCCCCCTTCGCAAGGGGGACATCGAGAAAGTGGGGCCGCGCCATTGAGGTGTTCGCGCGTCTTGATGCTGACCGTTTCTGCCCATTTCTGCCCGTTTGTTGATGGTGACGTTGGCGGCGCAGTGATGCGGATGTGGGGAGTGAGGACGTGCATGGGGACAGCATAAGACTTGGTTTGGCGATGGCGCTACTGGCAGTTGTCATAATTGTGGCTAGTGGGGTGGCCGCGCTGCGGAGAGGCACCCAAGCTAGGGTTTTCGAATGGGCACCCAGCATTTCATTTTGGCGGCGCAAGGCTTCCTGATTCCCTAGGAGAGTAGAATCAATCTAATGCTGCACGACTTCATTGTTCACTTCCGCCAGGTCTGGGGGTCGTGTCCCGTCAAGTGGTGTAAGAGCGTCACCCTCGTACTGTGATCAGGCTGCTCCAACGGGGA
>JAQCEV010000037.1 GCA_027618515.1 Chloroflexota bacterium | reverse complement strand
GCTATGGCCGTTCGCGCAGTCAACGTCAGCTTCCATGAGGCTATCCATGACCCGGTACGTCGCCCTGGTTGTCCTACTCATACTGGTCGGTTGTGCCAGCCCTGCAGGGCTGGATGGGCAACCCGGCCCCGTAGGTCCCGCTGGCCTAGATGGACGTGACGGACCAACCGGCACCAGTGGCCCGGCAGGCCCTCCCGGGAGAACCGGAACAGCCGGAGCCGATGGTCAACCTGGCCCTCCTGGTGCTGATGGCGCCCCTGGACCAGAAGGCCCTCCCGGTCCCGCCGGTACTGCAGGCCGCGATGGCGTCGACGGCACCGACGGAACCGACGGTTCCGCTGGCAGCGAGGGTGGTGCCACTGCAGGATTTGCTCGCGACACACCGGCTACCCATGTCGTCACTGCGGTGGACACAAACGGGGCAGTCGGCACTCACACGTCCATAACCATTGGCGCTGACGGGCTCGCGCTCATCAGCTACCGAGACAGCACCAGTCACGACCTCAAGCTCGCTCGCTGCGCTGACCTCGCTTGCACCAGCGCCACTACAACGACCCTTGCCACTTCAGGAGACGTGGGACTCCACAGTTCCGCCGTGATTGGCACAGACGGGTTCCCCTTGGTCAGTTACTACGACAGCACCAAAGCAGACCTGGTTGTAGCTCACTGCTCCGACCCAGCCTGCACCGCAGTGACCCACTCGACCTTGGACTCAACCAGGAGTGTTGGCCTCTACACGTCCGTAGCCATCGGCGTTGATGGCTTCCCCCTCGTCAGCTACTACGACAGCACCAAAGCAGACCTGAAGGTAGCTCACTGCTCTGACACAGCTTGCACCACAGCAACGCTATCAACCTTGGATTCCGGCGGTAATGTCGGCCTCTACACGTCGTTGGTTATCGGCGCCGACGGACTCGGACTCATCAGCTACGCAGACTCATCCAACAACCATCCAAAGGTCGCTCACTGCTCCAACGTGGCCTGCACGGAAGCGACCGTCAACTTCCTTGGAACATTCGGTGCCAACACTACCCACACATCCGTCACGATCGGAGCCGACGGATTCGGCCTCATCAGCTATCACGACAGCGCAAACCTCGACCTCAAGGTCGCCCACTGCTCCAACCCTGAATGCACTCAAGCGACCACGGTTGCCCTGGACAGCACCGGAACAGTCGGGCTCTACACCTCTGTCACCATCGGCGCAGACAACCTCGGCCTCATCAGCTACTACGACAGCTCCAACAGCGCCTTGAAGCTCGCTCACTGCGTTGACACAGCCTGCACCTCGGCCACCAATACGACCCTCGACAGCACCGGAACAGTCGGCCTCCACACCGCCGTGACCACCGGCGCAGACGGCCTCGCCCTCATCAGCTACTACGACAGCTCCAATGGCAACCTGAAGGTCGCTCACTGCGAGAACACGTTCTGCTCTCCCTTCTTCCGACGACGCTAGCTGCCAGCGAAACGCCAGTCAGCATCCGTGCCCGACTTGACCCCCAGCCCAGCAGCCGTTGACAGAAACACCCGGCAGTGGGATTCTCCCGCCGCAGAGAGCCACTCATATTCACGCCCCACAAGGTGATTCAATGACCTCTTCCTCATACGCCTGCAAAGACTACCCCGAGATGGAATGGTGCCCAGGCACCTTCGAAGCAACAACCGAACAGGAACTCTGGTCCCACATCGAACTCCACGCATCGGTCGCCCACGGCGAAAACCCCGCTGACTGGGCCGCAGAGGATCGCGCCTTCCTCCAGACCCTCATAAAACAAACCTAGCGTCGCCGCCGGACACTCCAGGAACGCACGATGGCAATCAACAACCCGCCAGTCACTCCACCCAACAACAGTGCCCCCACAGACGACGACTTCCACGCCATCGTCAGCCGCATCGCCGCGTCCTCCCCGGACATCAACGACGAGCGCCAGATACCCCCTGCCCTCGCCAACGCCATGGCTGACCAAGGTCTCTTCCGCCTACTAGTCCCCGCATCCGTCGGTGGCGGCGAGATTGACTTCCTGAAATACCTGGCCATGACCCAAGCCATCGCCGCAGCAGACGGCAGTGCCGCGTGGAGCTTCAACCAGAACAACGTCCTCGGATCCATCGCGGCGTTCATGCCTGAATCCCTCGCGAAAGCAATCTGGAGCGCCCCCAACGCCGTCGTCTGCAACGGCCCCCCGCAGCACACCACCGTCACATCGGTCGACGGCGGCCACACCCTCACCGGACGCTGGAATTTCAGCAGCGGATCGCGCCACGCCACCTGGGTCATGTGCGCAGGTCGCGACGAGAACGAACAACCCCGTCTCATGTTTGTACCCAAGTCAGAAGTCGAATTCTTCGACACCTGGCAGGTCAGCGGCCTACGCGGAACCGGCAGCTTCAGCTTCGAAGTCAAAGACGCCTTCGTTCCCTCCAGCCGAAGTTTCATCGAGACCCAAACGCCGCGAGAAAACGGCCCCCTCTACCTCATGGCCCGAAGCCTTCTCTTCGCATCCGGCTTCGCATCCGTCGGCCTCGGCGTCGCCAGAGCCGCCCTCCACCTTGCGATCGATACCGCCATGAAAAAGATACCTCAAGAGCAATCCGCGCTCCGAGAGCAAGTGCAAACCCACCGGGAGCTAGGCCAAGCCGCAGCCATCTGGGGTGCAGCCGACGCCTTCCTCACCCAAGCCGCATCCACTCTCTGGACCCGTGCCACCACCACCGGCGAAGTTGCCATGGACGACCGCATCCAACTCCGGCTCGCCAGCACCCACGCCATCCGCCAAGCAGCCGACGTCGTCGACATCGCCTACGCCATCTGCGGTGCCACCTCCGTCTTCGAAGCCAGCCCCATCCAGCGCAAATTCCAAGACGCCCACGCCATCACCCAACAGATCCAAGGGCGCCTCGAACACTACGAAACCGCTGGCCAGCACTACCTAGGCCTCGAGCCCCAAAGCCGGATGTTCTAGCGAGCGGCGGAGCGGCGCCATCGTCGGCCAAGTGGCTCGTACCCACCCGATTCTTATACGAATCAGGCTCGGACACCTCGAACTCTTGATCAGAGTCCCACAGCCTCACATCAGTCTTCGTCGTGCCGATCCGCTCGTCGGAGACCTGCAGCACTACCCGCCGAGTAAAGCGCCGGTACGCTGGTCGCCGAGCTCGGTGGCCAAGGTACGCACTAGCGTGGAACGACAGCCGACTCGCTCAGCTTGCGTTGAGCCAGTCGGCGATTGCCTGGCCAATCTCGTGGGGGCAGTCCTCTTGGATGAAGTGGGAGCCTTCGCCGACGTTGACGCTTTGGAGGTTGGGAAGGTTGGCCTCGCACCAGGCGATGAGTTTGTCGCCGATAAGCGCTCCGGGCGTGGCAGTGAGGAGGAGCTTGGGTATCGGGGAGCGCTGGAGCCATGACGCGAAGTCGCCGAATACTGCGGCGTTCGCGGCGGGCTCGCCCTCGATGGGGATCTCGTTGGGCCACCGCCAGACAGGCTTGCGGGTGGGCGGGTCGACGTAGGGTGCGCGGTAGACCTGCATCTCCGCATCAGTTAGTCCGCGTAGCACGGAGCCGGGCAGCACGCGGTCCACGAACATGTTCTTGTTGACGACAAGGTCCCAGCCGGTCTCCGGCGTGCGGAAACCCTGGAAGAGGCTGCGGGAGCGGTCGTTCCAATCGTCCCAACTATCGAAGGGCTTGACGATGGTTTCCATGAACGCGACGGCCCGAACGTTGGCCTCGTGGTTCATGGCGTAGGTGAACCCGAGCGGTCCGCCCCAGTCGTGGACGACCAGCGTGATATCCGTCAGGCCTAGGGCTTCGATGAAACCGTCGACGTAGCGCTGGTGATCCGCGAGGGTGTACTCGATGTCAGGCTTGTCGGACTTGCCCATGCCTATGAGGTCGAGGGCGATGGCGCGCCGTGGGCCCGCGACGTGGGGCATGACGTTCCGCCATAGGTAGGACGAGGTGGGGTTGCCGTGGACGAAGAGCACGGGGTCGCCGAAGCCCGACTCAACGCAGTGCATCCGGGAGCCGAGCACTTCTACGAAGCGCGGCTCGAACGGGTAGTCGGCGGATATATCGCTGGTCATCTTGTGGGTGCTCCGGGAACCGGTATGGCGCTCGAAGGCTAGAGACGTCGCCCGAGGCTGTCAATCCGCGAACGGACGGTCATTGAGATCGGCAGCGCACGCGACCAGGATCACTTCGCGAGTAGCGAGAGTTGAGGCAGGAGAGCGTCTATGGCGCCGATCAAGGTCGGCCTCGTGAACGGCTTCGGCAAGTAGTGATCAGCCCCCGCGGCCAGGCCTTTCTCAACGAAGCTCTTCTGGGTAAGCGCGCTCATCATAATGATCGTGATTCCGGATGTACGGGGCGATGATTTGAGCATCTGGCAAACGGCGAAACCATCCAAGCCAGGCATCATCCCATTAAGCAGCAGCAACTCAGGCGGCGATGCCTCGCATGCATCAATAGCCTCTTGCCCGTTAGACGCCGTCGCAATCTCGAATCTGCCGTCCCGCTGTAGCATCGCGGAAACCATAGAGAGGATCAGTCGTTCATCATCTGCGACCAACACACTAATCGACATAAACCCGCTCGCTTTCTGCTGGAGACTTGGCGACGGGGATCCCGATCGAGAATGTAGTTCCGCCCGAATCTTCGCTCCGCACGCGAATGTATCCGCCCATCAGTTCCACGAGCGACCGGGCCACGTAGAGGCCCAAGCCGGGGCCGGCGATGCAATCCGTTTCCGCGCGGTCGCCCCGCTCGAACGGCTCGAATAGCCTCATCTGATCGGCGGGCGACATCCCGATGCCCTCGTCGGTAACGGCAACCACGACCGTGCCTTCCGACCGATCGTGCTCCAATGACACCAGGATATTGCCGCCTTCAGGGCTGAACTTGACGGCGTTATCAATGAGATTCACGAGTACCTGATCCAGTCGGTCAGAGTCGCCCATCACCTGAGGGAGATCCTGACGTGGCTCGATGACAAATCGGTGAGTCGGGGATTCGGCGCTATAACGATCAACGATGCGGTCGACGATGGTGTCCAACGAAACGGGGCTCGAATCAACCGCGATCACTCCCGCTTGGATGTTCGAGGCGTCAAGCATCTGATCGATGATGCCCGTCAACCTCTTGGTCTGGCTGTGGATCGCCTCGTACCACGACTTGCGTAGCTCGGCGTCGGGCTCACCGTCTAGCAGAAGCTCCGTGAAGCCCATCATCATCGTCATTGGTGTCCGGAGTTCGTGCGACGCGATCGCAATGAAGTCGTCCTTGCGCTCGTGCATCGACCGCTCATGCTCCAGACTCTCCCTGAGGTGGGCGTTATGCAACAGGACGCCAAGCGATTTCCCAATCGCGTCGAGCAAGCTCACCATTGGGTCCGTGAAGAAACCCGATTGCTTGGAGCCGACTTGCAGGACTGCAATCGTTTTCTCTCCTCCAAATATCGGGAGCCCGACAGAAGCACGCATCCCGCGGTCACTGATCACGCGGTGCGTACGGCCGCCTGGCTTGTGGTTATTTTCGACGATGCTGCGACCCAGGGTGAACGCTTGACCGGATACTCCTAGGTCGCTGATCTCGGTGCTAAAGGCAGGAGGATGGGCTTGCATCAAGGTCTGTCCAGCGGCGGCGTAGGTTAAGAGCGCACCGTGCCCGTCGGGATGCCGTAGTACGGCACGGTCGGCGCCGATGAACTCGATCAGCACCTCTAGGACTTGCCGAGAGTTTTCTCTCGTGCTCCCTGGCCCAGACAGGATCGTTGCGATCTTGACCAGCGCGTTCAGTTCGGTGACCCGCAGAGCGCGATCATCAGCCTCGCGCGCCAACTCAAGTTGCTCAGCCTTCCTCACGGTGATGTCCGTCATTGAGGTCAGCGTAGCGGGAGCACCGTTGTATGTGGTTAGCGTGGAAGTGCTTTCAACGCACCGCACGCTCCCATCCGGTCGCACGATCCTGAACTCTTGGTTCAACTCAAGCGTTTCATCTTGCTGTTGAGCGACTACGAGCACCTTGAGCAGGTACTTGTCTGATCCCAGAACGAAAGCATCAGACCGTGCGCCTATCGCTTGGGTCGCTGCGTCCAATCCGTGAAGAGCTACGAATGCGCGGTTCACGAAAACGAGGTGAGAGTCAACCGATATAGAGATATTGCTCGCGATGCTATCGAGGATCGCTTGGCGAGTTGGTTCCATCGCAGGCGACGTTCGCTGCTGATCGGGCTGCCCATCAGGTCCTCGCAGGTCTGGCGATGCGACTCTTTGCACGGTTGCTTATACCCCCCGGTACTCTCGCGCGGAGGGCAGACGCTCAGTTCGTGCTCACCGCTCATCGCATATCGTCCACCATCACAACGAGGCGATGCTACGTACGAAAGTACCCCGCGGGCACCCCGTGCACACGATGCGCGAGGAAGAGGATATCAATCGGAATCTCAGTGTTTATACGGATGCTTCCTGAGGAATCTTCATAGAACATATGAATGCACAAGCAGGTCTCATGAAAACAATACTGATCGCTGAAGATGAAGCGTCCGCGAAAACCCTCTACATGGCGGCGCTCTCGAGTCGCCCTGATTGGAAAGTGGTTTTCGCGCACACAGGCCAAGAGGCCCTGGATCTGGCCCGTTCCCTGCTGCCTTCGTTAGCGCTGTTGGACATCCGAATGCCTGTTGTCGACGGGATCGAAGTGTGTCGGCAACTCAGGGCCTCAACCGAGACATCCAAGATTCCAATCATTTTCGTGTCCGCATTTGCTCAGCCCAGCGCCAAGGCTGCCGCCGAAGAAGCCGGGGGCGATGCATTCGTGTCCAAACCGTTCGGCGTCAAAGAATTGCTGAACGTGATCGACGACTATACCCAGGTAGCACCTCCCAAGCAGTTGCGGGAATCGGCCGCATTCAAGAATGCGGCGGCGGCAACGTTGGGCAGCCGGACGAGCCGACGTACTCGCTAGGTCATCGGTACTCGGGGTTGGGGTAGTCGAAACGGCATCCCGCGTCCCAGAGCGACCGTTGGTTACCGTGGGCGGGCATCCCACCGATGTCCTTGAGCATGCGGGCGGTGTGGAGCAGGTTCCAGGTCATGAACGTCGTGTTGCGGTTGGTGAAGTCGTTGTCACGACCGCCTGAGCCTTCGTCCATGTACGACGCACCAGGGCCAACCTCGCCGATCCATCCAGCGTCGGCCTGCGGCGGGATCATGTAGCCAAGGTGCTGCAGCGAGTACAGGATGTTCATAGCGCAGTGCTTCACTCCATCCTCGTTGCCGGTGACCAAGCAGCCACCCACGCGGCCGTAGTACGCGTACTGTCCAGCCTCGTTGAGCACGCCCGACGTAGAGTAGAGGCGCTCGATGACGCGCGTGGCTACCGAGGACTTGTCGCCCAGCCAGATGGGCGTGCCGATCACGAGGATGTCGGCGGCGAGCACCTTGGCCTGGATACCAGGCCAGTCGTCGTTGGCAAACCCGTGCTCACGCATATCGGGGTACACGCCCGGCGCGATGTCGTGGTCGACCGGCCGGAGGATATCGGTGGCGACGCCGTTGGCCTCCATGATGGCTTTGGAGATCGCCATCAGGCCTTCGGTGTGGGAGAGCTGCCCGGTGGGTTTGAGGGTGCAGTTCAGGAAGAGTGCCTTCAGGTCCGTGAAATCCCACTTCGACTGCTCGCACATCTCTTGCTGCTGGCTGTTGAGTACCATCGGGGCCCCCTGGGTGGATTCAGATAGATTCGTTACCTATTTGACGCGGTTCAGCCGTAGTTGGGTGCGCGCTAGCCCATCCGCACGTAGCCATCGGGACCGTAGGTGGTGACGGCCATGTAGGAGAGACGGGCCGTGCCGGTGTTGCGGATGCCGTGGAGTTGCTCCCGGGGGATGATCACGATCTGGCCTGCCTTGATGGGGACGAGGATGTCGTCGCGCAGGTAGGAGCCTTCGCCTTCGAGGACATAGAAGACGTGGAGATTCTCCTTATGGAAATGGGAGTCGTTCTCCTGGCCCGGCTCCAGGTTCCACACGACGACGCTGGCGTCAGGGTCGTCGTGGTAGAGGCGCACGACGGTCGCACTCTCGGCGCTGAACGTTCGGAAATCCAGGGGGTCATGGACGCCGTCACCAAGGGTCACGGGGGTCAGTTGCATTGAGTGATCTGAAGGCATGAGGCTCCCCTGTATCAGGCGCGGATTCGAAGCTGAAGGCGGGCATCAGTATAAGTTGCGGAACGTTGAGGCATTCACGGGTCGTTCACACGAGAATCAGGCCCGTTCATGCCACGGTCACACCTGACGGGCAAAGTATGCGCAACATAGCTACGAATACGCTCGTGGAGGCGCCACTATGGCAAAGGTTGTTCTCGGTTTAGGTACATCGCACAGTCCCCTGCTGAGCGTGCCCGGTGAGATGTGGGGGCAGTACGGTGAGCGCGACCGCGCGAACAACTCGCTATACCGCACGCCCGACGGCAAGCACGTGGACTACGAAGAGTTGCTGTCAGAGGCGAATCCTGAGATCGCCAAAGAGTTGACACACGAGAAGTACATGGCGCGCCACAACGCCAACCAAGAGGGCATCGCCAAGATCGCTCGCAAGATCGAGGACGTGAACCCGGACGTGATAGTCATGTTCGGCGACGACCAGTCAGAGACGTTCGACCGTGAGCAGATGCCGTCGATGGCGCTCATCTGGCAGGATCAGGTGCCATTCAAGCGCCGCGAGGTGCGGGTGGCGAATGACCCGACGATGGAGTGGGCCAAAGAGTTGTACGGCACGGAGGAGATGCTCTTCCCCGTCAACAGCAGCTTGGGCAAGCACATGGTGGAGTCCCTCAGTGCCGAGGACTTCGACATGATGCACGTACGGCGCCTCCGTGAAGGCCAGACGATGAGCCACGCGTTCGGTTTCGTGTGGCGTCGTCTGATGCCCACCAAGATCGTGCCGACGATCCCGATCCACATCAACACGTACTTTCCGCCGAACCAGCCCACGCCCGAGCGCTGCATCGAGCTTGGCCGCGCAGTACGCCGCGCAGTCGAGTCGTGGGACACGGACGCGACGGTAGCGATCCTGGGCTCAGGTGGGTTCAGCCACTTCGTGGTTGACGAGGAGATCGACCGTCAGTCGATCCGCCTGATGGAGCAGAAGGACTACGACGGGATCGGCAAGCTGCCGCTGGAGCGCTTGCAGTCCGGCACGTCGGAGATTCGCAACTGGTTTGCTGTCGCGGGTGCTATGGACGACAAGACGATGGACATGTACGACTACGTTCCGTGCTACCGATCGATCGCTGGAACAGGCTGCGCGATGGGTTTCGCTTCCTGGGAGTAGCCCACGGCGATAGCGTTGAACGACAAGAGATAGCGAAAGGGCGGGCCATATGGCCCGCCCCTTTTTACGTTCGCGTTCGTTTTATTCGGGCTAAGGGGTTGTGACCGAAGAATCGTCGGGGAGGACGATTCCCGTGTTCCCCGTTAGATATCGATGCTCGGTTGGGATCATAGTCTCCACTACCAGGTGGTCGCCGCCATCTTTGAGCTCAGCGCACGGCCGTGCTCCGATAACCGGGTCTCTCATTGACCCTACGTGCCCGTAATAGTAGTTGCCTTCAGCATCGACGGGCTGCAGCCTGGTCAACTCGAGCACGTCACATACCTGATTTTCTTCAATACCGGACGTGCCCAGGATCATGTAGAGCGTGTCAGGGTACTTCTCATCGTCATACTCGACATCTCTCGGGACGCCAAGCGCGCCAACGCTCAGGCCAGTCTGCACCCCACAGGCACCAAGCAGAAGCAGCGAAATAACGGCCACCACCAGAAACGACCGCGTTTGTCGCATAACAGCCTCACAGTACAAATTCCGTCTCTCGTATTGTGAGTCAACGGCGGGCGCGGGCGCTTGGGGGGACACCCCCAAGTAGGGCAAAGCAAGCTGGTTGGCTTAGCTTGGTGGCGGCGCTTCACTAGCCTCAGCCGCCTCGCGCGGCGGGATGACTCGCGGCGCGCGGTTGAGGGTTTCTTTGGCCACGAATGCGAGCAAGAGCGCGGCGATGACAAGCAATGGCGCGGCAGCCAGGAACGCGACGCCAGGGTTGGCAATGGTAGCGATGCGGCCACCCACGAGAGGGCCGGTGATCCCGCCCACCTCTGAGGTCGTACGACGCAGCGCTTGCAGGCGTCCCCGGGCGTGCGCCGGGATGACATCGTATGTCGAGGTAGCGACCGAGCCGAGCGACAAGCCGCTAGCGAAGCCGAGGAGCATCAGCAACGCAGCGATCTCAACGAGGCTATCCGCTATAGGCATCAGCGCGAACGATATCGCAGGAAGGGCGGTGCTGGGGACGGTCGCCCACTTGCGCCCAACCTTGTCCATGATCAGTCCCGCTGGAATGATCATTAAGATCACGAAGATCCCTTGAAGTGACAGTAGGAATCCAAGCTCGCTGGCTGAGAATCCGCGGTAGAGGACGACGTACAGCGGGAGCATGCTCTGCAACACCATGCGGTACAGCATCATCATGAACGTCGCGAAAACCAGAGTGACGTAGGTGGCGCGGTAGCCCGGCTCGATCTCGCGCACCAGTGCGGGAATGCCCATGATGCGTTTGGGCGACCAGAACGGAATCTTGGGCCCGGCGCTCTCAGGGCTCACCCGAGCTGGCATTTGATCCTTGCCCTTGACCGGCGCTAGGAGGCTGAGTGCGAGCACGAACACCGCCGCGATGGTGTAGCCAAGAAACACGGCCCGGAAGTCGATGTGGTCGCCAAGCACGCCACCCAGCGCCGGGCCAAGGGCCATGCCTGCTGTGTTCGTACCCATGAACCCGCTCATCATCCGGCCTCGTTGCTCCGGCTTGACGAGGCCTACGCCGGCGATCTCACGTCCGATCATCCAGGTGCTATTGCCCATGCCTGCGAACGCCATAGCGATCAGCACGAGCCAGAACCAAGGGGAGAGGACGACGGTGAGCGCACCGCCGATGATGAGCATGGGTCCGACCAAGAGCGCGACGCGCGCCCCAAGCTTGTCAACGATGATCCCGGCAGGAGGCGTGCCTATCAGCGCGCCGATGGACCACGCGGTCACGATCTGCGCACCCCAGAAGAGCGACACATCAAAGTACTCGACCATCAAGGGGATGGTCGGGATGGTCATGCCAAAGCCGAAGCTCACAAGGAGCGACGTGCCGTAAAGAGTGGAAAGCCCGCGGGCCGTATCGCCGAGTCTCATCGCGCCGCATCATCGCACAGTTACGACGGGTGGGAAATGCAAAAGCAGCGCCCTTCTCAGTTAGCGAGGGGGCGCGGCTTGCGTGTCAGGTATCCCTGCGTGCTAGGCGCGAGGCGTTCGCATAGTGATGTCGGCGGCCATGATCTTCTCGTCGGTGAACGCCTTGAGCAGAGGACTTGCCACAGATTGCCAAGACTCCGCGTCGGAAAGAACCACCGTGGTGGACCGGATGCCATAGACGGTTGGGTCGTCGACGCCTGGGGGAACCGTGCCGTGGTCACGCAGGGCCTTCATGGCCTCAAGCAGCCGACGGCGCGTACGGATGATCATGGCGTCCGCCGTGCCGAGGTGCTCGCGCTCACGATTGACGATGGGGCCCATGCCCTCCTGGACGGCGGCGTCCTGCAGGTTCGCGGACGGCACGCCGGAGTAGCGCTTGTCGCCCTGGGCGTCCCAGTTGGTGAAGTAATCGTTGTCCATGTTGGCGGCGAGCCGGTAGTGCGTGTAGGGATCGGACGTGGGCTCGATGAATCCACCGGGGTCGGGGCTCATGAGACGTCCGCGCTCCTCTTCAGTGATGGGTCGGTTCGGGTTCCAGCGCACGTCCCATTTCATGACGGTGTGGTCGTCCAAGGGGATCCACCATTGCATGGGGCATTCGTTGGGGCCGATCGGGGCGAACAGGCCATAGAACGGCATCATGAACTGGGTCACGCGCCAGAAGCGCCGGTCAGACTCCTCCAGGCGTCCCGCGCCGTACATGACGCCAAAGTCGGTGTCGGTGACCTCCATACGAGGTGCGGGGTCTTCGTACCAGAGGCCTCGGGCGCCACCCCCGCCGAACTCCGCGTTGCCGTCGCGCTCCAGGCGCGTGTGCAGGAACGACAGGTGGGATGAGTCGATGTTGCCTTCGAGTCCCTGCACCCAGTTGGTCATCTGCATGTTCTTCCAGATGAGGGTGTGCTCGGGAGGCAAGACGTTGAATTCAAGATCGGGCAACTCCGGAGGGGTTTTGCGAGGCCCGAGGTAGGCCCAAATCAGGCCATTACGCTCGCGCAGCTTGTACGCGTTCAGCTTGACCTTGTCCTTGAAGTTGCTGTGGGCAGGCTCGTTGGGCATGTCGACGCAAGCACCGGTGACGTCGTACATCCAGCCGTGGTACACGCAGCGGATGCCGTCGTTCTCGTTGCGGCCGAAGTAGAGCGGCGCGCCACGGTGGGGGCAGTTCGCCTCGATGAGCCCTGGCCGTCCGCTGGAGTCCCTGAACGCGACTAGGTCTTCGCCCAGCAGCTTGCCCTTCATGGTGCGGCCGCCCGCCGTGAGTTCGTCGGAGAACAGGATGGGCATCCAGTACTCACGCAGGAGGTTCCCCATGGGCGTGCCACGAGATACCTGGGTCAGGAGAGTGTTGTCCTCTTTGGATAGCATGACTCGCTCCTTAGACGCGGATCGCTGTCACCTGCCATAACGCGAGAGCGCGTAACGCAGCGCGGGCGCAGCTACGACCTTCGTAGCTGCGCCCGCAGTCTAGCGTCGAGAACTTAGCGCATCAAGTCGTGAAGTGGCGGCCTTACGCCTTCTTGGTGCCAGGAGGTGCCCAGGCGACAAGCTTGTCAGGGCCGTAGGAAACCACGTCGCAGTGCAGGCGACCGAAGTCGGCGACCTCCATCTCGAACTTGTCACCGTTGTTGATGTTCGACAGTCCTCGGTGGTGCGTACCGCAGGAGACGATGTCGCCGGGCTCAAGCTGAACGTACTGCGTGAGCCACGCTATCTGTTTGGCGACGCCGTGCGCCATGTCGGACGTGTTGTAGTCCTGGCGTAGCTCGCCGTTGCGCCAAAGCTTGACCTGGATGTTCTGCGGGTCTGGGTATTCGTCCTTGGTGACGATCGCCGGGCCCATGGGCGCCCAGGTCTCCATTCCTTTGTGCATGAACGTTGTGCGCCGACCTTGGACACCAGGCCCGCGAGCGGAGACGTCTACGAAGTTCATGTAGCCGAAGATGTAATCGAGGGCGTCTTCTTCTTTCACGTACCGGGCGTTCTTGCCGATCACGTACGCGAACTCAGGCTCGGGCTGGTAGGCGGTCGCGCCCTCGCCCAGGTCCTCAAGCGTCACGGTGTCGCCGTCGCCGATGACCCCGGAGCCCTTGTGGAAGAAATCGATCGCAGGCAGCTCTTTGCGGTCGCTGTTCTCACGGTCGAGGTAGTTGGAGAACGCACACAGCATGTAGTGCGGGCGAGGCAGCGGCGCGCGCAAGCGAACGCTGTCCCACGGCACGCCTTCGGACTTGGCGGCGATCTCTTCGAACTTGGGTCGAAGAGAGTCGAAGTTGGCGATAACGCTCTCCATGAGCGTGTTGGGGGGCAGGATGCCGTGGTTCTCGACAGCCGACGAAACGTCGACGATGTTGCCGTTCTTCACCACACCTAGTTTGTAATCATCGAAGTACAGGATTCTCATAGTTTCCTCCGGGCTCGTTGGTGATCGGATCATGAAAAGGGCAGGTTCGCGCCCTTGCCTAGAAGCCTGGGGGTACGGGCACCTGGTACTGGAGCATGATCTCTTTGCGTTGCTTGGCGGACTCTAGGATGGCCCACTGCACCTCGGCCGTGGCCCAGCCCCAGCGGCCGTCGTGGAGCATGGGCGCATCATGGCGAACGGCGTTGTAGAGTTCCATGATCTCGGAACTCAACGTCATGCCCTGGCCACCGGGTTGGTGCACGGCGACATCACGCATGCCGTTGTTGTCATAGATGTACATACCCGCGCTGGACATCCGGATGTCGCCGCTTTCGCAAGAGGCGATGAGCACGCCAAGGTTGCCTGGCGTCCACGGCCTACCCTCGCTGCCACCGACGATGGTGCCTTCTGCGGAGCCGCCGAAGCGGGTGGTCTCCTTGCGCGCCTCCTCGTCGACGTTGCCTGCCAGTAGTTCTGCGCGGAACTTGGCGCGGCCCCCGTGGCCCTTGTCCGTCAGCCAGTTGGTCAGGTCCATGCTGTCGAAATAACCGTAGGAGTTGTAGACGAGCGTGGCGGGTGTACCGTCCTCGAAGTCCAGCATCGCTGAGTAGTAGCCGGTGCCATTGGGGCGCTCCGGGCGCCAGTTGCCGGTGGACGCGCGCACGCTGCGCACCATGCCACCACCGAGGTAGCGGGTCGTCTCAAGCTGGTGGGGCGCTTGGCGCCAAACAACACCGCCGCCGTCGGCATCCGATACCTCTTGGGGCATGCGGGGCCTGAGCATCCAGCCGGTGTATGCGACGACGTTCATCGCACGTAGCGGGCCAAGCTCGCCGGAGGTGATGATGCGGCGCATCTCGTGGGTGAGCGGGCTACTGCCTTGGGTTTGGCCACCCGCGAGCAGCTTGACGCCACTGCGGTCGACCGCCTCTTGAACGGCCGCGCATTCCGCCATGGTGACGCCCATGGGCTTGCGGAGGTTGATGTGCTTGCCAGCGTTGGCGGCAACGATCGCGTTCTGGGCGTGCAGGTGGTTCGGGGTGGCGATCCAGACGGCTTCAACATCCGGGTCGGCGCAGAGTTCCTCTGCCGTCTTGTAGGTCTTGCCCCCGTAGCGCTTCTCGAACTCGGCCAGCGCCTGCGGGCGTAGGTCAGCACCTGCGTATATCTCGATCTCGGGCTGGGCCTCTAACGACGGAATGAACTCCGTGGCGCCGAACCCCAGACCTATGATTCCTACTTTCATTGGCTTTTCAGTGGTCATCGAAAACTCCTTGATACCAGGCCCGTGGGATACCCGACCCGTTGTGCACCCCTATGGGTGGCGGCGCAGCGCATCTTACTCGCTCCCGCTGCCCCACGCGCCACCGCCTGGTGTCTCCACACGGAAACTGTCGCCCGGCATCACATCGAGATCTGCCTTCGCGCCGATCTCCGTACGCGCGCCATCCCGTTCGACGAAGTTGCGGCCAGGCTGGCCGTCGCCCCCACCGTTGAGCCCATAGGGGCGCGTGGTGCGACGCTCAGAGATAATCGTGACGTGAGCGGGCGAGAGAAACTCGATCTCACGAACGACGCCATCACCACCAGTGTGGGCCCCCTGCCCGCCTGAGTTCTTGCGCACGGAGTACTCGCGAACGCGTAGAGGGAACGCGTACTCCAGAGCCTCGACAGGCGTGTTGAGCGTGTTGGTCATGTGGGATTGCACGGCGGACGCGCCCGCGCCTTTGGGGCCAGCGCCGAGCCCGCCTGAAATGGTTTCGTAGTACACGAACGGCGTACCCGTGCGTTCGTTGCGTCCGCCAACCAGCAGGTTGTTCATGGTGCCCTGGCTCGCGGCGGGGATGAGGCCAGGCGCGGCTTGGGCGAGTGCGCCCAGCATGACATCGGTGACCCGCTGCGATGTCTCCACGTTGCCTCCGCTGACGGCGTGGGGCGACTGGGCGTTGACTAGGCAGCCCTCGGGCGCGATCAACGTGACAGCCCGCCGAACACCATCGTTGGCGGGGATGTCACCACCGACGAGGGCGCGCGTGACGTAGAGCGCGGCCGACTCAGTGACGGCAAGCGGCGTGTTCACGCAACCAGGCACCTGAGCAGCGGTACCCGTGAGGTCGAAGGTGATGCCGTCGTCGCTCAGGGTCACCGCGCACTTGATGACCAGTGGGTCGTTCGTGAAGCCGTCGCCCTCCATGACATCCTGGAAAGAGTACGTGCCTGACGGCAGCGACCGCAGCGCGGCACGAGTCAGCGATTCCGCGTAGTCCAGCAGCGCGTCCATGTGCTCGTGCAGATCGACCAGCCCGTAGCGCGCGACCAGGTCCAGCAGGCGGCGTTCCCCGGTTCGCACGGCGGCGATCTGCGCGGCGAAGTCGCCACGACGCTCGTCGGGCGTGCGTGTGTTGCGGCAGATCAGCTCCATCAGGCCTTCGTTCAGCACACCACCCTCGACCAGCTTGAGAGGCGGGATGATGATGCCCTCCTGATACAGGCTGGTGGACAAGGGCAACGATCCTGGCGCCATACCGCCGATGTCCGCATGATGGCCACGATTGGCAACGTAGCCGACGAGCAGCGGGCCATCGTCAGAGTCGACGTGCACGGGGGCCATGACGCTGACATCAGGGAGGTGCGTCCCTCCCAGGTAGGGATCGTTGAGCACGGCGATGTCCCCTGGGGCCAGCGCAAGGCGGTCGAGCGCGGCGCGGACGGACGCAGTCATAGCGCCCAGGTGGACGGGGATGTGCGCGGCCTGCGCGACCATGTCCCCGACAGGCCCGAAGACGGCGCAGGAGTAGTCACGGCGCTCTTTGATGTTCGTAGAGTAGGCCGTGCGGCCCAAGGCCACGCCCATCTCCTCGGCGGCTGACGTCAGTAGGTTACGGAAGACCTCCAGCGAGATCGGATCGACACTCACGCGGCTCCTCCTCTGCTAAGCAGCAGGTTTCGCCTGCTATCCACCGACGCGTGCCAGCCTGGCGGTAGCACGGTGGTCGCGTCCATCTGTGTGATGAGCGATGGGCCATCGAAGGCAGCACCTGGCGTGAGGTCGTCACGGTCATACACGCTCGCCATCAACGCGCCATCGTTGAACCACATCTCCGCGTGATCGGCAGGCGTCGGTGAATGCGCGTGCAGCGGCTCCTCCGCGAACTCAGGCAGTTGTGCCGGAACCACCGCACGCACGCGAACGTTCACGATTTCGACCACCCCACGATGGTCGGCGTAGCCGAAGCGCGCCTCATGCTCAACGTGGAACGCGCCGCCGATAGCATCGTAGCTCGCGCCGGACGGCCAATCGACCTGAAGCTCGAACGACTGCCCCTTGTAACGCACGTCAGCCGCGCGCTCCAGAGTGATGCGTTGGCGGTCGGCACCTTCGTTGGCAAGCTCGTCGCTCGCTTGCTCGGAGAGATCGTCCAGCGCGCTAGCGGCGGAGGGAAAAGCTGCTGCGTCTTGAACCATCACCGTGCGGGATAGCTCTTTTGACGTGTCCGCGATGGCAACACCCAGCGCAGACAGCACGCCGGGGTAGCGCGGCACGAGCACCGATCGCATGTCCAACGCCTCAGCGAGCTCGCACGCGTGCTGCGGGCCAGCCCCGCCGAAGGGCACGAGCGTGAACTCGCGTGGGTCGAAGCCTCGCTCCAGCGATACATTACGCAGCGCTCGCTCCATGACCGCGTTCGCCACGCGCACGATCCCCAACGCTGACTCACGTGTACCAACGCCCAGAACAGGCGCGAGTGCACCCACAGCGGACTCAGCGCGAGATGAAGTGATCGACATTCGCCCGCCCAGGAACCGCTCCGGGATCATGCGACCCAACAGCAGATTGGCGTCCGTTACCGTGGGCTCAACGCCACGCCCGTAGCACGCAGGGCCGGGTTCGGCACCCGCCGACTCAGGCCCAACACGCAGCGCACCACCGTCGTCGACACGAGCGATCGAGCCGCCGCCAGCACCGACGGTATGGATGTCGATGACAGGCACGCCGATGGGCATACCATCCACCGCGTGGTTTGAAGAGGTCTGCACACGGCCAGGGCACAGGGCGACGTCGGTGGACGTACCGCCCATGTCGAAGGTGATGATGTGGTCGAAGCCGGCGAGCTTGGCAACATGGGTGGCGCCGATGACGCCGCCCGCAGGCCCGCTGAGCACGGTGCGCACGGGCTCGCGTCTCGCCACGGCAAGGCTGGTGCCGCCGCCCGACGATTGCATGACTGTCAGAGGACGTTCGATCAGCGAGCCTAGGCGTTCGAGGTACGCGGACATGAGCGGGCCAACGTAGGCGTTCACGACGGCAGTGCTGGTGCGCTCGAACTCGCGGAACTCCGGTAGGAGGTCGCTAGACGCGGTGACGAACAACGCCGTGCCCGTGGCTGCGAGGGCGTCGCGCAGCGCCGCTTCATGCGCAGGATGCAAGAACGAGAACAGCAGGCTGATGGCGACGGAGCCCGCGCCCGAATCAGTGACGCGCCGGACGAGGTCGGCCAGCGCGTCGTCCGTAAGCGGGACGATGGCGGTGCCATCTGCGGAGACACGCTCGGAGACGCCGAACCTAAGTTCCGAGGGGACCAATGGCTCTGGCGGGTGGTACTCCAGATCGTACAGGCGAGTGCGCGCCTGGCGACCGATCTGGATGACATCCTCGAACCCGGCTGTCGTGACCAGCGCGGTCGTCGCGCCTTTACGTTCGAGCAGCGCGTTGGTTGCGACTGTCGTTCCATAGGCAACGCGAGTGGCGCCGTCTAGCGCCATGGACGCAGCGCCGTCGACCGCAGCACGGGACGGATCGTCAGGCGTGGACGGGAGCTTGTGGATCGTGAGCACGCCGTCGGCGATGAGCACCAGATCGGTGAACGTTCCCCCCGTGTCTATTCCGAGCATGGATTCGGGCAAAGGGGGCATCCTAGGTCGAGAGTTCAAGACGGGAGGAAAGGAATCGCGTCAAGAGGAAAAGGCGCGTTGATTCTAACGCGCCTTTTCGGGATATCGTTGACTCTTTTAGGCCCGGAGTAAGCCTAGCTAAAGGCCGAGCATCTCGACCTCGACCACAGCGGCAACGGATACCGCTACCGCAAGAGCCAAGGCCGCAAGCACGTGCAGGAAGCGCGGTGCTTCGACGAACGGGTCGATGGCTGGTGTTCCAGGGAGGGATCTCAATGCAGCTTGTTGATCCAACATCTCTACCTCCTAGGCCGCAGCCAGCAGAGCTGCGGCCTTCGCCAGCAACTCTGAGGGACGGAACGGCTTCGTCATGTAATCATCCGCGCCTGCCGCAGTCGCTTCTTTGAGCGTGGACTGCTGGGCGAACGCCGTCACGATACACACCTTGATGTGCTGGAGAGCGGGGTTTGCCTTGATCTCGCGACACACGGCGTAGCCGTCTTTGCGGGGCATCATGACATCCAGGAAAACGACTTCTGGTGACTGCTCTGCGCAGATCTCCAGCGCCTCTTGGCCGTCCCGGGCGACGATGGTTTCGTACTCTGGGACCCGGCTCAATGCGGCGCGTCCCAGCGCCAGAATCTTCGCCTCGTCATCCACCAATAAGACTTTGTTCATATTGCTCTCTCTTGGGCTGAGTCGTACCGATCAAAGCTGCGGGCATGGTGAAGTAGAACGTCGAGCCTTTGCCGACCTCACTCTCCACACCCATCGTGCCGCCGATCCCTTCGACGATGGACTTCACGATGTAGAGACCGAGGCCAGTGCCGCGGATCTCGTAGGTTTCTTCATTCTTCACACGGTAGAACGTATCGAACACACGATCGACGTCTTCTGGCGCGATGCCGATGCCCTCGTCCGAAACCTTGACGACGACGTCGTGGCCGTCCTCCGAGGGCTCGGCGGTGATGCGGATGCTGCCACCGGCGGGACTGTACTTGATGGCGTTGGAGACAAGGTTCAGCACCACCTGCGTGGTCTTGCCCTCGTCCGTCAGCGCCTTCGGCAGGCCTGGTGCGATGTCAATCTCGATCTGGTGGATGTTGGTAGTGCTGCCGATGCCACCAACGACGCTGGTGATCACGCGGTCGAGATCCACGCGCTCGATGGTCATCTTCACGATGCCTGACTGGATTCTCGAAACATCGAGCATGTCATCCAGGATGGACGTGAGTCTCAAGGAGTCCTCGTGGACGTGTTCCAGCCAGCGACGGTTGTCGCCTTCGGGGATGTCGTCCAGCAGAAGCTCGGTGAATCCCAGGATGGTGGTCATGGGTGTGCGCAACTCGTGGGAAGCGACGGAAACGAAGGTGTCGCGGCGGCGCTCCAGTTCCTTCTCTTCCGTGATGTCCCGCACCAGCAACCCGACCATATCTGCCCCGTCAGGCGTAGTGATGGTGAACGTGCTCATGGCGAGTTCGCGCCGATCCGGCCTGGCTACGGATATTTCGATCGCGGGCAATTCCGTATCAGGATCCAAGAGCATAGCGATGGAGCCCATGGCACCTTCAGGATCTTCGAAGTCCTGAGCGTGCTCAGCGATGGCTTGTACGAACGGCCGACCCATGACGGTGTTCGCCGTGATGGACCAATGCCGCTCTGCCGCGTTGTTGAAGTACAGTATCTCGCCCTCTGGGTCGAGCACGACCAAGCCTTCCGTCATGCTGGCCTGGATGGCGGTGAGCGTGCTGCGCTCACGAGCCTCCGACTGGAACACCTCAACGTTGTTGATCAAGACCCCGATCAGGGCTGCGAACAGGTTCACCAAACGGATGTCGTCGTCAGCGAACGCGCCGCCGTCGGTCTTGTCGCGCAGGTAGAAGACGCCACGCCCGGAGTCCGTGCACTTGAACGGAACAGCGATGCTCTCAGCGGACAGGTCCTGGTCTGTGCCGTACTCGTTTTCAGGAGTGCTGGGCATCATCCCGACACGTGTAAGAAGTTCGTCGATCCAGCGGCGGGCGGCAGCACCACCACGGGCTCCGCGACGGAGGCCGGGGCCGATGACCCGCGTGAGATCGCCATTCGGAGCCCAGACAGCGACCGCGCCGTACCGGGCGTCCAACAGCGCCATCACTTCGCCCACCAACTGCTCGATGGCCAAATCAGGGTTCTGCTCCAGCGCCATCCGACCTGCAGCGTGCTCGAAGGCGGCGACGCGACGCTCGTTGGCTTGGAGCTGTCCCGCGAGCTCGTGGTAGAGCCGAGTGTTCTCCATCGCCGTCGCCGCTTGGTTCGCGACAGCTCGCAGGAGGTCCAGCTCTTCTTGAACGTACCCTCGTCCCTCCCGCTTGCCCAGTACGAGTACGGCGATCAGTTCGCCCTTGGACAGCACGGGCACGAAGAGATGCGCCTGGGATGACGTTAGCTTGGTACGTTCAGCCGCAGGAACCATCTCCCACTCGGGGAACAACGACAACTCATCGGCAGATTGCACCCTCGCGTGCGTTTCGAGTCGACCGAGGGCGGAAGTTCCCTCGCCGTAGGGCAACTCAAACGCTTCGTCAGTGCCAGCGGCTGCGGTGGTAATAAACGATGCTCGTTCGTGGTCGGGCTCCATCAGCGCTGCGAATTTTGCGCCCGTTGCCCCCCTGAGCAGGCGTACCAACGATTCCGAAAGCGCCTTGCGATCCGTTACGTCTTTGACCTGCTCGCTGAAGCGTTCGAGTGACTTCAGGGCGGAGTAGCGATCACCGAAGAACGTCTTGTCCACCAACCGCTGGATGCGGTCGTTCAGCTTCGGGATCGCGACAACGCAGATCGCTACAAAGAAGATCGTGAAGACCATGGAGCCACGCGCAGCAGCAACACCGAACGCAGCGCCAAGCAACTCACTGAGGCCGAAGTAGGCAGCAAGGACGACGAGCCCCACCACCGTGTACGCGAGCGTACGGCGAAGGGCAAGTCGGATGTCCAGCAGTCGCACCTTGACCATTGCGACTGTCGCCAGGGTGGCGAAGATGATGTTGCCAACGATCCCCAGCGGATAGATCGGCACGCCAACGGATGGCAAGATGTCCGTCATGCCACCGATCAGCGAGATCATCGTGCCCAGCAGAACGTAGCCTGCACGATTCCTTAGCGCTGGCGACGCGCCCTTGCGAGCGGTGTTGTACATGTTGGTGGCGCCCAGCAATATCGACCCGTACACGATCACGAAGAAAACAGCGAACGCCGGGCCCCAGATCGGTGCGTAGCCGTAGGATTTCACCTGCATCCCGGAGATGGTCAGGCCCATGGCGGTCGTGACCGCGAGGACGGCAAATAGGGAATACGCCGCGCCGATCAGCCACTTCGCGGAACGCGAGTTACTGAAACCGAAGGTGAAGTGGAGGTAAAAGACACTGATCAGCGCAACGTCCGCGACAACCAGCTTGTCCCAGAAATAGGCTTCTCCCAAGCTTGAGCTGCTGCGCATCATGAACAGCAACCCACCCCAGGACGCCATGGCAACAAGGAAAAAAGCAAACGCGCGCTGGCCAGTGGCTTGCCACTGGCCACGCACAGTCATGAAGGCCAATCCCAGGTTGGACACCAAAGCGACCAGCGGGAGTGCGAGGTAGATACTCATGAACTCACGCAGCCATGTCCAGCCGTGTGGCACTGTGCTCAGGGCGTAGGCCCATCAACTCCAGCAACTCATCGTCCGTGGCGTTCATGCGAGGCATCGTCCGCGCATCCAGCGCGACACCCAAAGAGCGCCGATTGTCGTAGAACGCCTTGAAGGCGCCCGTCTTGACCGCGCTGGCCCGCAGAGGGTGCACTTCAAGCATCGTGAGCAGGTCGCGGTAGTACGAGTCATGTTCGAGCAAGCTTTGGTGGAGGGATTCTTGGAATCCCGCCACGTCGTCGATCCCTTCGGCGTACACGCGGAGGACAGGACGGCCGTCCTCATACTCCTTGCGGGCGGTCCATTCGATAACACCAGCCACGGCGCCGATGGCCCGGCCCATGGTGTTTTCGTCTAGGCGCGTGAAGCCCTCAATATCAATTAGCTGGTCAGCTCTGCCAAGTAGTGTGAATTGGGGCAACATCACCCCCGTTTCCTCGTCCTTGGCCGCGATGACTTCCACCAATTCCCCAGTGCGGTACCGTACGAACGGCATACCGTTGCATGAAGTGATCACCACTTCGTAGGAGTGGCCGACCTCCAGGTCATCCATCAGGTGAGTGGCGGGGTCCAAGTGGGGCGAGCGGCGCTCGCGAGCCAGCTCATCATCCGCGATGAACTCAAGGAAGGTTGTCGCAGGGAAGAAAGTCATGCCGCGCTTGTTCCAACCCTGGGCCGCCATGATGCCGGCCTCAGAGACCGCCAGGAACTCGTAGGGTTCAGCACCCCAGTAGTGCTTGAGGGCTTCGCGGTGCACATCGGTGTCCGTGCCCCAGCAGATCAACGCCTTCACCGGCCAGAGGTCGCGGGGGAGCAGGTTGCGCTTGCCCAGCTTAGCGGCGACGAGCCCGCGAAGCATACGCATCGCGGTCTTGGGCCTGCGGAGGAGCTTGCGCTTGCTGCTCTTGGAACGCTTGGTCTCGAAAGCTTGGCTCATCTTCAGCAGCACGCTCGTCATGGACGCGACGGCGTTGACGCCGCCATCCAGCGCGCTCTCGAACCCGAGCGCGACTTTCTCGTGGAAGTCCATGCCGTCCACAGCCTGGTGGCCGAGGACAGGGCGTAGGTTCAGCCGCCCTTCCAAGCCCTCGGCAAGCTTGCCTGAAAGGAACGGAAGCGGCGGTAGGTTGTAAAGGACGCGATCATTGACGTGGAGACTCGCCCGACCGGTGGCATCGGATGACGCGAGCATGAACACAGCCGTGCAAGCGTCCATGAGTTGCTCGAATGCGAGCTCGGTATAGGGAATGTTCGTCTCATCCGAGTTGCGACGGCTGGTGCGAGCCCAGAAAGCCGGAGTCTCGGGTAGCTCGGCCGCGCGACCAGAATCGAATACGGGGATATAGCTCTCGTAGTCGGTGAGGCGGACGTTGTCCCTAAACTGCTCAACCGTACGTGGAATCTGGCCGCGCATGAGGCCTCGCCCGAGTGCAGAACTAGCGAGCGTTGGAAGCGCATCCAGCAAGCGCTGGCGTTGAACTTCCATGAACCCAGCAGGAGTCAGATCGAGGAAGCCACAGAATTTGCGCCAAGCCCTCTCGTCTGACATCCCCGTTACCGTTGTCTGATCATCGTACATAGGCCGAGAACTCCCCCCGAAGCTCATCCGAATATCCAAGGGAAGGCCAAAGTTGCGCCAGGCCTTCTCGTTGGTCCCTTGACCTCGCCTGTTCGTCGGCTCAGTCACTATCAGCCTACGGAAAGAGGAGCAATGCGTGACCGTCCAGAAGTACTACTACTCTAGACCTTGTATCTTTGTTGGAAAGGCGGGGTAGACCGTAATGACCTTGGTTACGAGACCGGATCTCAGCTGGGTCGCCCCGCCTTGATACTTCAAGAGCCCGAACAGTTGCCCGGGCAACACAAGCCCGAATCTGCAAGGAAGGGCCAACAGGAGGAACCGATGGCTACTGCCCCGAAGGTGTTTGTTGGAATCGACGTCTCGAAAGAGTGGTTGGCTATTGCCGTGCGCCCTACGGGGATAGCCTGGCGTGCGGCGCAGGACGAGGCAGGCATCGAGGAGTTGGTGCGGCAACTGAACGACCTGCATCCACATTTGGTCGTCCTGGAGGCCACAGGTGGGTATCAGACCTTGCTCGTGACGGCACTCGGCACCGCCGCCATCCCTGTGGCCGTGGTGAACCCTCGACAAGTTCGCGACTTCGCGCGATCGCAGGGAAAGCTGGCCAAGACGGACCGCCTCGATGCGGCGATCATTGCCCAGTTCGGCGAGGTCAGTAACATCGTCGCCCAACCGCTCGTCCCGGCTGATGCCCGGGAGCTTGAGGCGCTCGTTGCCCGCCGACGGCAAGTGATTCAGATGAAGGTTGCCGAACAGCAGCGCCGCCAGCGGGCATTGCCCGTTGTTCAACGACGGATCACCCGGGTGTTCGCCGTCCTGCAAAGCGAGTTGGAGGATATCGATAAGGATTTGGCTGGTCGACTGCGCGGGAGTCCGCTTTGGCGAGAACGCGAAGACCTTCTGCGCAGCGTTCCCGGTGTTGGGCCGGCGCTCACCTTTTCGCTATTGGCCGGTCTGCCCGAGCTCGGCTCGCTGACCCGGAAACAGGTCGCCGCACTCGTGGGTGTCGCGCCGCTCAGTCGCGACAGTGGCAAGTTCCGCGGACAACGAACCTGCTAGGGAGGCCGCGCGAGCGTCCGCACGGCGCTTTACATGCCTACGCTCGTCGCCGTTCGCCACAATCCGGTGTTGCATGCCTTCTACCACAGCCTCCTCGCCGTAGGTAAGCCCAAGAAAGTTGCTCTCACCGCCTGCATGCGCAAACTGTTGACCATCCTGAACGCAATGCTCAAACATCAACGCTCTTGGAGCCCTCAAAATGCTTGACTCCCAAGACAGTTGCTGAGAGGGTGGGCTAGAGGTCTCCAAGGTGCCGCGACATCCTCGAATAACGCGAAGGAGGGCCAGACGTATCTGGCCCTCCTTAAATTGCTTACTGTCAGACCGCCCAGTGGCTTACTTGGACTGACCCAGCGAGCCCGCGATCTGAACGGAGGCGAACTCGTCACTGCCGATGCACCCGCTGGCTCCGGCAATGAGCGATCCGCCGTTCTCGTTGATCGCGTTGTACGAACCACCTTCGGTTCCCTCGATTGCGGACCAACCGCCAGCGTCATTCACCACGATGCCCAACGGCACCGGGAAGGGGCTGAGGATCATAGACGGGGCGCAGGTGCCGGAGTAGTCCACATAGATAAACCCAGAGGTGGCTCCGGAAAACTGAACAGTGGGGATAAGTGGATTCCCTGCTCCGGTCGGGCATGATGTGC
>JAQCEV010000036.1 GCA_027618515.1 Chloroflexota bacterium | reverse complement strand
GCTGAGCAGCACCAGCCTTAGCCCTGGATTTGCGCCACCACCACGCTGATCCAGCTTGACGCTACATGTCCGACTCACCTCTGTGTTCTTCTGAGACAGGCTCTAGAGTCGAACTACATACCACCACGCCAATACCTAGCGTGCGACACCAGCCCCTATCGCCATCGCTCCCCCATCCCCTATCGTGTTCCCTGAGCGACCTACGTCACCCACGTACCAGCGCCCCGATGAGACAAATCAACATCTCCTCGGGGCGTTCGTCGTTCGCACGGGCTGCAGCACAGGAGGCCATGGACCTAAAGGGGCCCATTTGGACCCACGATTCGAAGTCGAATCTCAGGAGTAAATGAGCATTAATGAGCATGTTTGACCATACCCCTCAGCGCACCGCAGGAGCCGCTACTCTGCTCCAAGGGCAAAACCGGGGGCTCATTTCGTCTCAGTCCGCGTATGGATCGCGCAGAGACGACCAGAACAGGCTCATACCGGATCGTAGCGGATCGACTCCGCAGCAAGGCCTGTCCTGCGGGGCGTACAATCCGGCACGCTAGCCAATAGCAGCACTCTAGGAGAACCCCATGACGACAGGTTCAGTGGTCAACGAAACATTACCGGCAGCCGTGCTGCCTTCCTTAGACGGCACGATGGTGGATTTCGCCTCCTTCAGAGGTAAGAAACTCATCGTCTTCATGTGGGCGTCCTGGTGAAACTGCCGCCAACAGTTGCCAGTCTGGCAGCAAGTGGTCGAGCAGTACGCCGGTTGCGATTTCGAGTTGCTCGCCGTGGCGGTCGACGCCCAAGGCACCGACAAGCCGCGTCCGTTCATGGAGCAGGCCGGGGCCACGTTCACGTGCGTGGTGGACGCTGAGAACCTGCTTTCCAAGACGTTCGGATTCAAGGCCGTACCCAACGGGATACTGGTCGACGAGAACGGGATCGTCGTCCACCAGAAGTTCGGCGGGTTCGACATCCGCAAGTCCGAAACGCGCGAGTTGGTGGATGCGTGGCTCACGTCAGGCGCGACTGCCGGGGCTGAATCGACCGGCCGCGCCGAGGTTGATCCCCGCGTTCACGTGCTCTTCGACGAAGGGCTGGCGCTGCTGCGAAGCGGTGACACGGACGGTGCGCGTGCCAAGTGGCGCGAGGCCTCAGTGATCGACCCCGACAACTACGTCGTCCACAAGCAGCTTTGGTCCATCGAGAACCCCGAGCGTTTCTACGGTGAGAAGGTGGACATGGACTGGCAGAAGCAACAACTGGCGCAGGGGCTCTAACCACATGAAAATCGCGAGCTACACAACGCAGGCCGTCCGGGTTCCCCGCGAGCACGCGCCCTTCGCCAAGGGCGGCGACGAGATCGATTTCGTCACCGTGAGGCTCCGCACCGACGATGGCATCGAGGGCATCGGTTACGCAGGTTTCGCGCCGCAGGTGATGACCGCGGCGCTGCACGCGGCCGTCGCTGGTCTATGCGGCGTCACGGTCGGCATGGATCCCATGAACACCGAAGAGATCGGTTCCCGCCTGTTTCGTGCCGGCGGTAGCGGTTCGCCCGGCGGGCTAGTGACCCGCGCGATCTCCGCGATCGACGTGGCGTTGTGGGACATCAAAGGCAAAGCCCTGGGCCTGCCCGTGTACAAGCTGCTCGGTGCCTACCGTGACCGCGTGCCCACCTACGCCAGCGGATACCTGTGGCGGTCGTTCGACCTGGACATGCTGAACTCCCACGGCAAGCGCCTGGTCGATGAAGGCTTCACCTCCATGAAGTTCAGGCTGGGCGCCGAGAAGACCATCGCTGCCGAGGTCGCTCGCCTCCGCACCATGCGCGACGCGGTTGGCCCAAACGTCGAGCTGATGATAGACATCAACCAGCTGTGGGACGTCAACCGCGCCATCACCATCGGTCGGGAGATGCGCGAGTACGGCATCACCTGGCTTGAAGACCCCACGACCTTCGACGATTTCAGCGGCCTCGCCAAGATCGCTGACGCCCTCGACACGCCCATAGCGGCAGGCGAGTACGTCTACGGCATCGCCCCGTTCAGCCAGATGATCGCCCAACGCTCCATAGACATCGTCATGGTGGATCTGCTCCGTGTCGGCGGCATCACCCAATGGATGAAGGTCGCCCACATGGCTGAAGCCCACAACCTGCCCGTGGTCACGCACCTCGCGCCTGAGGTTCTCGTCCATGCGCTCGCCGCCGTCCCCAACGGCCTCACCGTCGAGTACATGCCCTGGTCATTCCCGCTGTTCAAGTGGGTGCCGCCCGCCGTGGACGGCCACATCGAGCTGCCCCAGACGCCTGGCTTCGGCCTAGAGTTCGATATGGATGTGCTGGCCAGAGGCGCGCTCGCGCTCTAGGCGATCATCATCCGGCGGTAGGGGCAACTCCTACCCGCGCCTAGGGGCGATGCCCTAAACTTGCCTGGTTCGTCAGAGCAGAGGCGGGAGAAGGCATGAAAGTAGGCGTTACGGTTCTGAATTTCGGGAAGGGCACAGGCCCCGAGAGTCTGCTCGCCCGTGCCCGTATCGCCGAGTCCATGGGATTCCACTCGGCGTTCATCTCCGACCACGTGGCGATAACGCCCGACGTCCGTGCACGCTACCCCGAGCCGTTCTACGACACCTTCGCCACTCTGGCCTGGCTCGCAGGCCAGACCGAGCGAATCACCCTCGGCACCACCGTCTGCGTGCTTCCCTACCGCCACCCCGTCGAGATGGCGAGGCTCACGGCCAACATCGACCAGTTCAGCCGAGGCCGGTTCGTATTCGGAGTGGGAGTTGGCGGCAACAAGCTTGAGTTCGCCGTGCTCGGCGTTCCCGCCGAGCGTCGTGGTGCCATCTCCAACGAGTACCTCGAGGTCATCCACGCGCTGTGGACCCAAGAGGAAGTCACCTACCACGGTCGCTTCGTGACCCTCGACGAGGTTTCAGGCGTCCACCCCTATAAAAGTGAAGGGCGAGCCAACCCGCCAGTATGGGTGGGTGGTCGCAGCGATGCCGCCATGCGCCGCACGGTCCGCTTCGACGCGGCGTGGCACCCCAACCGCATGACGCCAGGTTGGCTTCGCGACACGGGCTTGCCCCGACTGCGCGAGATCGCGGGCGAATTCGGCGCCAAGATGCCCCCCCTCTGCCCGCGTATACAGGTTGAGATCACCGAGATGCCCATAGAGGGCGATGACCGGATCTTCGGAGTCGGCACCCTGGAGCAGATCCACGAGGACTTCCTGCTCCTAGATCAGCTAGGCGCTGAGCACGTCCTCCTGGACTGGTACGTCCACGGTGACCCCGAAACCGTACCGACCGACGAGGATGCCTGGCGCCAATTGTCGCTACTGGCCGACCAAGTTTTAGACCTCAAGAACGAACGAGTGAGATAGTCTTACGCCTATGAAGATTGGCGATCGCATCGACAAGCCGTGGGGTTGGGAAGAGATCCTGGATCTCAACGACCACTACTGCATAAAGCACATGTTCATCAACGGCGGCCACCGCCTGAGCAAGCAGTACCACGAACGCAAAACGGAATCGCTGATGCTCGTCCAGGGCGGGGCCGAACTCACCTGGGGTGTCGACGATCGTGAGCAGGTCGTGCCGATGCAACTTGCCCAGTTGTTCCCCATTCCTCCAGGGATGATCCACCGACTCAAGGCCACCGCCGATCAAGGAGCCCTCATCCTTGAGGTAAGCACGCGAGAGGCCGACGACATCGTCCGCGTCGAAGACGACTACGGGCGAGCCGGAACCTAGCCGCCGAAGCGTCCGCACAACAAACAGGGCTGCATGGGATACCCCACACGGCCCTGCACCGATAAACCTGTTGCCCGCGATTCAGCCTAGACTTCGCGGAATTCGCCCTCAACGGTGTCGTCGTCGCCACCCGCATCAGGAGCCGCCTCGCCACCGTCCTCAGCAGTGGGCGGAGCGTCCGCGCCACCCTCAGCCTGCTGTTTCTCGTACACCTGCTGCCCGATCTGCGTCAGCGACGCCGTCAATGACTCCACGGCTGCGCGCAATGCCGCCGCATCTTCAATCGGCGGATCCTGAGCCAGTAGAGCCCTAACGCTGGCTATCTGATCCGTGATCTCCTGATTGAGTTCAGGCGTGATCTTGTCCCCGTGTTCGGCCAGGGACTTGTCAGCCTGGTACGCCGCGTTATCGGCGCCGTTCCTCGCCTCGACCACCTCACGGCGCTTGGCATCTTCCTCAGCGTGGGCTTCGGCTTCCTTGACGAGTTGCTCGACCTCGTCGCTGGAGAGACCGGAGGACGCGGTGATGGTGATCCGTTGCTCCTTGTTGGTGGCCTTGTCCTTGGCCGAGACGCTCAAGATACCGTTGGCGTCGATGTCGAACTCGACGTCAATCTGGGGCAGCCCGCGCTGAGCGGGGGCGATGCCATCGAGGTTGAACCGTCCGATGGACTTGTTTTCGTTGGCCATCCCTCGTTCGCCTTGAATCACGTGAATCTCGACGCTGGTCTGGTTGTCCGCCGCAGTAGTAAACGTTTCTGTGTGCGACGTGGGAATGGTCGTGTTGCGTTTGATGAGGTGCGTTGCCACGCTGCCCAGAGTTTCGATGCCCAGGGACAGCGGGGTGACATCTAGCAGCAGGATGTCGGTGACTTCACCCTGGAGCACACCGGCCTGGATGGCTGCCCCAATGGCGACCACTTCGTCCGGGTTCACTCCCTTGTGGGGCTCCTTGCCAAAGAGTTCTTTCACCTTTGCTAGTACCGCTGGCATGCGGGTCATGCCGCCGACCATGACGACCTGGCCGATGTCGGCTTGCGCGATGCCAGCGTCCTTGATGGCCTGACGGCAAGGCTCGGCAGTGCGCTCGATGAGGTCTGCCGTGAGTTGCTCCATCTTTGCGCGGGTGAGGCTCATTGCCATGTGCTTTGGACCTGACGCATCAGCGGTGACGAACGGGAGGTTGATCTCCGTCTGAGCAACAGTGGATAGTTCAATCTTGGCACGCTCTGCCGCTTCCTTCAGGCGTTGGAGCGCCATCCGGTCCTGCTTGAGGTCAATGCCCTGTTCCTTCTTGAATTCGTCGGCCATCCACTGGATGATCCGCTGGTCGAAGTCGTCGCCACCGAGGTGAGTGTCGCCGTTAGTGGATTTGACCTCGAAGACGCCCTCGCCGATGTGGAGGATGGAGACGTCGAAGGTGCCGCCGCCCAGATCAAACACCGCGATCAACTCGTCCTCGTTCTTGTCGAGGCCGTAAGCGAGTGAGGCCGCCGTGGGCTCGTTGATGATGCGGAGTACCTCCAGACCAGCGATCTGACCTGCATCCTTGGTGGCTTGACGTTGGCTGTCATTGAAGTAGGCAGGCACCGTGATGACGGCTTGTGTAACTTTCTCGCCCAATTTGATCTCGGCGTCAGCCTTCAATTTCTGCAGCACCATCGCCGCAACTTCAGGGGGCGTGTAGTCGCGATCACCCATTCGCACGACGGCCTCGCCTGCAGAACCGGCCTTGATCTCGTACCCAATGGTTTCGATCTCATGTTGGACCTCAGCGAACTGGCGACCCATGAATCGCTTCACCGAGTAGACCGTGTTCTGGGGGTTGGTTACGGCTTGTCGCTTGGCGACCATACCGACGTACCGCTCGCCCGAATTTGGATTGAGGGCAACGACGGATGGAGTCGTGCGCCCACCTTCTGAATTTTCAAGGACGACCGGTTCGCCCGCCTCCATAACGGCCACGGCCGAGTTGGTGGTTCCTAGGTCTATCCCAATCACTTTCGCCATACGGGCCTCCTCGCCCTGCTTTCAGGCAGGACGTCATTGTCATCGTTCAGTTGCTACTCGGCTCAGCGGTCTCATCGGGTGCTTTCGCCACGACCACCTGGGCGGGCCTGAGAACACGATCTGCGGTTCGGTACCCGGATGTGACCACGGAGAGTACCGCGCCTGCAGGTTGATCAGTTGTGGGCTGGTAATAGACGGCCTCTTGTTCGGCGGGATCGAAGGTGTCACCCGGAGCAGGCTCGTACTTGGTCACGCCTTCTGCCTGCAGTAGGGCCTGAAGGTTCAGTACCACCATCTTGATGCCGTCTTTCCATGAGTCCGGCGCATCCTCGGACAGCGCTTCCACAGCGCGTTCGAGGTCGTCCTGCACGGGAATAAGCCGGTTCAGGACCTGGGCAGCGGCGTTGCGCACTACCATTCCTCGCTCCTGGTCGGTGCGGCGCTTGAAGTTGAGGAAATCCGCCTGAGTTCGTTGAGCGATCGCTTTGAATTGATCACGCTCTTGTTCAAGGGCGGTTATTGGGTCCGTCGGCTCGTCAGCCATTCCGGTGGCGTCGTCCGGGATTTCGGATGAGCTTTCGGGGTCTTGGGTCGTCATCGAGATGCATGTCCTGTGTGGTGTGGCTGGTGGGCGAGGTTTCCGACTACCGCTGCGGGCCAGCGAAGAGTTCCATTATCTGATCGAACATGCGGTCGAACGCCTGGGTGATCGCTCTTTGGTTGGCCTGGTTCTGGTTCATCTGGCTTCGCGCAGCGGACAAACGGTCGAACACGGCGATAGCCATCTCGACTCCTGCAAGGTTCAGCCGAAGCTCATCGATGAGTTTTTTTATCACACGGAGCTTTGCGATGTCTTCCTCTGAGTAAAGGCGGAGCATGCCAACGGTTCGTGACGGACGAACGAGGCCTACACGTTCGTACTTGCGCAGTGTCTGTGGGTGCATAGATAGGATGCGCGCGGCGACGCTGATGATGTAGAGGCCTTCGGTCGGTTGCTCAGCTTCCTGCTCCCGCTGACGAGCAGTCAGGGCACTTGCCGCAGCCATCTGACCGAAGAGCATATCTTCGAACACGCCGCGCGTTGTGCGGGCCTGGATTCTTCGTCTGTTCTCTTGCATCGGGTTCGGTTCCCTGGGGCCTCGCAGGAGGTCTCTCCTGTCCGGGCGCTTGTACAAGCATACCACCATTGATACGATGCATGTCAATCTACGTTACATGATGTGCTTTGCGTGAAACCCCCCAAACATGATGGGGGTAATCCTGACACTGCGCGCACTCATACGTCATCTACTATGACGCAGCGGTGGAACAAACTCATCGCGAAGTCGTCACCAAATAACGAGATGTGACGGAAAGGAGATAAACGATGATGTTCAAGGCATGCCCACGGTGCGGTGGCGATGTCCGGGAGTCGTCAGACATGTACGGTAGGTATGTGTCATGCGTTCAGTGTGGACATTCAGCTGACGTGCCGGAGCCGCGAGTTATCGCAGCTGGGTACCAGGTCGTTGACCACAAAGACGCTGCTTGAGATACGAACCTGACGTGACCCAGTAGAACGCCTCGACTGTACGTCGGGGCGTTCGTGTTTAAATCCCATTTTCGGCTGGCAGTAAAACGATATTTGCCTGCGTGGCGTTCGGTGATGCGAGCCAGGCCGGCAGGGCATCGCGCAGTGTGGCGACGGAGAGGCTTGCGTAGATCAGGGGCAGAGGAGCGAGGCAGCGCTGGGCGTCACGGACGATATTGGCCGCGCTGGTGGGGTTGCCACGTTGGGCGTGGGTGAAGGCGGCGCCGAGTTTGGAGAGCGCTAGGGCGAGGAGCTGGTCTGGGTAGGGGGCGTCGTGCCAGGCGCGTTCGAAGGATTCGTGTGCTTCGAAGAATTTGGCTTGATTGAATTCTGTGACGCCGGTCTGGAACGCGGGCGATGCTGCGAGTTGGTGGGCGTCGCCGGGGTTGCCGCCTGCGGTGAGGTAGGCGAGCCAGCGAGCATCGAGCGCTTGGCGTTGGCCTTTGGCGTGTTGCTGCGGTGGTGGCGGGTTGGCCACGAAGCGCTCGCCTAGGTTTCCAGCGCGCCGGGGATCGGCTCGGTGGGGTTTTCGACTTCCAGCGCTTCGTACTTGGACGGGCATTTGATCAGGACACTTTCACGATCGACTATTAGGACTCCGTCTGCGGTGTACTCGCCGCCGAGGACGAGCTCGGAGTGAGGGTTGAAGAAGAGATCGGGCAGAACCCCGTTGTAGACGGCATCTACGACCGCGCCACCATCTTCAAGCTGGAAGGTGGCGGCCAGGGAAGTGCTGCTCTCACGCTCGAAGGTGAAGGGTTTTAGGGAGCCTTTCACCCTGACGTGGGTTTCGCCTGCCACGGGGCCTCGGGCGACGAGTTCGTCGACGCTGAGGTAGTAGGAAGTAGCAGCAGTGAAGGCAGTGAAGGCGAAGTAGCCGAAGGCGAGAAGCGCGATGGAGCCGAGGATGATGGCCTTGCGGCGTCCGGTAAGGACAGAGGCTATCCCTGTGGTTTCCTCGGGTTGCTCTGGGGGTTCGGCTGGGGTGTAGTGGATGTCAGTGGTCATTTGTTAAATAGTTTACGGGTACGCGGTGGGTGCTACAACGTTGGGGCGGGCTGTGGTCACACTAGGAGATACGCGAGTGCTTGGCACGCGGATTCCCTGGATGACGGCGGAATCAGGGTTTGTGGGCGACGAATAGGTGGGCTTCCATGTCGAGGGTGACGGGGCCATCGCCGTGGCGCTCCTGGAGGATGCGGACGGTGGCCTGGATGGTCGCTTCGAATTGCTCTGGCGTGATCTGGGCCTTGAGGTTGGCAAGGCCTGGGTTGGTTTGCATCTGGCCTTCGATGGTACGGGCGGAGGGGAGCACCCAAGGTTCCGATGACGTGTGGGCGTCGACGGTGGCGAACCCGGCTTGGCGGAGTGCGTCGGACATCACTGCGGAATCGCTGAAGTTGAGGGCGTTGCTGCCCGGCGGAGTGAACTGGAAGTCGGGTACTGCTTCCTGGACCGCTGCCATTATCAGAGGGAATAGTGCCACTCGGTCGGGTGAACCCCAGGTGGTGATGAGGGCGGTGCCGCCGGATCGTAGGACGCGGGAGAATTCGCCGAAGCCCGCAGCGTGGTCAGGGAAGAAGATGACGCCGAAGTTGCAGGTAACGATGTCTTGAGAGGCGTCTGGCAGGTCGAGTGCTTGGCCATCCATGACCTCGACACGGACGTTGGGGAGCCCTTCGGCGGCGACCCGCTCTCGGAGGCGATCCGCCATCTTGGGCGAGAAGTCGGTCGCGAGGACATCGGCGCCGAGCTTCGCCGCGCTGAGTGCGACGACACCTGCGCCGGACGCGACGTCGAGGAGCTTGGTCCCGACGCCTACGTCCGCGTGATCGAACATCTTCTGCGCGAATCGTGCGGTGATCCGTTCGACGGTGTCTTCGTAGTGCGCGGTAGCCGCGTCCCAGCCGTCGGGGCGTTGATCTGCTGGTAGCGGCTGCTGCATCGTCGGATCTCCTAGCGCGAGTCGAGGTTGGGGATGAATTCGCCCATGCGGGAGTTGATGCCACGCTTGGCTAGTTCCTCAGCGAAGAGCGCGTGGATGCGCGGGTCTTCGTCTTGATACTCAACTTGCATGCCGCCATCTGCCTGGGACTTGTCCATGTTCTCGTAGGTCCACATCTTGGAGTCGAGGACAGGGTAGCGGGAACCACCGAAGTCGAATACCAGGTAGCGTGATTGGCCTTTGGAGACGTTGAAGTGCTGGTGGTACGTCGGGCCGTCCGGTGGCGCGTAGAGCGTTCCGGGCTTCCAGTCGACGCGCACGGTGTCCACGGGATCCTCGCCATCCTTCCACAGGAGGGAGTAGCCCTCGCCTGTGGCGCAGAAGATGTGGGCACCTGCGTTGTGCTTGTGAGCCTTCTTGTAGGTTCCTTCGAAGAACTGCGAGATGTGGCAGTGCATGGAGGAGTCGCCGAGAAGGAATTGGATGTTGTTGCCAGCGGCACCTCGGGCGACCCAGGGCGGGAGTTCGAAGTTGACGAGGTCAGGGACGAAGTTGGTCTCCCACTGGTGGCGACCGGGCTTGATCTCCCTGAACTCACCTTCACCGTTGTAGTAGCGCTCCACGGCGGCCCGGTCGTCGAAGGTGACGGGGTTATCGTAGATGAACTCTTTCTTGTGGAAGATGTTGAAGATGATGGGTAGATCCGTGACGGCGGCGAGTCGTGCGGGCTCGGTGCCGGAGCCGTTGAAGATCTGGTGCTTGGCGTTCATGGGAATCGCGAAGATGGCAGAGGGGCCCCACTCGAAGGAGTGCTTGGTGCCGTTGCTTTCTTCGATGACGGTCGCGCCACGCCCTGAGATGACGTGGATGAGCTCGTCGTGCATGTGTTGTTCTTGGTTGAGCTGGCCGCCGGCGGGAATCTCGACGACGTAGGCAGAGAGGTAGTCGGATCGGCCGACTAGGTGGATGTACGCACCCAGGCCTCCCATGCGCTCCCAGGGCTCAAGCTGTACCGTGTGGCAGTCGACGGCGTAGGCCTCGTGAACGGGGATGCCTTCTTCTTTCACGAAGTCGTGGTAGGGAAATACGCCGTAATAGGGATTGAATTCGATCTCGTCGCCCATGATTAATCTCCGATGAGTTGATTGGTTGAGGCTACCCGTGCCGGGGTGCGGGTGCAACGGGCGTGGATTGGTTTGAGCGCTGTTGGTCGTGTGGTGCGCGTGTTTGGTCGCGAAAATGCCGATCTGGACGGAAATGAGCGGGTTGATTTACCTCTGGGGTGTCATCGCTGACGGGTTGGTCGCGCCTGGAGTGTACCTCGTTTCACGAGCGGGGTGGACTCATTTGGCTTCATTTTGTGTCATTTACTCCTGGGAGTTGAGGCCGGAAGGGGGGGCCAAATGGGGCCATTTCGGTCCCCGTGTTCGTTGGTGGGCTTGTGGTGTAGCAAGTCGGGGCTCGCCCTCGGATCTCTTGGCTTCGCCGCTGGACTAAAGGTCGCTCGGCGCTCCGGGGATAATCGCGGCTGATGACTCTCAGGGAAGGATGGCTAAGCCTCGCGTGCGTCTTGATGTTGCCCATTTCTGCCCATTTCTGCCCATTTACCTCTGAGTGCAATCGCCCATGAACGGCAAAGCGCCCCGAGGGGATGTGGGTTTGTCTCGTCGGGGCACTAGTACGTGGGTGGCGTAGGTCGTCCGGGGATAGGGTAGCGGGTAGGGGCGGGATGGCGCGAGGGGTGTTTGTTACATGCAGGCCGTGGGGGTGTTGGCAAAGTGTCGCAAGGTGTTCAACATATCGATTCCAGATGTCGCCCATGGAGTGCCCGGGAAGCAGGCCGTCGCGCCAAGGGGTTAAGGCTATGGGGTGTTTTCGGGCATGTTTTTTTGACGGCTCGTGGAGAGGCAGTTGGGGGCTGGATGGCGGAGGGAGTTGGGTGGTCGAGGATGGCCATCTGACCACTATAGAAGAGCGGGTGCTACGGGGTAAGTAGCAAGTGTCAGTGTGGTGCTTGCAGTGGAGATCGACTCTAGATGAGGTGGAGCGTGAACACGGGGGCGTGGCTCCACGCTTGGGGGGCGGCGACGCCGGGGACGATGGTGTCGGGGGAGATGAAGCGGGCGAGCGTGGGGGCGGGGGATTTCGGCGCCGGTGACCAAGTGCCGGTAGCATCTGACTAGCCTCGCTTCCATATCCAAATCAAACCGCGAACAAGTACAACCATGCCCACAAGCCCTTCAAGCGAAACTAGCGGATCCTGCATCTCCTTGATGGACGCAAGCAATCGAGGGCCAATCCCAACAAGAACCGCCACGACGACGATGACGCTCACACCCAATTTGCGGAGCAACAGGGCTCGCGGGAGGGCGGGACTCCCGAACAGTTTGGACGAGACCGTGTTTGAGCCGACAGTTTGAATGAGCACGACTGAAACCCCGGTAACCGAGAGCAGGGCGGAAAACAGCAATGCGGAAACCGGCAGGTCAGTCGATCCCAACCCACAGAGCAGTGGGCACCAAAAGGGGAATGGGAGTGATCCCTATTATTAGTCGCTTCGCCAACTTCGTTTCCATCGCCAACTTCGCTCCCATCAAGGAACACTGCAGAATACATCGAAGATATTTCTTGGCGGGGAGTACTGGTACCTGTCCCCAATTAAATCCCGCCCTGCCGCTCGCATTGAGTGTCCCAAATTGAAAAGGCAACCGCTAGCAAGAACGCTACCGGCACAGCCGAGCCATGTTACGCACCCGGCCACAGCCCTAATTCCCGCTCCTTCTATATACGTCCCACCAACGACCAGGACACTGCCCACGATGTCTTCCAAATGATCATCTAGATAGTCGATCGCCGGGCTGGTGTTCTGGCATTGGTAAACCCGGGCGCTCTGAACAGAGCAACCAGCCTTGTAATCTTGCGGTCGACCGAATTCATCGAGCCCTACTCTGGGTGACGTTAAGCGAGCGTGGTTTGGCTGTGGGATGCGTGAATGAATGCTGGTGTGTGCCCTCACTTCAGTCCTCTCCCTGAGGGTGAGGAGGCCTGAAGGGGTGTGCGGTTGGGGATGGCTGGCGGTGGTTGTTGGCTGGCGTTTCCTCTCGGTGTGCCGCGTGGGTACTTGGCCGCTCAGTGGCCGTCCGCTATCTGCCGAGCTTGGCTGCTGCTGCGCCTTGCACCATGAGGTCTTCGAGTATGGGGAGGACGGGGCTGTGGGGGCCTGAGGTGCGGAGGTAGACGGCGCCAGGCGTGTGGTCTTGGATCGGGCCGTAGTCCCAGGCGTCGTGGCCGAGGTTGTCGTTCTGGGCTGGGTCGCGGAAGACGTTGATGGGCTCTCCGCCGTCTTCGACGACCTTCATCTGATCTTCGAGCATGCGTCGGTAGAGGATGAGGCCGCGGTCGGAGTCGCCCAGTCGCTCCCGCGAGCGATCCATGATCTCTTCCTGGTCGCGCCAGATGACCATGTCCTGTGCGCCGATGTAGTCGGGGACGTCGCTCAGGGGTGCGTCGAAGGTGGGGATGAACGGTTGTTCAGGGACTGGCACGCCGTGGCCAGGGACATAGGCTTGGTAGATGATCGACCAGGTGGTCGTGTCGTCGATGGGCACGCGAACCTCGATCTGGTAGAGGCCGGGGCCGCCTAGCGTGACGCTGTTGGGGAAGACCAAGGGGTGGCCGTGCTGCCAGTCGAGCGAGTCCTCGGAACCACCTTCGAGGAGGCGGCGCTTGATAATGCCGTGCTCGTATGGCTCGCAGGCGGTCTTGATGTGCTTGCGCGTCATGCGTTGCACTTGATCCAGCGTGCCGGGAAGGGTGTATCCGTGGCGCTCGATAACGTACTCCCAGAGGTAGCCGTGCAGGTGCTCGGCGTGGATGGGGTCGACGGAGTTCTCCATGCATTGGAGCCAGTTGCAGGGGATGGTGGAGACGGCGACATGCCGGAAGGCGCCTTCCACGACCAGCGGGTGCCAACGCGGCACGAGGGGTGCCGGTAGGGGGCCGAGGTACGCCCAGATGAGGCCGCCGAGTTCCTCGACAGGGTAGGAGTCCAACTTGACCTTGGCTGCGAAGGTGCTGGAGTCCGGTTCTGAGGGCGTGTCGATGCATTGGCCGGTGCTGTCGTAGGTCCAGCCGTGGTAGGCGCAGCGGAGACCGTTTTCAGCCGGGATCCCCCATTTGAGGTCGACCCGCCGATGGGCGCAGCGTTGCTCGATGAGGCCGAGTTTGCCCTGGCGATCTTGGAAGAGCGTGAGCGGAACGCCGAGCAGCTTCACCGGCTTGACGGGGTTGTCGTGCAGCTCGCCGGTGGTGGCGACGGGGTGCCAGTAGCGGGCGAGGAGGTCGCCCATGGGTGTTCCCAGCGATACGCGGGTGATCCGCTCGTTCTGTTCAGTCGCTAGCATGACGCTGTCTCCTCCGCTGCCGACGTTGGCGCGCATCATCCAGCGTGGTGGCGTTTCTGTCCAGTCTGGCGTGTGGATAGCTGGTGATTACTCCTGAGCGCTGGCACTTACGATGATCAACTCCTGGGGTGGCGTGGTGACGGTGGTGAATTTCAGGGTGAAGGGCGGATCTTGTTCGAGAACCCAGGGCGGCGTGACCGATGCCGCTCCACGAATGATGTAGGTGCCTGGGCCTACGAAATCTTCGCAGGCTCCGTCGCGGTTGTCGCCGCAACCCTGCGATTGGTCCCAGAACCAAGGGGCGCCGTATCCCTCGAACAGGCTACTCATGGTTCTCCCTTCGCCAGGAGCGAGGATGAAGTCGCCAGACCCGCGGAGGCCGTGGGCCAGCGACGCTCGCCAGATCACGGCATCGTCGCGGTAGATGAGGATATCGAGGTAGTGGAAAGGTGGGAATTGCCCGCCGCCACTCCACAGCAGACTTACCGGAGCGTTGCCGGTGTTGGTAACGCGCATGTCCAGAGGCACGGGCTGGCCTGTCGCGAATGTTGGCGGGGCGAGCAACTCTAGTTGCATTGAATGGGCGTAGTCCGGGAGCGGAGCGGGTAGGACGGTGAGGGTTTGTGCGGCCGTGGTCATGCGAGCACCGCCAAGGGAGACGATGCCCGTGAGTTGGTATTCGCCAGGCTCTACGGGGATTCCGTTGGGGTCGCGAAGGTCCCATTTGCCGGGGGCAGCCATGTGCATGTCGGCGACGGATAGCACGTCGTAGGGATGGATCGTTCGAAAAACGAGTGGCAGTGGAATGACCTTGAGGTTCTGCCAGATGACGTTGCCGCGAGCATCCGTTACTTCGAAATCCAGTATGCCAGCGCCGGATGCGAACTCGCGGAGTTGGCCGGAGGTGTCGGTCAGGATCACATCGAGTCCCTCCAACCACTCGCCTTGGTTGATGGTTTCAGGGGCGATGAGTTGCAGGTCGAATGTGTCTTCGATCGGCGGAGGTTCGGCGATGGCGAAGGACCATTCGGCGGTGGTGGTGCCTCGGTCGTCTTCTTTGCTATAGCCGACCACTTCACGTTTCGTTGAGAATCGGCCCTCGATGCGATAGGTTCCTGGCCCGGCGGGGACGCTTTCCAAGCAGCCCCAGAGATGCACTTCACATAGCTGTCGCTCCCACACCAGCAACGTGGTGCGGGCTCCCGGAGGGAGGGCATCTTCCGTGACCATGTCGCAGTGCGTCCCTTCGGGGACGAGGAATTCGCCGGGTTCGAGGGGGCGCGTCTCCTCCGGGTAGGTTCGCTCTTTCACGGGGTCGTCGAAGAACTTGAGATTGTAGCAGGCGGGGTAGTGGCGCTGGTAGTAGTAGGTATCGTCGGAGTTGTTGACGATGGTGATTGCGATGGACTCGCCGTGCAGGTACTCCAGCTTCATTTCGAAGGCGATATCTGGCACAGGGGTTGATGTGGGAGGTAGGGCGGTGTCCGTAGGACGGTGCGAACCCGCGGAGCATGCGGCGAGCGCCAACGTGAGTGCCGCCAAGAGGAGGACTGCTATGGAGGGCCTGGGCGACATCACACCTCTGCGGGCTGAGAAATCCTCGCCCTTTGAACAATGGTGATAGCGTATCTCAATACCTGAAGATTCTATAGGACTTTTGTTGTGTGGAGCCGAACAATGCAAGGGGGTGGCAGGGGGAGCGGGCACTGACGCTCGATCCCTGGGTCTTGTCTCGAATGACAGGTGAGAGTGGGGTATGGTGCTAGGTGAATATCGGCTGGAGGCTGGCGATGATCGAGCACACGTACCCACGATTCTCGGACGATGAGTATGCGGCGCGGCACGCTGCGGTGCGCGAGCGCATGGATAACGCCGGGCATCGCGGCGCTGGTGTGTTGCGGGTTTGGTCGCAGTGGCGAGATCAATTACCTGGCGAATTGGCTTACGACGACTGAGGCGTGGCTGATCTTTCCTCGCGATGGGGAGATGACGCTGCTGATCCAGCTCTTGAACCACCTGCCGAACGCGAAGCTGATGTCGATCGCGGATGATGTGCGGTTCGCGGGGGCGGGGCCGACGGGGAGCGTGGACTCGATACCGACGCTGGTGTCGTGCTTGAAGGATCGCGGGCTGGACGGTGAGCGGTTGGGAATCGTGGCGCCGATGCCGTACACGCATCACGCACGCTTGGTGGAGGCATTGCCTAAGGCTGCGTGGATCGATTTCTCGGGCCAGATGCGCACGCAGCGACAGGTGAAGAGCGCGGAGGAGATCGAGTGGCTGAGGCGGTCGGCGCTGATGAGCGATAGGTCGATCGAGGAGTTGACGCAGTACGCGAAGCCAGGGATGACCGAACACCAGCTTGCTAAGGTGATCGAGGACGCGTACCTGGGGGATGGGGGGATCAACCATATCCATTTCGTGATTACAACGTCGATGCATGACCCGCAGGGCGGGATACCGCGCCAGTACATGTCGGATCGCGTGGTGAAGAGGGGCGACGTGCTGGTGACGGAGGTCTCGACGAACGCTTTCGGCTACGTGGCGCAGGTGTTGCGGACGATGACGATCGGCGAGGGGCCGACGTCGGAGTACCAGGAATTGCACGACGTGGCGATGGAGGCGTTCAGTCGCATAGAGGCGGTGATGCGCCCTGGCGCGACGGTGGCGGACGTGATGGACGCGGCTGAGGTGATCTCTGAGCGTGGGTTCACGGTGTTTGACGATCTGGTGCATGGTGAGAGCCAACTGCCGCCGATCATCCGTACGCGCGACCAGTTCCGGGGTGAGCCGCCGAACTTCACGTTCAGCGAGGGGCAGTGCTACGTGATCCAGCCGAACGTGGTGACGGGTGATGCCATGCGGGGCGTGCAGTTCGGCGAGATGATGCACATCACGAGTGATGGCGTGGAGCGGTTGCACACGGCACCGCGTGAGCTATTCGTGCTGGGAGGGTGAGAGCGCCTTCGACTTAGCTGCGCTCCGCTCAGGCAGCGATGTCACGCCGCTAGAGGCGGGACTGGTTCTCGTCATCCATGGACGTGCGTTCGTCGCCTTGGCCGGCGCGTTTGCGTTCGACGGTGCCTTTGAAGACGTTGGCTAGTTCTTCGGATGTTAGTTCGGCGGCGCATTCTTGTTCGGCGAGGGCGGTGAAGTTGGGCATGGGCGTTCCGGTGACGACGGCTCCGGCGAGGCGGGCGCCGAATGACTTTCGTAGGTTCGCTTCATGGGGTTGGACGTAGTCGAGGACGCCGTCCTGAGCGGGTTTCGTCGTCAGGTAACCGAGACGCTCGCACTCGGCCAGTACCTCTTCACCGATCGCCGTACGCGCAATGATGACGTTGGTTCCTGCTGATTCGCCGTTGGCCATCGCGTTCGGCCAAGCGTCACCGGTGGTGATGTCGGCCTGGAGGCCGATGGCGTCGGGGCAGACCTTGCAGCGGAATTGTGTCGTCCAGGGGTTGTTGTCCCACATGTCGTTGTAGAGGCCAGTGACCTCGCGGCCGTCGGGCATGACCGCAAGCGTGGGCCCTGGGCAGCCGTTGCCACGCCAACGAAGTGCGACGGGGTACTCTTCGTCCGGATTTACACCCTCGCGCCGCAAGAAATCCATGGTGGTGTCGAGACTGGGTACGGTGCCGCAGATCATCGTTTGCGTGTAGACGATCAGCCGCTTAGCTCGCTCGTCCACACGCTGGAGGTTGCGTATGCCTGCGATGTCGCATGGTTTGAGAGAGACGGAGAAGGGCTCGTTGAGTTCGATCGCGGCGCGGACGGCGGACAGGGGTGCGCTGGAGGCGTAGCGCGACTGCGATCCGGTGATGAGGTCTTTGGGATCGCGGATCAACACGGGCTCGGAGTCGGTGGACTTGGGGCCACCTGCGCGCACCTGGAGCACGAAAGTGACGCGCCCGCTATCGAGCAGGTAACGGTTGATGGAGGTCATGACGCCACCGGTGGACGCCTGGAAGCGAGTGTCGGGATCGGTGGCCCAGCCCATGACGACGCGGCGTAGGTCACCCCACACGTTGCTTGGCTGGACGAGGGGTTGGTCGAAGGGGCCTGTTTGGTTGATGCCTGGGCATATCTGAACGATGGCGGCGTCTTCTTCGGGCGTGAGGGGACGCGAGGTGCGTGGGCGGAGGTGGCCGTTGGGCGCCCACTGCATCTCGATGGTGCCTTCGGGTGCGAGTTCTTTGCAGAGGCCGCAACTGAGGCAGAAGCCGTTATCCACGATGTCTTTCAGGCTTTCGAAACGCTTCATGGGGGCTCCTGGTTGCGGTGTGGTGGGGACGATAGGTTATCGCGTTGGGGAGAAGAGCGGCCTGACGGCCGCTTGGAGGCGAGATTGTGCCCGCCCACCCGGAAAGCCCATACGATGCTTGCGCATGGCCAGCGGGGGCGGGACGCGGTCAATTCCCTCTTGCTGCTGGGAGCGTTGCTCCGCGACAATCCAGGCATGTTGAGCAAGAGCATCCCGATAGCGCGGTTCGGTGAGGTGGTGGAGGCTTCGGTGGAGCAGTTGATGGGCCAGTGCCATCGGCTGTACGAGGCTCCCGCGCTGGGGACGCTTGTGCGCGCAGGCGAGGACGTGTTCGGCGTAGTCAGTGGCATCGCGACATCGGCGCTCGATCAGTCGAGGCGGGTGATTGCGCGTGGCGCTGACGTGGAGACGGAGGCGGAGATCTACGCGGCGCACCCACAGCTCGAAAAGCTCTTGCGCACCGACGTGAAGGTGGCCGTGACGGGGCATCGCGAGGCGAACGGTGTGCTCCACCAGTACCTGCCGTCGCAACCGCCACGGATACATACGTTCCTCTACACGTGTACCCCGGACGAGGTGCGCAGCTTCTTCGGGGTTGGCGCGGCGCCACGGCTGGATTTCCTCTACCTGCTCGCTGGGTTCGGAGGGCCGGGTGACGATGTTCTGGCTGCATCGCTACGCAACGCAGCCCACGCGTTCGATGATCCGCGGGCGTTCCTGATCGCGGCGAGCCGTGCGGTGGCGGTGGAGCTTTCTGGAGATACGGCGCGCATCAACGCTATCGTGCGGCGGTTGCCGATCGGTGAGGGCACGATATGACGATCTGGTATGCACTGGGAGGCGCTGCCTTGCTGGTGCTGGGAATCTTCCTCTGGCTCCTGTTCCTGGCAATCGCTGGGCTCAGGGTGGGATTCGGTGGAGGGGACTTCTCGAATCTTTGGTTCCTGATCCCGGCGACTGTGACATTCGGGGGCCCGGGTCTTATGTGGTGGGTGTTGCCACGCCGTAGGCGTGCAAAGGAGCGCGGGCGATGACCAATAGGTTTGATGCACTGGGCCTCCCTGAAGCGGGGGATCCGTTTGGCGCACTACCTGAGGCTGAGGCTGTCGAGCTTGGAGTGGTCGTTGGCGGCTCGCTGTCACAGGGGCTGGACGTGCGCCTGACGGGCAACGGCGTTGTTGAGGATGCGAAGGTGGGCACGTTCGTGACCGTTCATGGCACGCGCCACCGTTACTTCGGGATCATCACCGACCTGTCGCTGGAGAGCGCGGACGGACGGCTGTCGTCGAATATCGCGCACGCGGATGCTGCGATGGCCGAGGTGCTGTCCGGCACGGGCGCGTTCGCCCAGGCGCGGGTGACGCCGATGCTGATGACGAGCGTGGGCGAGGAGGAGCCGCAGCCTGCGAGGTCGTTGCCAGCGCATTTCGCACCGGTGAATCGGGCCACCAACGAAGACGTGCAGATGATCTTCGGCGAGGACGACGCGACGCACATCTACATCGGTAGTCCGCTGGACATGGAGGACACGCGCGTCTGCCTGAATCTCGAAGAGCTAGTGAAGCGCTCTAATGGCGTATTTGGCAAAAGTGGGTCAGGCAAAAGCTTCCTGACGCGCATCTTGCTGACGGCGATCGCGCAGCGTGGGCTGGCGACGCATCTGATATTCGACATGCATTCGGAGTACGGCTGGCAGGCTACGTCGGAGAGCGGGTATGCGGTGAAGGGGCTGCGCCAGATATTGCAGAGCGGGGTGTCAGTGTTCTCGCTGGACCCGGAGTCGGCGCGCCGTCGTGGATTCACGCCTGACTTCGACGTGAAGATCGGACTGGACGAGATCGAGCCCGAGGACATCGCGATACTGGCGTCGACGCTGGGCATATCGGACGCGGGCGTGAACGCTTGTTACACGCTGCACGATCGCTATGGCAGGCGCTGGATCAGCGAGTTCCTGGGCATGGACGCGGACGCGATGGCTGGCTTGGCGGCTGAGGGCGAGCACGCCGGTGTGCTGGGAGCGCTACGCCGGAAGCTGCGTGATCTTGACCGCATCGGTTTCATGCAAGCAGATGCCCCATCCGGTGGAGGCGCAGTCAAGCAGGTGCTGGAGCATCTGGTGGACGGTAGACACGTTGTCATGGAGTTCGGTCGCTACGGCGACGATCAGACAGCCTACGTGCTGGTGGCGAACCTCATCACACGTCGCATCCACGCTGAGTACCGCAAGCGTACCGAGGAGACATTGGCCACAGGGGGTGCGAAGCAGCTTCACCCGTTGGTGATCACCATCGAGGAGGCCCACCGTTTCCTGAGCGGGGGTATCGCCAGTCAGACCATCTTCGGGACGATCGCGCGGGAGATGCGGAAGTACCGCGTGACGCTGTTGGTGGTGGACCAGCGTCCCTCGGGGATTGACGAAGAGGTGCTGAGCCAGTTGGGAACGCGCATCACGTGCCAACTCGACAACGAACGCGACGTGGACGCGGTGCTTAGGGGCGCGGCAGGCTCACGTGAGCTCAAAGGCGTGCTGTCGCGGCTGGAGTCGCAGCAACAGGCGCTGCTGTTCGGGCACGCGTTGCGGATGCCGGTGGTGGTGCGTACGCGGGATTACCAGGATTTCGCCACGGAGATGGCGATCCCCGGATTCGGTCGTGCGCCTGTGGGGCCTGGCGACAAGAAGGATCTGTTCGGGTAACCCCCACTTGGGTTGCGGCAGTCAGCTTGTTTAGGAGGGTAGCCACCGGCACACGGTGTCCCAGTGGCGCCCAGGAATCTCAGAGGCAGGAATCTAGGGTTGCTCAAGATCGCCAGATTATCCAAGGACCGACGAGTCCTTGTTCCGTTGGGGCTTGCGATCGGCGCTGCGCTTGGTGCGTTCGCGATCCGCGGTATCGATTGGACAGAGGTCCGTGTCCAGATCGCAAACGCTTCTCCCTTCGCGGTGGCCATAGCGCTGGCATTGGCTTTGCTCTCGGCGTACGTGCGTGCGATGCGCTGGCGGCTGATGTTCGTTGGCCATCCTGTGGGGGTGGTTCGGCTTTTCTTCGTGGAGAATGCGGCCCAGGGGCTTAACCACGTTGCCCCTATCCACGTGCTGGACGAGCCCGCGATCCTGACGATGTTGACGCTGCGCGACCGCCTGCCTGGGCCGGTGGTGGTCGCGACTCTGGTGATGACGCGCATGCAGGATCTGGGTGTCACGCTGTTCTTGGTGGCCGTGGCAATGGCGGTAGAGCCAACACTGTCCTCTCGCGTGGTGCCAGCGGTTGTGGCAGGAGTGACGTTCGTGGCGTTGTTGATCGCGCTGTTGAAAGTGGGGTGGCTGTCGCGGCGGTTCTCGTTGGTGGGGCGCATCCCCGGGGTCGACCGGTATCACGAGACCGTTATGATGATGCTGTCCCGCAAGCGGAGGTTCGGCGCAACCGTGCTGCTGACACTGGGGTATTGGCTCTTGCTAGGGCCGGTCACTTATCTATTGGCGCGCGGCATGGGTGTGGAGCTAACGCTCCTGCAGGCGACTATCCTCGTTTTGGGCACGATCTTCTTCGCGACGGCGGTGCCCGGACTGCCGGGGGCGGTGGGGACGTTCGAGCTTGCGGTGGTGGAACTTGCTGGCATCTGGGATGTTCCACAGCCGTTGGCTGTTGGTTTTGGGCTGGTGCTTCATCTGGTGTTGTACTTGCCACAGGTGGTCATCGCGCTAGTGGTTCTACCTCGCGAGGGGCTGTCGCTCTTGGGCAAGCCCAACAGAGGACTCCTGGAAGCCGCGGAGGAGACTCTCACGGGGTAGCTTCTGCGTGGGCGGGCCGGTTGAGATTGAACGGGTCAAAACGGAATAGGAGTAGATGATGCATTTCGTTGAATTCATGCAGTTGAATGGCCATCAGGAGCTTGCCGTTTGGACCGATCCTGCGGTGGGCCTGAAGGCGTTCATCGCTATCCACGACACAACGCTGGGGCCGTCCATGGGCGGTACGCGCATCTGGCCGCATGCGACCGATGACGACGCGATCATGGACGTGCTGCGGCTGTCCAAGGCGATGACGTACAAGTCGGCGGCAGCGGGCTTGCCGTTCGGCGGCGGCAAGGGCTTGGTCGTCGCGAACCCGCGCACGGATAAGACCGAGGCGATGTTCCACTCATACGGGCGATTCGTGGAGACGCTGAATGGTCGTTACGTGACGACCGAGGACGTTGGCGCGACGGCCCAAGAGATGGAGTGGATCTCCCACGAGACGCAACACGTCTTAGGGTTACCGGAGTCGCTGGGGGGCAGCGGGAACCCTGCTGTTGTGACGGGCTACGGCGTGTTCCAAGCGATGCGAGCCTGCGCGGTCGCCCAATGGGGCGATGATTCGCTCGAGGGTAAAACGATAGCGGTGCAGGGCTTCGGCAACGTGGCGAACTCGTTGGCGGGTTACCTGCGTGACGCGGGCGCGAAGCTGGTGGTGACGGACATCTACGAAGCGGCGCGTGCCCGCGCGGCGGCGTTGCCTGGCGTTGAGGTTGTTGGTCCTGATGCGATCTACGATGTTGTGGCCGATGTGTTCGCGCCGTGTGCGTTGGGTGGTGTGCTGAACGAGGAGACTATCGCTCGTTTGCAGGTGCCTATCGTGTGTGGTGCGGCGAACAATCAACTGCAAGACGAGGAGGCCGACGCTGAGCGATTGCGCTCGCGAGGGATCATCTATGCGCCTGATTACATCGTGAACGCGGGTGGAGTGATCAACGTGGCGTCGGAGTACGCGGGGCCCTACGACCGCGCTGCGGCGATGGCGAAAACAGGCGAGATCTTCGACACAACGACGGCGGTGATCCAGCGTTCGCGGGACGAGGGGATCACGACGGCGAAGGCGGCCAACGATATCGCGGAACAGCGGATCGAGGCCGGCCGCGCCAAGTAGGCCAGGCCGCTGGGGCTTTTAGGCGTTCGATGTGGGGAAACCCTCGGCTCGGTTGGTGGTTCCCACCGTGTTGCGTGCACGGGTGCCAGAGGATGATGGGGAGGCCGTAAATATGGGCAGTCTCCGACGCCTGCTGGGAGTGGTATGACTCAACCTTCACCCCGACCCAACGCCGAGAACGACACGCTACAGAGCAAGATCGAGCATCTGACTACCGAGCGGGATCGCCTCGCGGAGGAGTTGCGCGAGACGCAAGCGCTGCTGGTGCAGGAGCAGGACGCTCAGTACGCGGCGTACCGGCAGCTCGTTGAGTTGGAGCGCGTGCGCGCCTTCGACGATATCGCTCGCGGCATCGAGCATGATCTGTACAACGCTCTGACGCCCGTGGAGGGCTACACGGAGTTGCTGCTACTCAACCCGAGCAAGTTGGCGGATCGTGCGATGGCCAAGCGATATCTGACGATGATCCTTCGGGCTTCGCAGGACGCGCGGGAGACAGTGCCGAAGATGCGCGAGTTCTACTACAGCACCAAGAGCATCGATTTTGAGCAGCACGAGACGGTGAATCAAGTGCTTTCCAAAGCGCTGGGAAAAGCCGCCCCTGATGAGTCCGAAGAGGAACTGGAGCAGGACTTCGACACGGAAACCCTCTCACCGAGGGAGTGGGATGTCCTCAAGCTGCTGTCCGACGGCCTTCAGAACAAAGAGATCGCGAGCACGTTGTTGGTGTCAGAGAACACCGTGAAGTCGCACATCCGAGCGATCCTGTCCAAGCTGAGCTTGAAGAACCGCACGCAAGCGGCGGCGTATGCGCTGTTGGATCAGCGCGCGTTCGAGCCTTCGTCCATGGACGCTCGAAAGTCTGCTTAGGACGAAGGTTGGCCCGGATTCGCTGAGTTCGGATGTCTTGGCCCGCTTAGTAAAGGCCCCAGTCGTAGAGTTCGGCGTCCGAGATGCCGAAGAAGTGCGCGACTTCGTGGATGACTGTTTTGCGCACTTGCTCCTTGATCTCCTCGTCGCTTGAGCACATGTCCTCGATGGGCCCCTGGAAGATCGTGATGATGTCCGGTGGCGCCATGTTGCCATCGAACGCTTCCGTGATGGGGAATCCCTCGTAGAGCCCGAGCAACGTGTCGCCCTTGTCTAGCGCGGCGTCGATGATGTGGCGCTTGAGCGGTTGACGACGCACGTGGAAGTCCACGTTGGTCATGATTTGGAGGAAGAAGTCGGGGATGGTTGCGATGGCATCCCGGACCAGGGCTTCGAATTCAGGCGTGCGCATGGATTTCAGACTCAGGCGGACTGCGAGACGCGCGAGCGGATGTCTTTGAGTAGATCGACGTTCTGGATGTCAGGGCCTTTGCTCTCGAAGCCAGGGACTTCCAGGTAGAACGGCACGTTCTGGAACGCCGGGTTGGCCATGATGGCCTCGAACGCGCCGATCCCCATAGTGCCTTCACCGATATTCTCGTGCCTGTCCACGGCGCCAGCGAACTCTGGCTTGGAGTCGTTGCAGTGCACCGCCTTGAGGTACTCCAGACCTATCTCACGGTCGAACTCGGCCATGGTCGCGGCGACCGCTTCAGGCGTCCTCAGGTCGTAGCCCGCCGCAAAGCTGTGCTGGGTGTCCAGGCAGATCTGCACGCGAGGGTCGTCTATCTCACGGATCATGGCGCCGAGTTCAGAGAATTTGGAGCCGATGTGGTTCCCCATGCCTGCGCTATTTTCTAGGAGCAGGTACACGTTGTCGGGTGACTCGGAGAGCACATCCTGGATTCCCGCAGCGACTTTCGCCTTTACGGCGTCGAAGCCTTTGCCTTTGTGGGATCCGAGATGAAAGATCACGCCGAGAGCGTCTAGGTCTGCGGCCGCGTTCATGTACTTCTTCAGCGAACTCTTGCCACGGTCGATCAACGCGTCGTCGTCCGAGCCAAGGCTGACGAGGTAGATCGCGTGAAACACCGTCGGGCCGATGTTGTACTCGCGGGCCTTGGCTTTGAAGTCGGCGGCGATCTTCTCGTCTAGGGGCTTAAATCCCCAGGACTGGGGAGGCGACACGAAGACCTGCACGGCCTCTGCGCCGATCTCTACGGCACGGTCGATGGCCAGGTCCGCGCTGTTGGAGGTGGAAACGTGTGCGCCGATCCGCATGGGGGAACTCCTTGGTCGTCGCGCAGAACGAGTGATGGGCGGTGCGCGCGAGGCCGGGACATTATAGAGTTGCTGTCGATGTCTTCGCGTAACCCCGATATGCCCATCATGACTATCGCCCAAGTGGGCGCGACGGCTGGCAAGGGCCCCTTTGCGATGACGTTCGCGGTGACGAACGCTGGCGACGATAGCGTTGGGTTGATCGAGGCGCGCTTGCCTCACGTGGTGCAGCGCGCCGACGCTGTCGATCTGACGTCGATGCCTGCGCTTGAAGCGGGGGAGACGACGGAGCTTGCGTTCGATGTCACGTACCGACCGCGCGAGGACGCCAGTGAGCCCTCAAACCCGTTCCTCATCCTGCGGCTGGTGTGGCGTGGCGAGGAATGGCGTGTGCTAGCGCAGTTGGCATTGGCGCAGGATGAGCGTGGCGCGCCGACGACGACAACGGCGGTGCTCAGTGCGCATCGGGTCGGATCGTTGAGCTGATTCAGGGGCCCGCCTCTGGCGAGGGGTGAAGTGTGTGGAAATCTTAATAGTTTCCTGAAATTGTCTTGATATCTCGTGGGTAAGTTGTTGGTGTTCGAGC
>JAQCEV010000035.1 GCA_027618515.1 Chloroflexota bacterium | reverse complement strand
GCATGTCGTGTTCGCGCGAGTGGCCAGTAGATGACGCTCTGGTCTCGTCTACAAGAACACTTGTATGCGGTTACATACATTGCAACCCGAGCGCAACATGGTTGCGTCCAGTGCAGGAAATCCTAGATGCAAACTGTTTCTAGGCGTCAGGGACCCGCCTCAGAGGGTCGCAAGCAAGTATTTCCGCCGTCGCGGCGGTTTATTTAGGTGCGGGAGTGGGAATGGACGCATCGAGCGACGGGCTCAGCGGGCCCAGCATCAGCCTCCTTCAGGCGATGTGCAACGCTACTGACGCCGTGGTATTCGCGATGGACGATGCAGGCTTGGTCGTTGCTTTCAACGGCGGCGCAGAGCGGTCTGTTTGAGCGGGCCGCGTCCGATGTCGTTGGCGAGCCAGCGAGCATGTTGTTCGCTGATGGCAGCGACGCCGCTGTCCAGGCCACAACCTGGACCCGCATGCCTGGTCGACACTCCGCCATTATTCGATACGGCGACCGAGCAGGTGGGTACGTTGATGCCAGCGTCTCTCAGGCTGACGTTAGCGATCGCGACCTTTTCGTGATCACTGTCCGCGCAACGACCTCTGAAAAGCTTGCTCTGGTTGCCCCCTCTGACTCGCTATTCCGCCAGGTTGCTGACGCCATGCCGGACGGAGTGGTGATCATTCAGAACGGCCAGCGAACATACGCGAACGACGCGTACCTGGACATGTTTGGCTATGGCAGCAGGGAGGAAGCGTTGGGCGCCGCTCGCCATGAACGGTGGATTCCTGAAGACGCTGCCGAGCGAGATGCCGAGCAATCTCTGCAAGGACCGCTGCGACCCCACCGGATCCTCCGGCCTGACGGCACCGTCCGGTTGATTGAAGGAATGCGCTCCGAAATCATGTTCGAGGGCCAACCCGCCGCCGCTGTCGTTCTGCGCGATGTAACCCATCGCGACGGTGCATTGCGGGGCTCCATGGTAGAAGAGGCTCGGCTTTGGCCCATGTTCGAGCACCTGCCCGTCGGGGTCGCCATCGTGGGCAGAGACCGAACCATCATTGAGGCTAACCCTGCGCTGGCGGCGATGGTTAAATCGACCCCGGCTCAGTTGCGCGGGACACTGTTTGCGTACCAATTTCCCTCTATCAGCCAAGCAGCCGGTGGCGCGGGCCGTTGGGAGAAGCTGGTAGCTGGCGAACTGGACTTCCTCGGGAGCGAGCGCAAGGTAGTTGACCCTAGTTTGGATATTCAGTGGGTGAGGGTTTCGGTCTTCGCCGCACGCGACGACCAAGATAAGTTTCTCTATTCGATCCATACGGTCGAAGACATCTCCGAACGCAAGATCGCTGAATCGCAGCGCGAGGCCAGCGACGCGCTCTGGTGGCAGACGTTCGAGCAGGCTAGCGTAGGTATCGCCCTCGTTTCCGCAGACCGAAACATCGTCGACGCCAATCCCGCGATGGCCGCGATGGTGGGGCTTGAGCCTTCGGATCTCCGTGACACCTGGTTCGGGCGGTTCTTCCCTCCCCCAAGGCTAGGTGTGACGGACAGCACCTGGGATCAATTGGTCAACGGCGAGTTGTCCTCGTTCGAGAACGAGCGCCCGGTGGTTGCCGGAGGGGCTACCGTCGAGTGGGTATCGATATCCACGTCCGCCGTCCGGGATGAATCGGGAGCGTTCCGCTATGCCGTTCGCATGGTTCAGGACATCACCGAGCGCAAGCGCGCCGAGCAGGAATTGCTTGAAAGAGAAGCCCATTTCCGTTCGCTGTTCGAAGCAGGGACCGACGGGATCGTTCTCATCGATGCGGGTCGCAAAACCATCGCTGTCAACCCGGGAATCGTGAGGCTTCTGGGGTACTCAGAGGCGGAATTGATGGGCACCGGTATTGGGCGACATTTCTCGCCCAACGCAGAGCCGCCTGACCCTGCCAAAGTTGATGCAGTGTTGAGAGGCGAACTTAGCTCTTACGAGCACGAAACGCTGTTCGTGCACAAGGACGGCACGGAAGTTTGGACATCTGGAGTGGTCTCTCCCGTTCGTGACGCCGAAGGCGATGTCGATTTTGGCATGATTACCCTCCTGGACATCACTGAGCGCAAGCGTGCTGAGCAGCAATTACAAGGCAGCGAGACCAAATTTCGCTCGCTATTTGAGCAGGCCCCTTTTGCCATTGCGATGATGGATAGTGAGTCCGGATTTTTCGCGGGTAACGCTGCCTGGGAAGCCATGTTCGGATACTCCATCGAAGAGATGAAAGGCTACCGCTCCACAGACTTCCTCCCTCCCAATCACGTGAGGCTCGGTCGAGGAAACCTCGGCAAAGTGCTTGCTGGCGAGCTTCCGTTCGAGGAAGGTGAGTGGTTATACCGACGGAAAAACGGCACGGAAGTCTGGGCGGCAGGTCGAGTTTCAGGCGTCAGTGACGGCCAGGAGGGCATCAACTATGTGCTGTTTATGCTCGAAGACATCACGGAGCGCAAGCGTGCCGAGCAGGAGCTGAAGGAAAGCCAGAGCCGGTTCGTCGCCACGATAGAACAAGCTCCGGTGGGCATCGCAATCGTGGGATTGGACCGCAAGATCCTCCAGGTCAACCCGCTGTTCTGCGAATTGTTGGGCCTGAAGGCAGAGGCGCTAGTGGGCCAAGGGTTCCGCAGTTATTTCGTAGCCGAGACGGCGGAGCAAAGCGCCGATGCATGGTCCAAGCTCCTCGCTGGCCAGATCGATTCATACGTGCAAGAACGGACGCTGGTCGACCCTCCACCTGGAGTCGAGTGGCTGTCGATTTCGACATCAATGGTGCGGGATGACCAAGGAGTGGCTCTGTTCGGCGTGCGTGTGGCAAGCGATATCACGGAGCGCAGGCGGGCTGAGCAAGAATTGCGAGACAGCGAGGTTCAGTTCCGATCCTTGTTCGAGGCCGGCTCGTCGGGCGTTGCGCTTATCGCGCGAAACCGAACCATCTTCAGGGCAAACCCGATGCTGGAGCGTTTCCTTGGTTTTCCAGCGGAGGAGCTGGGAGGCACAAGGATGAGCCGCTATTTCTCGCCTAACGGGGGGCCGCTTCCTGTGCGTGAGGAAGTCGAAGCGGTGATGCGTGGGAACGTTGATAGCTACACCCACGACACTCTGTTCGTCCGGAAGGACGGACGGGAAGTGTGGGGCAGTACAGTCGTTACTCCGGTGCATGATTCTGCGGGTCAAGTCGCTTTCGGTATGGTTATCCTGAACGACGTAACTGAACAGCGTCAGCAGCAGCAAGAGCTTGAAGACAGCGAGGCCCGTCTCCGCGCTGTCTTCGAATCGGGCCCGTTCGGGCTCGCCTTGATCGATGAGGAAACGCGAATCATCGAGATCAATCAGCAGTTCGAGGACATGTTTGGCTACTCCCGTGAGGAGATGCTCGGCAGTAGAGTGGCGGCGTTCAACGATCCGAATCATGTCGCTACGGGCAGGCGTGAATCGCAGCAACTCGTTGCTGGTGATGTCAACCGCTTGGTCACCTCCCGACGGTACCAACGTAAGGACGGTAGTACGTTCCCTGCCACCGTGACCACCTCGGCAGTGCGCGACGAGCAAGGCCGTTTCCTGTACGGCATACGCGCGATTGAGGATGTCACGGAACGCGTCCGCGCTGAGGCTGCGCTATCGGAGAGCGAGCGTCGCTTCAGGGCGATCTTCGAAGGAGCGCCGCTGGGAATCGTTCTCGTTTCGCCTGTAAACCCCGAGATATTCGAGGTGAATGAAGAGTTCGTACGCATGTTTGGATATCCCCGCGAAGCGCTGTTGGGTCATCGCCTTCGAGAGTTCTGGGCAGAGCCTCCCCCGCCCGACGAGGCGGCGGTCTCAGAGGAACTCGCTCTCGGCAGTCGGGATCGCGGGGCAGGCGTGCGCGTGTACCAGCGTCGCGATGGAAGTTCATTCCACGCTCTCGCGACCAGTGCCGCCATTCGGGATGACGAGGGAAACTACCTCTACGGCGTGCGGATCGTTCAGGACATTTCCGAACAGGTTCGATCGCAGGAGGAACTACTCGTCAGCGAGGCTCGATTCCGGGGCGTATTCGAGAGTGCACCGCTTCCCATGCTGCTCATCGATGCCGAGACCCACGTACTGAACGTCAACCATGAGGCACAGTCGCTGTTCGGCTACGAAAGCGCTGAGATGTTGGGTCGCCCTATGCGCGAATTCAGCGACACTGGTGAAGTGCGGCTCGATGGCATGCGAGAGGCGGAGATGCTCATTATGGGCGAGGCCGAGGTTCTCTCCTCAGAGCGTACCTATCGCCGTAAGGATGGGTCGACGTTCCCTGCCTAGGTGAGCACTGCCGCAGTTAGGGACGGCGAAGGCGCCTATCGCTATTCGGTTCGTGCCATTCGCGACCTGACTGCGGAGAGGGAGGTCGAGCGCGGCAAAGACGAGTTCATCGCCATGACCAGCCATGAGTTGCGCACACCTGTCACCGCTATGCATGCCGCCGTAACGTTGGTCGCCTCGGGCGTGTTTGGCACGATGCCCGAGCGGGCGCAATCCATGCTGGATATCGCTGCGTCGAATAGCGACCGCCTTGTCGCCTTGGTGAACGACCTCATCGATCTTGAACGCATGAATCTTGGCAAGGTGGAGATATCCCCCCAGCAGATCAACGCTGGCGATACAGCCCGGCAGGCGGCCGATCTCGTGCTGCCGATCGCTAACGATGCCGGGGTGTCTGTGGTGATTGAGCCTGAGGACGTAACGGTTGTTGCGGACCCTGGCAGGATGCTCCAAACGCTTCAGATTTTGTTGAGCAATGCGATCAAATTCTCGCCGACGGACTCAACGGTCATCCTTCGGGTATCGCATGACGATACCCGCGTTGCATTCCATGTTGCAGACCAGGGCAAGGGGATCCCCGCCGACTAGCTAGAGTCCATTTTCGAGCGATTCCAGCAGGTGGACTCGTCGGACACGCGTGGCGCTGGTGGCACGGGGCTGGGGCTGGCTATCGCGAAGTCGATCGAGGAACGCCATCGGGGGCGGATCTGGGCAGAAAGCGAACTAGGTGTAGGCAGCACGTTCATCGTGGAGATCCCCACGGTGCAGACCTTGAGTCCGCTGGTCATCGACCATGTCGGGTGGAACGAATAGGCAGTCAAACGAAAAAGGGCTCCCGTCAGGGAGCCCTCGTTATTCGAAGCGATCGGTAGCGGGTTATCTATTCAGGCCCGGCCTGATCAAATCGGCCACGGGCAAGATCAACTGCTGCGTGATTTCCTTGTCCGTTAGCCCTAATTCCAGTCCCTGTTTGAATAACGCGTCCAGCATCTCTGCTGTGGACGGAATCTCTCCGGGTTCTGCTGTGGACAGCTGCTCGCGGAGCTGCTCGGTCATAGCGCGGATGCGCTCTGCAAAAGGGTCGGTCGTGTTCGCCGTGTCCATTGCTACACCTCCTGTTGCCGATGATGCTAACTATACTCTCGGCGGACTGTGAATAGGTTTCGGAGCCGTTTCAGATGTGTAACGTTTCGGTTACACCTGCGTCAGGCTTCCCCGCTGTTGTCGCCCTCGGTATCTTTGATGATATCCCGCGCTCTTTCGGTGTGCTTGCCCAACACGTATAGGCCATGCGGGATGAACGAATCGTGCCCCCAAGCCCCGTACCCACCAAACTGAGGTTTCACCAGCGAAGGGATCCCTTCGTTGCGCAGGATGTCTGCCCACAGCCGCGCGAGCATCTCGTTGGGGAACACCTCAACGAGTGATTCGCGTGAGTCGCCCGGTGCCTCATTCAACGCCAGATGCGCCTGGCGACCCGCACTGCCGTCCAGATCAACGCCGCTTCGACGAGCGTCATCGCGCCGATCACAAATGTGATGTCAGACCAGAACCCGTTTGGGAAGATGCGTACCAAATAGTCGGTCTGAGTGCTGAAGGTGAAGTTGCCTTCCGGGAACCCGATGTAGTGGAACAGCAGGAACACCTGCCGGAACGCGACCACGCTCGCCACACCGATGATGACGATGAACGCCGAAGCGATGATCGAGCCTCTGCTGAGCCAAGTGCCGACCATACTGAGCGCCCGTCGCCTCTGGGCGTACCCGGCCGCCGCAACCGCAATGGCAAGCACCAGCGCAGAAAACACCTGCACGCGAAACGTCTTCACGAAAAGCTTCTTCACGTCGGCCATGTGGGCGGCTTCATTGGGTCCAAACAGGCTGACCGATATCCCGTTGATCTCAGCAAAGACGACTAGAGGCTCGGTATCGCTAGCGAAGTACTCCTGCATGGTCGCCCCAACGTGACGCAATTCGACCATGCTGATGCCCGTTCGCCCCGGCACATGGTTATGATCGAAGAGCTGCTCGTAGAGCCACAGCGAATTGGTCGTGGCTCGCACATTGGTCGTTACCAACAGCAGTACGACCGCCACCGCCGCAACCCATCCAACCATCCCCCACTTTGCCTGCATGCTTGCGTGATCCTTGTCCGGTGCCCTTGTGCGCCCGCCGCTGCCGACCATCGTGCCTGGCCCCAACTGCTGGTGTCCAGTCTGCCCGACCTATAATCAGGCCACTCTCGTACAGGAGCGAACTGCAATGACAAACCCTGAGCCTCTTTCCGGGATCGATAGCGCCGGATTCGGCGCGCTCCTCGCAACCATGCGTGCGCTGCGTGACCCCGATACCGGTTGCCCCTGGGACCTCGTGCAGACCTACGAAACCCTGCGTGGGACGCTTCTGGAAGAGACCTATGAAGCCCTTGAAGCTCTGGCCTCGGGCGACACAGGCGCGCTTGTCGAGGAATTGGGCGACGTCCTCCTCCAAGTTGTCCTGAGCGCCCAGATCGGCTCTGACGCAGGAACCTTCAACATCGCCGATGTGGTCGACTTCCTCAACCGCAAACTGGTGCGACGGCATCCCCACGTCTTTGGCGAAGCCCACGCGAAGACGGCTGCTGAGGGCATAGGCCACTGGGAACGCATGAAGGCCACTGAGCGGGCGGATAAAGGCCAGGCTGACAAGTCCATGCTCGACGGTGTCCCCAAGGCAATGCCTGCGCTTGCATACGCAAATGCCGTACTCGGCCGTGCTAGGCGCGCAGGTTTCGATTGGGATAACCCCGACGCCATCTTCGACAAGATCGGCGAGGAACTGCGAGAACTCGCTGCCGAGGATTCGCCCGCCCGCAAAGAAGAGGAGTTCGGCGATGTTCTGCTCGCAGCGGTGGGAGCCGCCGTGCGCATGGGCATCGACCCCGAGCAAGCGCTACGCGGCGCCAACGCCCGTTTCTACGAACGTTTCACACACGTTGAGCGCGCCGCCCACGAGCAGGGCACCACGCTAGCGGCGATGCCGGCGGACGACAAGCTCGCGCTATGGGAAGCGGCTAAGGAAGCGCAATAAGCGGGGCACGCAGATACCAGTTGGGGGGTGCTGTGCAGCGCCGCTACTTTCAACAGATACAGGGCGATGTCGGAGAGCCACGCTCCTGCCCCGGATCCGCAATCCCACAGGCCCACCGGTCCAAGGCGTTGCCTACTGAGTGTCATGCGTGTGACAACTGGCCGTCGCGCAATAGGAGCCTATCGCTTTATCCTGCATTCACGCATGCCATCATGCCTCAGGCGTTGTGCGACAGGCTCAATCAGCGACGGTCTGGTTCAGGAGCCAAAGTTACAAAATGTTACAAAATGCAACACATCAAGACGCCGTGGCAAGCCTGCCTCAAAACGGCGTGCCCACAACGAGCCCAGGGCGCAAAGCAATCCAAACCCCGCCCCCAATCGTTTTGCTACTATGTGAGCCGCAACAGACGCCGCGCTGTTGAGAACCCTGAGATGATGAGGTAGATGAACGCCATGCGCACCTTCCGACGCATGACCTTGGCCGTGTTGGCCTTGGTGCTGAGCACGCTAACGTTCGCCGGTCCCGCGTTCGCGCAGGATTCCGCAGATGTAGCGCTTGACTCACCGATCCGATCGCTCTTGCTAGACCCGTCTGAGATTCGCATCGATCTTGATATCGACCTGTTCAACCACGCTGACGCCCGACGCATCGTGAGATTCGAATTGGTCGACGTTCCTGAAGGTTGGGATATCGGCATCTGGAACGCGTTCTTCGACTTCCGCATAGTGGAATTGGTGGTCGAGCCAACGGAGACCACGCCCGGGCAACGTCCCCGCATGCGGATCCGCCTTCCTAACACACGGCCAGTACCTGGGGATTACGCATTCACTCTAATCATTACCGATGCCCAGAACGCCGGCATTGAGTACGACAGAGCAACGTTCACTATCGGTGTTCCTGAGGGCAAGGACGAGGAGCCCGGGACCGTCGTAGTCACCGCCGACTACCCTGTGCTCCGCGGTCCCGCTAACACAAACTATGAATTCGAAGTCGTCATCAAGAACGAGACCGACGAAGATCACTCGTTCATTGTCGTAGGGGAAGCGATTGGCGAGAACAACGAGCCGCTACCGGGATGGGAGGTTGGCATTACCCCCGCCTTCGGAGAGCCAAAGCTCATTTCGACGGTCGCCGTTCGCGCCGCGATAGATGAACGTGTGAACGTGCAAGTCACTCCGCCGCTATTCACCGCTCCTGGGGAGTACAAGATTGCCGTTGATGTCGACAGCGACGACGAAACGCTGGCTGAGAGGATCGAGTTGACGTTAGAAATTACCGGTCGCGGGGAGATTCTCGCCTCCACTGCTTCCAGCCGCTTGAGCATGGACGCAACCGCCGGTGAGGCAGCCAAGAACAAATTGCGCTTCACTAACATCGGTTCCGGCGATATCGCAAACCTCCAAGTGAGCGCCGACGCTCCCTCGGATTGGGGGGTCAAGTTCGTTCACGGTGCCACGATCGGAAAACTTCCCGCCGGTCAACAGATCGACTGGGACGTTGAGATCACGCCTCCCGACGACGCGATTCCTGGTGACTACGAGTTGGTGCTGCGTGGCACCGCCCAGAACACCCTCGATACGGTGACCTTGCGCGTGACGGTTTCACAGTCCACGATCTGGGGCTGGCTCGGTATCGTCCTCGTGATCGCCGTGCTCGGCGCCCTCATGGGCCTCTTCTGGAGGCTTGGTCGCAGATGAGCGCACTGCTGGTCGAAGCCGAGGGCCTGGTAAAGGCCTACGGCGATTTTCTAGCGGTAGATGGTCTCGATCTCCGCCTCGGCGAAGGTGAGGTCTACGGCTTCTTGGGCCCCAACGGCTCCGGGAAGAGCACGACCATCCTCATGATGCTTGGGCTAACCGAGCCAACCGCAGGCACCGTCAAAGTCGTAGGCCATAACCCCACGCGTGAGCCGCTGGAAGTGAAGCGCCAGGTGGGGTACCTCCCGGAGTCGGTGGGCTTCTACTCTGACATGTCCGGCCGCAGCAACCTCCTATATACCGCTGACCTCAACAACATGCGCCTCAGCGACGCCAAAGCTCGGATCGACGAGTTGCTTGGCATGGTGGAGCTGACAGACGCGATGAACCAGCCCGTGGGTCAGTACTCGCGTGGCATGCGCCAGCGCCTCGGCTTGGCGGATGTTTTACTGAAGCGACCGCGCGTCATCATCCTGGATGACCCCACGTTGGGGCTAGACCCGACTGGTATCCAATGGCTCCTTGGAATCATCGAGGAGCTAAGTACCAATCAGGGCATCTCCGTTTTCTTGTCTTCCCACCAACTCCACGAGGTGCAGCAAGTCTGTCACCGCGTGGGCATCATGTCCCACGGCAAGATCGTTCTTGAAGGTACCATCGCTGAACTTACCGAGCAGACTGCGTCTGGTGGCTTCGGGCTGGTGCTAGAAGTGTTGGGCGGCGGCGATGAACTGATGACAACATTGGCTGCACTCCCCGCCGTGACGGCGTGCAACCGTGTGGGCAACGAGATCGTCTTGCAGAGCGGGGCTGATGTCCGGGCCCAGGCCACGGCAGCCGTCATCGCCAGCGGGGCCTCGTTGCTGGGTGCGTCCTCAGAGAACCGTACGCTCGAAGAGATCTACTTGCGCTACTTTGCGGGGCAGGAGAGCTAAGGCTGTGCGAGCTATCTTCTGGAAAGAATTAGGCGACCACTTCGGCAAGAGGCGTTTCAACCTCATGCTGGGGCTGGTCTTCGTCGGCGTCGTCTGGGCGATGTTCGTGGACAAGGACGCCATGGTCACCAGGGGAACAGGTGCTTTTTACCTGGACTTGTTCACAACGACAGAGGGAGTGCCTCTCTCGCTGTTGCAGTTCCTGAGTTTCTTCGGCCCCATCATCGGAATCACCCTGGGATTCGACTCCATCAACAGTGAACGTACCCAGGGGACGCTCTCACGTATCCTCGCGCAGCCGGTCTACCGTGACTCCGTATACAACGGCAAATTCCTTGCCGGCTTGTTCACCCTAACCATCGTCGTGTTCAGCCTCGGCATCGCTGCCGTGGGCGTGGCGATGTTCCGTTTCGGTCTTCCTCCCAGCGGCGACGAAGTGCTTCGACTCATTGGTTTTGGCTTCATCACCATCGCTTTCCTCGCTTTCTGGTTGGCCTTGGCAATGACCGCATCAATCTTCCTGCGGAACGCCGTCGCGTCGGCTCTCGTGTCGATCGGGCTCTGGATCGGCATCAGCTTCTTCATCGTTTTCGCAGCCTCAACTATCGCTGATCGCATCGTTCCAGACGTCGAAGATTTCGAGGATCAATCGCGCCACGCGAACGTCCAGTTGTGGGTCGGCCGAGTGTCACCCGAGCGCTTGTATTCCGAGGCAACGGGGACACTACTGGATCCCATACGCGGACGCTTCTTGAGTACCTTTGGCGTAACGGAGGAGCGGCTGCAAGGGTTGCTCAGTTCACCCGTACCTGCAAGCCAAAGCCTGCAACTCGTGTGGCCCCATATCGTCGTCATGCTAGCCATGATCGCGGCGCTCATGACCGTCTCCTACGTCCGCTTCATGCGCGAGGAGATCCGCTCCTAGTCGATCCGTAGCAGGAGGTCACGCGTGCCGTCGTCGCCTTATAGCTATGCCCAGCGCTTGATGTCCGATTCTGACCTCGCGTTCGTCACCAGCGGCGATACTTTTTCGAGCGACGCGCTCGCCGATCTACGTCACTCGCTTGCCACGGACGAGCGTGCCCGGGCTGAACTGCTCGGCGCCGAGCACCTCTTCAGACGAGTCCTGAATCTCGACGATGCGTTCCTCCGCATCTCCCCTCGCCTCTTCTTCGAGGTGCTCTTACGGCGCTCGATCTACGAGATAGCCCACTCTCCCCACGTGCTGGAGCGCGTGGGCCAGGATCGCGTGCCGCTGTTCCTAGGCGACGACGAGCTGCGAATCGTGTCCCAACCGGTGGTCATCGACTACCTGGCGGACCTGCTCGCCTCGTTCACCAAGATCCACAGTCATACCGCCCGCGTTCGAGTCCGCCGCGGCGTGTGGCGGAAGTCGCGCTACAGCGACCTGGATGTGCCTAGCCTGCTTCGGCTGGCCTCCCAGGCTGAGGGGGCGGAACAGCAGCGGGTCTACAAGCGTGCGGCGGATGCCAGCCTCTTGATCTTGGGTGTGTTCCCCGACTATGCCACCGCCGCGATGCGATACCCCGGAACGGGAACGCTCAGACGGCGTGGCGCACGGCTTACCACTGAGGAGTACGAAGATGTCGCGTCACGCGCCTACAAACTTGCTGCGGAGCACCCCGAGACCGAAGCCACACAGGCTGAGCCGATGCTCATGCTGAGCGACCACGTGATCGATGCCAAGCGCCCGCTGAGCCGTATGGCGGATCAATTCCTGCGATTCAGGCGTGGATCGCTGTTCGGGATGGGTTCATGACAGAACTCGCATGCGGGTACGCGACTGGGGGCCAAGGTGTCACGCCGCTGGCAGCGGCGCTTGAGTGTGGAGCGCTGAGCGACCAGGGATTTCAGGCAACCCTGGTCAAGTTGGGCGACGCTCACGCGGTTGCGGCGGCGTTGGTCTCTGGTGAGATCGCCGTCGGCAACCTGGCGGCGCCAGGCTTGGTGGATGCCGTGGCGAAAGGCGCGGACCTGGTGTTCATCGCGGGTGGCGTCAACCAGCAATTTCTGGTCGGTGGCCCTGGCTCGACGCTCGAAAGTACCGTCGGGCGTCCGCTCGGCGCCAGCAGGCAAGCGGATCTGACAGATTTCCTGGTGCAGTTGACGATGACTGAGGTGCTACGAGCCCCGAGCGACGTACGGTTCGTTGGCGGGAGCAGAGCGCGTTTGCAGGCGCTGCTGGACGGCACGGTGGCTGCGACGCCATTGTCTCCGCCGGTGGCCATCGAGGCGAGGCAGGCGGGCTGTCCCTGGCTGTACGACTACGGTGATCTGGAGTTGAACTTTGCTATCGGCGGCATCGCCGTGGCTCGGTCGTTCTTGGAGGGCCAGCCGGAATTGGTGAAGCGCCTGCTGCGTGGCTACCTGGCGGGCCAGCGCGTTTACAAGGCCGATCGTGGGTTTGGTATCGGCGTGCACGAGAAGTACGGTGAGGTGTCACGCCAGGTGGCTGAAGAGACGTACGACGTAACTCACGATGGATTCCGGGATGTGCCGGACCCTGCGACTGACGGGATGCGCAAGCTGATCGCTTTCTGGAAATCGGCGGGCACCCTGCCCGCCGATTTCACTCTCGACCGCGTGGTGGACTCGTCCCCGGTGCTCGCCGTGTACGGCGAACACGACCTTTGGGGATGCTGATCCCTAGAGGTCGAAGCAGCGCGCTGCGTTGTCCCACATGATCTTGCGGCGAACCTCGTCGGTCAGCGGCCAGTCGTCGATGGTCTTCACGGAGATGGGGAATCGTGACTCCGCGTGCGGGTAGTCTGAACCGAACATGAGGATGTGGTCGCCGAGGATCTCGGAGACCATGCGGACCATTTCCGGGCCTTCGTGCAGGACGATGGAGCAGAAGAAACGCCCGTCCGTCATGTACTCGGTCATCGACCGCTGGAGGTTCTCCGCGACGTAGCCCATGTAAACGACTTGGTCCTCCATGCGCTTGGCCCAGAACGGCAGCCAGCCGAAGCCGCTTTCCATAACCGCGTACTTCATGTTCGGGTACTTGTCGAAGAGTCCTGAGCCGAAGAAGGCGGCGACTGATCGCATGGCGCCCCAGGGATGCCCGGCGGTTCGGCCGATGAATGGGTTCTCCCAGAGATCACGGTAGCCCGGGTAGCCGGTGGCGAAGGAGTGGTGGCACATCGTGAGACCAGCGTCGTCGACTGCTGCCCACAGTGGGTGCAAGTCTGGGTGGTCGATGGGGTAGTCGAGAGGGAGGTCGAGGTAGATGCCCTTGGCCCATTTCTTGTTGCCCCAAGCCTTCACCTCGGCGACTGACGCTGGGATGTCGCGTGCGGTGGTGAAGATCATGGAGTAGAGGCGGTCGGAGTGCTGGCCGCAACTGTGGTCGAGGAATCGGTTCAGCGCTTGGATGAACGCGACATCCACCGTCGGGTCAGTGTGGCCAGTGAAAGCACTGGGAACCAGGATCTGGGCGTCGACGCCCTCTTCGTCCATCTCTGCTACCCGGATGTCGATGAGGTGATCCTCGACGCCGAGTGTCGGGTAGCGCTCGCCCATGAATGTCTGGAAGTGGCGCTCTTTGCTCTCACGGGGGCCGGCTTCACCGAGGTGTCGCGGCTTCCCTGCTCCCCAGCCGCCTCCGCGTGCGAATCGGTACCAGTGGCGGTACGGCGGCTCGATGGCCTGCCCTGCCCTGCCCGTCGTGACTGGAGTTTTGAACTCTTCAAGATCTGGAAGCCTCGCGACCATCGCCTTGTCCAAAAACTGGACGATGCTTTCGGCGGCGGGCTGGAAATGGGTATCGGCGTCGAACACTTTCTGTCGATCTGCCATCAGGAACTCCTCTCAAGGGCGCGCTCAAGTAGAGGTAGTTTCGCCTGACCCGCAGCCCACCGCAAGTTGGGCGGGCGCTCGGAGGCGCTCAGGGGCCGCTGGTAGACTTGGCGCATGGATACACCTGAAAGCCTAGGCGCGGGCTCTGCCGATTCGGGCTTCGTCCGAGAGCGCCAAGAACAGTGGGAAGTGGAGCGCCTTTCCCCCTTCGCCAGCCTGAGCGCGCAGACCAAGGGGCGCTTGATCCCCGAGCCGCGTGACGCTTTGCGCACCGAGTTTCAACGTGATCGGGACCGTGTCATCCACACCAACGCTTTCCGAAGGCTGAAGCACAAGACGCAGGTGTTTGTCGCGCCCATCGGGGATCACTTCGTGACGCGTTTGACGCACACGTTGGAGGTCACGCAGATCGCGCGCACCATCGCTCGGTCGTTGCGGCTGAATGAGGACTTGGCAGAGGCCGCTGCGCTCGGCCACGACGTGGGGCACACGCCGTTCGGGCACATCGGCGAGCAGGTGCTGGATTCGTTGCATCCTGGTGGATTCCGGCACAACGAGCAGAGCTTGCGCACCGTGGACCTCTTGGAGAAGGATGGCGCGGGCCTGAACCTGACCCACGAAACGCGGCAGGCCATCCTGCGCCACTCCAAACCTCGCGGCGACTTCTTGAACGCGGATGAGCTTGATGAGCTGACGCTGGAGGCGCAGGTGGTGCGCGTGTCGGACGCGATCGCGTATCTGGCTCACGACATCGGCGATGCGATCCGTGCGGGCGTGCTTGGCGAGTCCGACCTGCCCTCGGACGCTCGTGAGGTGCTGGGCACACGCCACTCCCAGAGGCTGGACTCGATGGTCAATGACATCGTGGCGTCGTCTTGGGCGTGCGCTGGGTATGATTCGCTGGCGCCTGATGGACGTCGGCCACGGTTGAGCATGAGCCCGCAGGTGACCTCGGTGGTGACCCAGTTGCGTGAGTTCATGTTCGACAACGTGTACGTGCCGGCGGGCGACGGTGCGGAGGGCAAGAACGCTCGGGTGATCGTGGAGTTCTTGTACGGTCACTTCCTCAAGAATCCGGGAGAGATACCGGAGCACTACTTCTTGCGCAATGACCCTGTTGACCGAGTGGCGCTGGACTACATCGCTGGTATGACGGACCAGTTCGCGCTGCATACGGCAGAGGGCTTGCGGCCCGGGATCGCCAGCGATGTGTTCGTGGGCCGGGTTTAGGGCCGGGGCTTCCCCGGGCTCGATTGTGGGCAAAGCGTGATCGAGGTCGGGGCTCGCCCTCGAAACTCTTGGCTTCGCCGCCGGAGCGTCCCCGGGCTCGATTCTAGGCAAATGGTGATCGAGGTCGGTGCTCGCCCTCAGATCTCCTGGCTTCGCCGCCGGACTAAAGGTCGCTTGGCCGCTCCAGGGTGGGGGTGCGGTGCTTGGCGATGGGCTCTCTCGCACGTCTTGATGTGTCTCATTTTGTCTCATTCCTTATCATTTACCCGGGCGATGACTGATGCCGAGAGGTTCTTGAAAATGTGACCCATTTTGTACCAAATTGACCCATTTGCCTCTGACTCCGAGACGGGGTGCTGCGGGGAATCTCGGTGAAGAGCGGTTGTGGCATTTACGAGCGGTTGGAACGCTGGTTAAGCGCTGATACGTTTGCGGCGTATGTCGTCTGAGGGACAGGGTAGCGCCCCTGATGGCGACTGCGCAACTATCGATTGTCACAGTTGTGGCAGCGCGGAAATTGCTGAACCGCTTCGCGTGAGAATCTGGCCTCGCCCGTGCCTAGTGGAGTAGTTGGCCGGATGAGGTGGTGACGGCTTGGCCGCTGATGATGACGCGGTCGCCGAGGGGGCGGACGTGGAGGTGGCCTCCGCGCTTAGAGGACTGGTAGGCGTTGAGTTCGGCTTTGCCTAGCTTCTCGGCCCAGTAGGGCCCGAGGGCGCATTGGGCGGAGCCGGTTGCGGGATCTTCTGGAATGCCAGCATTCGGGCCGAATACGCGACAGACGTAGTCGATGCCTGGCTCTTCGCCTCTGGCGGTGACGATGACTCCGCGTCCTGGGAGATCGGTCAGGGCGCGTAGGTCGGGCGTGAGGTTGCGTACAGCCGCCGCCGATTCAAGTTCCGCAACGAAGTCGAGTCGGTTGCGCCCCACCCAGATCGGCTTTATCCCCAGGCCAGTTATCAGCGCTTCAGGCGCATCCACGGTTTCGTGGCGCTCGGCGGGGAAATCCATGTGTAGAAGGTCGTCGGTGATCTCCACCGTGAGCAGGCCGCTGGCTGTCTGGAAGCGGGCGGTCGCCCCACCTTGCACGACGCCCTCCTCGCGCAGCACGTGGGCGCTCTCTAGCGTCGCATGGCCACAGAGGTCGACTTCAACCGTGGGCGTGAACCAGCGTAGGTGGAAGGCTCTGCTGTCGGGCCCATCGGTAAGCGGATAGAAGAACGCTGTCTCGCTGACGTTCATCTCTGCCGCGACGCGCTGCATCCATTCGGGGTCGGCAGGGCCATCCAGGGGGCAGACGACGGCAGGGTTGCCTGCGTAGGGTTCGGAGGTAAAGGCGTCGACGTGGTAGAAGCGCGTTGGCATGGCGCTGTTGTATCAGAGCGGTGGTGGGTGTGCCAATCGGCCCTAGCGTCAAGGGGCAAATCCGGGTGAAATGAGGGCTGTGGAGTCTTGGCGAATCTTGGCGCGAGACGACAGAATCAAGCAGTCGTTTATACCTGGCCCCTGGCGCAACTTAGGGCCCCAACGCGAGCGGCGGAGAACCGATGGCAGCAACCGACGATATCAAGGCGCGCATCGACATTGTCGATGTGGTGGCCGATTACGTTCCTGATCTGAAGCGTGCGGGGCGCAATTACCATGCGCGCTGTCCTTTTCATCAGGAGAATACGCCGTCGTTCGTGGTGTTCCCGGAGCGCCAGACCTGGCGTTGCTTCGGGGCGTGCGCCGAGGGTGGCGATGTTTTCAATTTCGTGCAGAAGATTGACGGCGTTGAGTTCCCTGCGGCGCTGAAGACGCTGGCCGAGCGGGCGGGTGTGGTGTTGCTGGAGCGCACGCAGCGCCAGGATGGCCCGCGCAATCCGCTGTTCGCGGTGAACGAGGCGACGCTTCGCTTCTACCGTGAGGCGTTGCAGGCCGATAAGGGTGCGCTGGCCCGTGCGTACGTTGAGCAGCGGGCGCTGAGCGAGGAGGCGGTGGTGCGGTTCGGTATCGGCTACGCGCCGAGTACGGGCGACGATCTGCTGAAGCATCTGACGGCGCTGGGGTACACGGAGGATCAGGCAGTCTCGGCTGGAGTTGTGTCACGGTTCGAGTCAGGCGAGGTTCGCGACTTCATCAGGGGTCGGCTGACGTTCGTGCTGCGCGACGGCGAGGGTCAGGTGATCGGGTTCGCGGGTAGGTCGCTCGATGGCGCGAACCCGAAGTACTTGAACACGTCGCAGACGGAGTTGTTCGACAAGGGCAAGATGCTGTACGGCCTGGACCGGGCCCGCGACGCTATCGCTCGTGAGGGTGTCGCGGTGGTGGTCGAAGGCTACATGGACGTGATCACTGCTCACGAGCATGGCTATCAGAACGTGGTGGCGTCCATGGGGACGGCGTTGACCGAGGAGCAGGTCACGCTGCTCCGTGCACGTGCGCCGAGGGTCGTGTTGGCGTTGGATGCGGATGCGGCTGGCCAGGAGGCGATGTTGCGCAGCCTGCGTACGTCGTGGCAACTGCTGGGCGCCGCCGCACAGTCGTCCAAGGGGCGCACACGGGCGGACATCAAGTTGCGGTCGTCGGACATGGACGCGCTGCGCATCGCGTTGATCACCGATGGCAAGGACCCGGACGAGATGATCCGCAGCGACGGGTCTAAGTGGCGTGAGTTGATCGCGAATGCGGTTCCTGCTGTAGATTTCTTGATCAAAGCAGAAACCGACCGCCTGGATATCACGACATCCGAAGGCAAGACGGAGGCCGTCGCACTTCTGCTGCCACTGATCTATGGGATGTCCAATTTCTTGGATCAAGAGAAGTATCTGGGCCAGCTTGCTGAGAAATTGTCGGTGACGGTGGCGCAGTTGCAGGCGAGTTTCGAGCGTACCCGGACGCAGGGGCAACCTCGACAGCAGCAACAGCAACAACAACAGGCGAAGCGACAGACGGCGAAAGCCGAGGCGGAGGCGGTGTTCCGCAAGGCCGATCACGACGTGCTGGACGAGTACGTGTTGGCGCTGATCGCTCAGTATCCAGAGGTGCTTGAGGTTGTGGCTGAGCTGTCCCCAGACCGCATGCGCAGGCCTGAGAATCGCGCATTATTGAGCGCTATCCAGGCTACTGGTACAATAGAGGGTACCTATCCGTTGCTTGACGACGTGGCTGCGGAGCATCTTGAGCGATTAGCTGCCAAGGTTCTCCCGCCCGCAGACCGCAAGCAACGGGCAGCCGATTGGCAGGCTTGCCTGCGCCGCATGGAAGAGCGGTACCTCCGGGAGTTGAAGGCACAGGAAGAGATGGCACTGGCTGTAGATGCCGACGATGCCTCCCCTGCCGATCCCGGGTACAGAGATGCGGTGGACCAGCAGGCGCTCCAGGTCAATTCGCGGCTGCGTGACTTATTTGTCAGCGGAACGGGTGCCTAGGCACCCCAAGCGCCCAGGTGGATGAGGAACTGACGTGCAGCAAAATCCGAGTTCCCAAGACGAGACAACCGAACAACCCCCCGTCGACATAGCAGTCGAAAGCGGAGGTGCGGCGACGGCTTTGCTTGACGCTGCCATTGCCGACGCCGTTCAAGCTGTCGCGGCTGATGATGCTGACGACGACGCGCCTATCACTGCTACCGTTGCGGTTCCCGCGAAGAAGAAGGCGGTTGAAGAACCTCCAATAGAGGATCCCGAAAGTTCCGATCTGATCGATGACCCGGTTCGCATGTATTTGCGGGAGATCGGTCGCGTTACGCTGCTGACGGCAGCGGATGAGCGTCGTCTGGCGCTGGAGTTCCAGTCAGGGAAGCACGTCAAGGGCGCTGAGAAAGAGATAGTCGACGCAACCGAACGTCCTGCGTCGTCCGCGGATATCGTGAAGACGCTTCTGAAGCGCTTGGAGGGTCAGGCCGACCTGCTTGAGTCGATCACTGAGTACATGGGGATCGAGGATCCGCTGACGCTCAAGATGCTGCTCACGAACGAAAAGCTTCGCGCCGGGATCGACGGTGAACTCAACTTCGAGATGCTTGAAGCGTTCGGGGAGCGATGGGACATGGAGCCCGTGGATGTCGGCAAGCTGATCGTCCAACTGGCGATTAACAGCCATGTATTGCCTGAATCGACGCTGGACACGATCGGCGAGGACGTCCACGTCACCAAACTCTCAGAGCTGCTCGACGACGCGGACATGCTGCAGAAGCTGGACTCCAATGAGTTCAACCTGCGGCAGCACTTCAACCATGTGCGGCGCGACGGGGACGATGCTCAGCAACACTTGGCGGAGGCGAACCTCCGGTTGGTGGTTAGCGTTGCCAAGAAGTACATAGGTCGTGGGATGTCGCTGTTGGACTTGATCCAAGAGGGCAACATCGGCCTGATCCGCGCTGTCGAGAAATTCGACTACCGCAAGGGCTACAAGTTCTCGACGTACGCGACGTGGTGGATCCGCCAGGCGATCACGCGAGCAATCGCTGATCAGGCGCGGACGATCCGTATCCCAGTGCACATGGTCGAGACGATCAACAAGCTGATGCGAGTGAGCCGCCGACTCGTTCAGGAGTACGGACGGGAGCCCACGACCCAGGAGATCTCCGTAGGGATGGAGGTCACACCGGAGCGTGTACGGGAGATCATGAAGGTCTCGCAGGAGCCGGTGTCGCTGGAGACGCCGATCGGCGAAGAGGAAGACTCGCACCTGGGAGACTTCATCGAGGACAAGAGCGCCCCTGCGCCTGCAGAGGCAGCCACGTTCCAGCTCCTGCGCGAGCAGGTGGAGGATGTCCTCGGCACGCTGAGCGATCGCGAGCGACGGGTGCTGCAACTTCGGTTCGGGCTGGAGGATGGCCGGAGCCGCACGTTGGAAGAGGTCGGTAAGGACTTCGGGGTCACCCGAGAACGCATCCGGCAGATCGAGGCCAAAGCGCTTCGCAAACTCAGGCACCCGAGTCGTTCGCGCAAGCTGCGCGACTTCCTCGAGTAGCGAAGGCGCATCTGCGCTGAAAACGACCATACGAAAAGGCCCCCGGATCTCCGGGGGCCTTTTTTGATCCCTATCGGGGAGGCCTATCGGGGAGGCCTAGCTGCGGGGCGTAGCTACAGGCTGGTCTTGGGGGGCGAGATTGATGGCCCGAAATCGTCGGGTTCGGACTCAAGGGTTCGGTAGTCCTCGAACAACAATAGGATGACGACGAGCACGAACGGGATGACGAGGCCTTCTGCGACGGTAATGGCCACGAACGTGACGCGGTAGGAGAGGTCCAACCACGCGAGGGCGACGGTCGCTGCGACGAATGGGGCGATAGCTCCTAGGAGCACGCCAGACGTGCGCAGGAGCAAGCCCTGCGTCAGCTCCCAGCTACGGGCCAGGGAGTCAGTGACGTCTTGGTCCTCGACAACGGCGGCGGCGGCGAGGAGGCCGAATCGGGCCGAGATGAAGATGGCTAGCGCTATCCCTAGGATCGTGAATACAAGCAAACCATTCACGAGGGCGAGGGGGATGGTAGCCAGTACGACGTGTTTGCCGTGGTTGCGCAGGCCCGTTATGCGCGTGACTGGGCTGGTGGTTCCCGTCGCGCGGAGTTCGATGACCATGGGTAGGATCAACGCTGCTGAGATCGTGGCCGCCGCGAAGAAGTTCACGAGCGTTACCCAGGCCACGTTCAGCACTAACGGGTCGGGGTTGAGGAACAAGAGGCCGTTGATGACCAGGGCGATGCCACCGGCGGTGGATGCCAGCGGGAAGAACGCCCGTCGATAGAGATCGGTGGCTTCCTCGTAGAGCTCACTGGCGACGATGGGCTGGCGTTTCGTGTGCACCGGGCCTCCGTGAGCATGGTAGGCATGCGCAGGACAGCCTGTCCACGAGCTAGGGGTAACCTGGGCGTATACTCCAACGAAAGCCGATGCCTGAGATACTCGACCTTGAAGTAGTCAAGGATTTCTTGAACGAGCGGATCGCGGGGCGCAAGATCGTTCGCGCCGAAGCGCCACGTCCGTGGATAGTTCGTTCACTGGCCGCTGACGATTTCGTTGCGGACGTCACGGGACGCACCTTCGGCAAGGTGCTTCGTGTGGGTAAAGACCTGCTATTCCCGCTGGATCCGGATCGCGTGCTGGTCACGAACCTGATGCTTACGGGGCACCTTCAGTACTGTGAGGCGTCGGCTCGTCGGTCGAAGCGTTTGTTCTTCCTGCTTGGCCTGGATGATGGCGAATTGCGCTATCTGGACGACCGGCAGATGGGGTTGATCTACTACGTTCGCCCCGATCAGCTTGGGGAGATCAAGCGTCTGACTGACCAGGGGCCGGATGCGCTCGACGCCAAACTGACGTTCGACGAGTTCAAGGCGAACATCAGGCCGTACACGGGCGAGATCAAGGGTGTGCTGGCGCGAGGTAAGTTTCTGTCGGGGATAGGGAACGCGTACGTGGACGAGATACTGTGGGCTGCGCGCGTTTCTCCGTTCCGCAAGCGCAAGGATCTGAGTGACGAGGAGCTTCGCAGGGTCTACGATGCGATACCGGAGGTGCTCAACGAGGCGATCGAGGTCGTCCGTGAGCGTATGCCTCCCAACATCCATCTGAAGGTCCGCGATTTCCTCAAGGTGCACCGCAAGGGGGGCGAGCCTTGCCCACGATGCGGCGCGACCGTGTCAGAGATAACGCCGAACAAACGCATCACGAGTTGGTGCCGGGCCTGCCAACCGGGTGGGCTGATCAAGAATTAACCGCACGCCGGAGTTGAATTGGCCGAATCGTCAGATAGATCGCCAGACTTAGCCGAAGACAGAGACCCAACCTTGAAGGTTCGCCCTCTGGGGTCATTCCAGTTCTACGAGTTCAGGCTCGTGCTCGTGAGTTTCATGGTGGGGTTCGTTGGCTTCCAGATGCGCCAGGTGACCAACCTCTGGCTCATCTACGACATCACGAAGTCACCGCTCAGCCTCGGCTTGCTGGGCGTGTTCCAGTTCGCGCCTATGTTGATCCTCGTGTTCGTGGGTGGGTCGATCGCGGATATGGTTGATCGTCGTAAGCTGCTGATCCTCACGCAAGTGGGGAATCTCGTGTTCGCTGTGGCGCTGGCGGCGTTGACGCTCACGGGAAACATCCAGGTATGGCATATCTATGCGACCACGCTTCTGGTAGCGGCCGTCAATTCGTTCGAGGGGCCGGCGCGGATGGCGATGCTGCCACGGTTGGTGCCCCGTCACTACCTGATGAATGCGATCACTTTGAACCAGGCCGCTCGTCACGGATCGATGCTGTTTGGCCCTGCGCTGGGTGGATTGCTCATCGGGTGGGTGGGAGCGGGGTGGACGTACGTGGCGGTAGCGGCGGTCTTCGTCCCGACGATCGGCGCTTTGTTCTTCCTGAAGCCGATGCCACCGGACCCCGAAGCGCGGCGACGTGGCATGTCGGTCAAGTCGATGCTGGAGGGATTCCGGTTCGTCTTCGGCAACAACGTCATGCTGGCGATGATGTTGCTGGACGTGATAGCGATGCTGTTCACGCACCATCGTGGTCTCGTCCCCATCTTCGCGGAGGAAATACTGAACGTCGGTACGTTCGGCTTCGGCGTGTTGATGTCAGCGCCTGCGGCGGGGTTCCTGATCGGCTCGGCAGCGCTGCTCATAGCAGGTGACGTTAGGCACAAGGGCATGATCGTTGTAGGTACGTACGTGGCCTACATGGGCTCGATGGCTATCTTCGCGACGTCCACGACGTACTGGATCTCGCTGCTGGCGCTAGCTGCCGTGGGTGGGCTCGACGGCGTGGGGGCAATCATGCGCTCGACGATCCTCCAGGGTGCGGTGTCGGACGAGATACGCGGGCGTGCGACTGCCGTGCTGCAACTCTCGAATCGAGGCGGGCCGTCTATGGGACAGCTCATGCTGGGGGCGATGGCGGCCGCGATCACTGCCCCGAACGCACTGCTGGTGGGTTCGGTAATCGGCATCATCACGTTGGTCATAGTCATCGGCACCGTGCGCGGTGTGGCGACGTACGAGTCCTGAGGTGGGACTCTCAGTCAAGCTTCCGCTACCTGAACCGTTCGATTTTCATCTGACGGTGGGCCATCAGACCCACTTCCGGGGTCGCGCGGGCGCTGATCTTTACGTTGACGCTACGTACTACCGTGCGCTGCGGCGTGGCGACGACATCATCGTTGCTGCGGCTAAGCCCACAGATGACGCGCAGCTTGAGGTGCGCCTGCTGTCCCCGGGCAGCGATCGAGAGCTGGCGTTCGCGAGCGATGCGATGCGGCACCTGCTGGCGCTCGATATCGACCTCACGGGCTTCTACTCGATGCTGGAGCACGATCAGGGGTTATCGGACGCGGTAGGGCGGCTTCGCGGGTTACGCCCGCCACGCTCGGAGAGCGTGTTTGAGGCGTTGGTGGTTGCGATCATCGGCCAGCAGATCTCGGCCAACGTGGCGCGGGTGATCCGCGAGGGGCTGATCGAGGCCTACGGCACGCCGGTGGAGGCGGAGGGCCATGCGCTGCACGCGTTCCCTACGCCGGAGAGCTTCAATAACGCGACGCCGGACGAATTGCGAGGGCTCAAGCTGAGCGCTCGTAAGGTGGAGTACATCCAGGACACGGCTCGCCGGACGCTGGAGGGAGAGCTCGAGATCGAGCGCTTCACCAACATGGACAACGAAGAGGTCATCGCCGAGCTAACCAAGGTGCGGGGCATCGGTCGGTGGTCAGCTGAGTGGATGCTGATGCGTGCGCTGGGGCGGCTGGACGTGTTGCCCGCTGGAGATTTGGCGCTACGTCGTGTGGTGTCGGAGCTCTACTTCGACGGAGCGACGATCACCGAGCCGCAGCTCGCGGCGTTCGGCGAGGAGCGCTGGGCGCCGTACCGTGGGCTGGCCACGACGTACCTCTTTGCGTACCTACGACAGCAACGCCTCGCCAAGGGTGGCGAGGCGCCCGCGCAGCCGGGCTAGGTTCGCGCTCGCTTCGGGACACGGTTGTATCCGGTGCCTTCGGTGAAGTACTCAACAGCCTCTGAGTGCTTGTCGCGCTTCAGGTCCCGGATGCGGATCGCCGCGTCGAGGGAGTTGCGTAGGTCTGCGGCGACTGTCCAATTGGCCTTGAAGTGGACGCGACCCGTGTGGTCGATGATCCAACTCATGTTGGAGCAACCGGAGTAGCCCCGGTGGACCTCGCCTTCGAGATCGTCTACTAAGATCGTGCGTGGCGTGTCGCGTAGCTCGCGCATGATTCGAGCGTGCTCGAATTTCTGTTCGATGCTCTTCAGCGCAGGGAACGGATGCTCCTCCTCGGTGGGAGGCAGCCCAAGGCCGATGGCGTAGTCCGGGCCTTTTTCGGGGTGAGCTTCCCGCGTGTAAACGAACAGGAAATGCGCCTCGTCAGCCAGCTCTTTGGCCATGGCGTCCATAAGCGGAAACTCCGCTTGGCAGGGCGGTCAGGTGATGGAGCCGAACTCGATCAGCACCGGTTTGCCGCGCAGGTCAGAGAGCGTCACGGAGTCGCCGTCAAGCGTGGGGAGCGTGAAATCCTCGGCCATCTCGCCCGCCCGCATCATATTTCTGAAGTCCCAGAAGGGCTCGGTCAGGTAGGGGGAAGCGTCGAAGTTGTACTCGTGGTCGTGGAAGAGACTCACGCGCAGCTCCTTGGAGTGGGTGCCGACGCGGAGATGGTATTCCGTGATGTAGCCATTGTATGCGAATCGAGCCTGAAGGGTACGAAAAGAGTTTGCTAGCTAAAGGCTCTCGATGATGCCCTGAAGTTTGCCGCGAATCTCGGTGGCGATCTCGGTGAGCGCTGGGTTGGTGACCGCTTGCATCGAGGCGATGGGATCGACCGCAGAGACTTCGACTGTGCCTTCGCCCGTTCGTTGAACTACGACGTTGCAGGGCAGCATAGTTCCGATCTTGTTTTCGGCTTGGAGCGCGCGGTGGGCGAACGGTGGGTTGCAAGCGCCGAGGATCCGGTACGGCGGGATGTCTTCGTCCAGCTTGGCTTTCAAGGTGGCTTGGACGTCGATGTAGGTCAGCACGCCGAAGCCCTGCGCGCCTAGAGCTTCGCGGACTTTCTGCTCAACATCATCAACGGTACCTGCGACGGATGTGGTGAAGTAGTAAGACATGGAATCCTCTCCAGTGTTGCCGAACTGCCAGTGTTGCCGAACTGATGGTCTTGAATAGTGGCGAGGGAATGGCTTCGCGCCAACCAGTGCCGAGCGGCAGCCCCTAGTCGTGTCGCGGGCTAGGGCGACCCTACATGCGGGGGAGGCCCATGCCTGCGAGCCCACGCTTGTTCATCTTGCCTGATGCGAACTGCTTCATCATCTTTTGCATCTGTTTGAACTGAGCCAGAAGCTGATTCAGATCTGCGGGTGTGGTTCCGGAGCCGTTGGCGATGCGCCGACGCCGGCTGCCGTTGATGCGCTCAGGGTGCTGGCGCTCCCACATGGTCATGGAGGTGATCATCGCTTCCATGCGCTTCATCTTCTTGTCGTCCACGTCCGCCGGGAGCTTGTTTCGTAACGAGCGCGCACCGGGGATCATCTCTAGGATGGAAGCGATGGAACCCATCTTCTGGATCTGCCTGAGCTGCGTGAGGAAGTCCTCCAGGTCAAACTGAGCCTTGCGCATCTTGCGCTCAAGCTCGACCGCCTGCTCCTCCGTGAATTGCTCTTGCGCGCGCTCAACCAGCGTGACCACGTCGCCCATGCCAAGGATGCGTGAGGCCATGCGATCGGGGTGGAACACCTCAAGCGCGTCGGGCTTTTCTCCCGTGCCTGCGAACTTGATCGGCACGCCAGTTACGTGGGTCGCCGAGAGGGCCGCGCCACCACGGGCGTCGCCGTCGAGCTTTGAAAGGATCAGGCCTGTCAGGCCCGTGCGTTTGTTGAATTCGTCAGCCGCGTTCACCGCGTCCTGACCGGTCATGGCGTCCACGACCAGTAGTACCTCGACAGGGTTGATGCGCTTCTTGATGACGTCGAGCTCGTCCATGAGGTCTTCGTCCACGTGCAGGCGACCGCCGGTGTCGACGATGGCCCACATCACGCCCATCTCTTTGGCGCGCTTGATGCCGTTCTCGGCGACCTTGGGAGCGGAGTCGGGGCCTCCGTTCTCGCGGTAGACCGGCACATCGAGTTGTTTGCCCAACGCTTCAAGCTGATCCATCGCGGCGGGGCGTCGCATGTCGGCTGCGATCAGCAGCGCTCGCTGATCCTGGCGACGCAGGTACAACGCGAGCTTGGCTGCGGTGGTCGTCTTACCCGAGCCCTGTAGGCCAACGAGCATGATGACGTTCGGGGGGGAGTTCTTCGGCTTGAGCGTGTTGTCGCCGGAACCAAGGAGTTCGACCAATTGGTCGTGGACGATCTTGACGACGGCCTGGCCTGGCGAGATGCCCTTGAGCACGTCACCGCCGAGCGCCTTCTCGCGGATGGCCGTCACGAACTCGCGGGCGACCTTGAAATTGACGTCGGCCTCAAGTAGCGCGAGGCGAACCTCGCGGAGGGCGGCGTCGACGTCTTCCTCCGTGATCCGGCCTTTGTTGCCGAGCTTCGCGAAGACGCCAGTGAGCTTATCTGTAAGGTTGTCAAACATCTCCTCAAGGGTATCCGTTTGGATGGGCTCGGCCAAGGGGGAAGTGTCGTTGTCCAGGAAAAATGTCAGAGCTTACTGTTCAGCGATTTTGTCAGTAGGGTGTCTCTTGTGT
>JAQCEV010000153.1 GCA_027618515.1 Chloroflexota bacterium | reverse complement strand
CACATCATGCCCGACCGGAGCAGGGAATCCACTTATCCCCACTGTTCAGTTTTCCGGAGCCACCTCTCATCTCCTCGCGTAGAGCGCGCGCTAATTAGTGCAGGTTTATATTTCATTGGATTCGTCTGGCCTTGGGGATTCACGCCGCCCACAAGTTCCGCCTCCTCCTCCAACCGCACTCCTGGTTGAGGATGATCCGTCGCTCCGAGCCATTCTCGCTGAAGCCCTACGCCTGAACGGTGTGTGGCAGGTTGTGGAGGAGTCCACCGCGGCAAGGGCGCTGGAAGCCCTGCGGATTCACCATCCCGATGTCATTGTGTGGGCAACGCAGGCAGCCGATGAACCCCAATCGGAAGCGCTGTTTCGTGTCTTGGGTGCATACCCTGAACACCGGGTACCTTGTGTGATCCTGGCGACTGCGGGCCGGGGACATCTTGCTATCGAAGCTGAGGGCATCGCGGGGTTCATCAATGCATGGTTCGACCCAGCGACGCTGGCAACCGAAGTCGCCAATCTGGTGCGTCGCAGGGCCTAACGCCTACGTGACGTCGGACGGTGCCGGGCCTCGGGTGCGCATGTCGCGGAGCTGCTCGGAGGTCACGTCAGCGCTGGTTACCAATTCTTCGTAGAGTTCTGGCGGGGGCAGCACGTCTTTGAGCGCGGGGATGACCTCTTCGCCCATGCGTTTGATGGAGGCCATGACTTTGTCGTGGGGCATGCCACCCATCATCATCCAGTTGCTCACGTGGGTGGCGCCGAGGCTGGCAGCCTTTGCGAACTTCGCCCGAACGGTGTCGGGGTTGCCAAAGAAGATGCGGTCCATCATGGCATCGTCATCCAACTCGCCCTCGTATGGTTCTGCTGCGACCTGGCCGTTGGTGACGCGACCTGTGCCAAGTGAGCGACCAGCGCGCATCTGCCAGCGAGGGTAGCCGAGGAGCGTCTTGGCCTCTGCGTCAGTTTCGGTGATCGCGGTCATCGACTGGATACCCAGCTCCAGACCTGTGTAGGCCTTGCCGAGGGCATGCTTCGATTTGACGAAGGAGCCTAGGTGGGCTTTTACGCCACCTTCGCCCAAAAGCCCCGTCGTGACGGGCATCATGTCCCATGCCGCAGCCAGTTCCATGGTCTCCACGCTGGTGCCGGCGATCCATATGGGCGGGTGTGGCTTCTGCAAGGGCTTGGGCCAAACGGTCGTTTCGTGGGGCACGCTGACTTCTTTGCCCTCGTAGGTGAAGGAGTCGTACTCAGTCCACGCTTTGTAGAGGATCTCCAAGGTCTCATTGAAACGCTGGCGTGAGCCTTCGACCGTCACGTTGAATCGGGCGAGCTCGTGGGGCTGGTAGCCCCGGCCGACGCCAAGGATGAACCGGCCGTCGGTGAGGTTGTCCAGCACAGCGACTTCTTCCGCAAGGCGCAACGGATCCCAGATGGGAAGCGCCAGCACGCCAGCTGCGATCTTCAGTTTCTTGGTGTACTCTGCGATGTACAGCGCCTGCAGGAGCGGCGCTGGCGAGTTGCCGTAGTTGGAGAAGTGGTGCTCCGCGATGAGGCAGAAATCGAACCCCATCTCCTCGGAGTACTGGAGTTGTTCGATGCTTTCATCGACCAGCGACTTCCAGTCGCGCAGTTCAGGGTTGGGCCATTCATAGAACAAGCCGAATTTCATCGTTGGGTCTCCGTCAAACTAGGTAATAGACCGCACGGTACCGAGTTTGGCGCTCGAAATCCAGATGCGACCGGAGGCCGGACACAATCTTGAATCGCTAGCAGGACGCTTTGCATCAGACGTTGCATACGGCGCGGCACGTGGCGGACACGCGAAAACTGAATAGGTAGGATGCGATCATGAAGATTGAACTACTCCATTTCGACGGCTGCCCTAGCTGGGAGAAGACCCAGGCGGACATCCGGGCGGTTCTGGCTGTGCGTGGGCTCAGCGACGAGATCGAACTAGTCAACGTTCAGTCCAACGAAGCGGCGCAGGCACTGCGGTTCGTTGGTTCGCCAAGCGTGCGTATCGACGGTCGGGACATCGACCCGGAGACGCCGGACTCCGGGTTCAACCTGGAGTGCAGGATCTACTGGGTCGACGGCAGGGCCGTCGGCGTGCCGCCGGTCGAGCTGATCGAGCGGGCGGTGGACGCGGCGAGGGCGTATGTCCAGACGTCGCCGGGAGCGCGTCGGTAGCGAATCGACGATGTAACATCGAGTCATGGTTTTCACCCTTCTCTATGTGATTCTCGTCGGAGTCATGCTGGCCGTCGTGTGGATAACGCGGGAGCTCGGCGGCGGCTGGAGATGGGCAGTCGCAGCACCGGTTTTCGGACTGCTCGCTTATACGATTGTTCGAATGATGAAAAGCCACGGAGGAGCGGGGCGCAGCCAGGCCCCTTCGACAGCCGGTACTTATGAAAACCGCCCCCTCCAGCTACTGGTCAGGTACGAGATTGACCATCCCCGGCTCAGCAGGATCCTCGGCATCGTCACCGTAATAATCCTGCTAGCTGCCCTGTTCGTTCTATCCCGTCTCACTGGGGGAGCCATCCCGATCGGTCACTATGCTTGAAAGAAACTCTGCTGGAAGTTGGGACAACGTGTAGCCCAACTCTACTTGTAGACCGCGCTCTGGTGCTCGCGGAGGGCGGGCATGACGTCGCGGGCGAAGCGTTCCATGTTTGCAACGGCCATGTCGTGGGGCATGGAGCCGAATTGGTTGAGGACGACGAGGTTACCGACGCCGTCTTCGTCGTTGAAGGCCTTGAGTCGCTCCAGGACAGTCTTGGCGGAGCCGATGAGCATCTGGCCTTCCTCGTTGAGCTTCTCGGCGAGGACGCGTTGGGTGCCGATGCCGCTGAAGGCGCGGGATACGCCCTTGGCGGAGGCTTCGCTGAGGTAGCCGGGCGGGAAGAAGACGGGCCAGGGGCGCTTGAGTAGCTTGTTGAACATGTACTCAGCGTGGGGCGCGGCTTCAGCCATGGCTGATTCGTCGGTTTCGCCGATGTAGATGGGGACCGCCCAGGCCATCTGATCCTGGCTGGCCTCGTATCCGAGGCTGCGCGCTTCGTCCCGGTACTGCTGCATGAACTTGGTCACGTTGCGGTGCGGGGTGAAGGTGATGACGAAGGTGTAGCGGTGCTCCGCTGCCCAGGAGATAGTCTCACCACTGCCCTGAGACGGCACCCAGACAGGCGGGTGCGGCTGCCGCATGGGCCGGGGCCAGGGGTTCACGTATTCCAGGGGGTAGTGGTGGCCTTCCCATCGGAAGGGGCCGGGTTGGGTCCAGGCTTTCATGATGAGGTCGTGGGCTTCCCGGAAGCGGTCGAGGCCGTTGGCGGGGTTCATGGTAAAGTTGTGATACTCGGGGCCGATGCCTCGTACGAATCCGCAGATGATGCGTCCGCCTGAGATGACATCCATCATCGCTAGCTCTTCGGCGATGCGTAGGGGGTGATCCCGCAGCGGGATGGCGTTGCCCAAGATGGCGATCTTGGCTTTCGTCGTGTTGGCGATGAGCCATGAGGCCATGATGTTGGGCGCGGGCATGAGGCCGTAGGCGGTCTGGTGATGCTCGTTGACGGCGATGGCGTCGTAGCCGAGTTCTTCGGCGTACACGAGTTCAGACAGGTACTCCAGGTAAAGCTCCAGACCACGCTTGGGGTCGAAGTTGGAGTTTGGGTAGGTAACCCAGGCGGAGCGCTCGGTCTCCTCGAAGTCCTCGGGAAGGTGCGGCCAGGGCATCAGGTGGAAGTAGGTGAATTTCATGCTTAGCTCAGGAAGTCCAGGATGATCTTGGCGGTCGCGTCGGGCTGATCCAGTGCGGCGAAGTGGCCGGCGTTGGGCACCACGGTGAGTGATCCGGCGAGCAGGTAGTCGACCAACGCTTGGCCGTGGGCCTGGGAGAGGAAACGATCGTCGCTGCCCCAGGCGACCAAGGTGGGGGAAGTGATCCGGTGGATGCGGTGCTCCAGCTTGGGTGACACGTAGCGGGGTTGCCAGACGAGGCGCGCGGTCATGGCTTGGTTGCGCACCGAGTGATCCTCGTTGATCTCAGGGACACCCGACGGGTCGTTGAAAAGGAGCGCGAGGCGCTCTTCCGGGGTCATGAAAAAGTAGTCGGTGGGCGGGTCACCGGGGATGTATGCGCCGGGGCTGCCGATGGCGGCGACTCGACTGAACGCTGCGCCTCGCAGTCCAGCCTCCAGCGCCAGCCAACCACCGAGGCTCGCACCAACGACGGCGATAGGGGCGCCGGAGCCAACGACATCAGCGACGTCGGTTACCAAGAACGCGACATCAGCGATGGTCTCGACCCAGTCCGGCAACGCTGTGTCGCCGAAGCCGGGGATCTCTGGCGCGACGACGTGGAACCGCTCGGCGAGCAGATCGAGGAACGGGTTCCAACCCGTCGACAGTTCATCGTGCAGGTAGAGCAACGGGGGGCCGTCGCCCGCTTGGCGCACCACGAGCGGTACGCCTCGAATGTCTAGGGTTGTTTGGGTCACGGCTGCTTGGGCCAAGGGTCGCCTCCATGCGGTAGGAGCCACGACCCTATGCGTTCGGGCCGTGTTCTGCAAGTGTTGGGGCGCTAGCGGAGGCTTGTCCTGCCGCAGAGGGTTGGGTTGGCGCGAGTGCATCGCGTACTGATGGCAGGCCGGGATTGCCCGGGCTCGATTCTAGGCACTGCGTGTAGCCAGTCGGGGCGAGCCCTCGAATCTGTTGGCT
>JAQCEV010000034.1 GCA_027618515.1 Chloroflexota bacterium | reverse complement strand
ACGGAGGCGGGTGTGTTCCCGTACTTCTGCACGATCCATCCGTCGATGACTGCGACGGTGACCGTGACAGCGCCGTAATCGAAAGCACCGTGTACTAGCAAGAACAGAAAAGAGCCCCGGCTGAATAGCCGGGGCTCTTTGTACTACTAGAGTTTTCGCCAGGGAACCTAGATGAGTGACGTGGGCTTGTCGGCGTCGTCTTGCTTCTCTTCTTCAGCCGCCCAATCGATCTCTTCCTTGCCGATGGTCTGGAGGATCGCGTTGATGAATATCTCGTCAGGGACGGCCCCGACGAATTCGGAACTGTCGTTGATGACCGTCTTCGGAACGCCGGAGACCTGGAAAGCCTGGGCCATCTCAGGAAACTCTTGGCATTCGACGACCTCTGCCGTGACGTTAGGGTTCACCATCGCAAACGCGTGGGCCGCACGGGCCACACGAGGGCAGTGCGGTCAGGTAGGTGTGACGAACACCCTCAGATGCACCTTCTGGTCGATGAGTTCGCGTGCGTACCCGGCGACCGTTTCGCTGAGCATGGGCTCGTCCTTGGAGAGGGCCTCGATCCCCGTAAGAATGGTGGGGAACTCGTTGCCCACGGGTGCACCGTAGAAGCGAACTCTGCCCTCGTCATCGTCGCCTAGGACGATGGCGGGGAGTTGCTCGATGTGCATGCGCTTGGCCTCGTCCGCGCCCTCGTTGAAGGCGTCGAAGACCTCAAGGCTGAGCTTGGGCGACATCTCGACGAGCTCTTCCATCAGCTCGCGGGTCACTTTCATAAACTCATTGGTCGGGGCTTGTTCTTGCCCGGGAAGGACCAGAAGGCCTCTAGCCTCGGACTGCGTAAAGAGTCTGACTTTGACGTCGCTCTCAAGGGTATCTGCGAATCGTTCGGTGAGGGCCTTGCGGTCGTCCTCGCTGAGAAGTGCCATCCATACCTCCGATGCACTCATACTGGCGGTTCGGTCATGCTGACGTTCGCTTATGCGCTCCGTAGAGCGCGACGAATGTTAGATACATTCTACAGTTGGACGGTCCGGCGTGTGCGCCTCAAGCGCCCAAGCGGCAGACCGGCTAGTGGTCAGTGTTGCGCCACACGTGGGCCGTGCGCTGGGCGATGGTTACGGCGGAGACCGCGATGATGAGGGCCATAGCGTACTGCGGGTATCTGGTGAGCAGGCCAACCCCCATGACGACGATGCGCTCTGGCCGCCCCATGATGCCAACGTCGCCCTGCACGCTTAGCCCTTCAGCCCTCGCTCGCGAGTAGCTGACCATGATCGATAGCACGACGGTGCCGAACGCAAGGAATGCGCCCACCTCGTCGTCTTCGCGAACGTAGAAGACGAGGAGCCCGAATAGCACGGCGGCTTCACCTAGGCGGTCGAGCACGGAGTCTAGGAAGGCTCCGAACGTTGACGCCCTGCCGGTGAGCCGGGCCACGGTGCCGTCGAACATGTCCATGATGGCGCCGCCTAACATGACGATGCCGCCAATCACGATCAGGCCTTCAGACAGCAGGTAGGCTGCGCCTACGGAGACGAAGAAGCCTGCCGTGGTGATAGCGTTTGGGGATATGTGGAGTGCGATCAGAACCCGTGAGATGGGGGCGCTGAAGTAGCGCGTTGCCCAGCCCTTGGCTCGGATCCTTAGTGGGACGAATTCACCGGTGGGTTGACTCACGCGGAAGGCTCCTCTAGGAGCCCTTTGCGCCACATAACGGTCTCGTAGTAGTTGAGTACGCGGTCGGCGACGACATCCCAGCGGTACTGCTCGACGGTGATCCGGCCGCGCGCACCCATGTCTCGACGCATGTCCTCGTCCTGTATCAATCGCTCTAGTGCGAACGCCATCTCGGCGTCATCCTTAGGCCGCACCAAGAGGCCTTCGACCCCGTTGGAGAGAACCTTGCTGAACCCGTCGATGCGTGTGGCCACGATCGGTTTGCTGGCGGCCATCGCCTCGAGGAGCACGATCCCGAAACTTTCGCCACCCGTGTTGGGCGCGCAGAAGATGTCGGCGGTCTGGTAGTAGCGTGGGAGGTCAGCGAAAGGCACAGGGCCCACGAGTTCGACATCAGTGAGGTTACGCTCGCTGATGAGGGTGAGTATCTCCTCACCAGGATTACCTGCGCCCACGACGATCAGGCGGATGTTGGGGTACCGCCACTTGAGTCGGCTGTACGCCATAAGCAGGTATTTCAGGCCCTTCCGACGCTCCATGCGACCAAGGAACAAGATGTTGATCTTGCCGTCTTTGAAGCGCTCGATGGGTGGCAGTGGGGTGTCGAAACGATCGACATCCACGCCGTTGGGGATGATCTCGTACTCACCGGGGTAGAACTGTGACACGAAATCGCGCGCGGGCACGGAAACGGCGATGCGCCCGTCTAGCTTCCTGAACCAACGCCTACTCACGTAGCGCCAGATCCGGTAGAAGCGCGTGCCTTTGAATGAGTGGAAGGTGCCGATGTTCACGGCGGTTGAGGAATGCAAGACGGTCAGTGGCAATGCAGGCGCCAGAGGCTCGTGCAGGTGGATGATGTCGAACTGCTCTTTTTCCAGCAATTCCTTCACCTGCGGCTCCAGCCACACGGATACGGATATACGGGCGACGGCCCCTCCACTAGGAACAGGGAAGGGTCGGCCCATGGGAATGAAATCTGGATCAAGCTCTCGGTGGGTTGCATTGGCGATAGGGGCCATCACTTTGACGGTGTGCCCCTTCTTGCGCAGCTGGATAGCAAGGTTGGTGACGTGGTCGTTGACCCCGCCCGGCGCGCCGTAGTCGTACGGCGAGACGAGGGCGATCTTGAGGCGACGCTTGCCGACTCCGGTTTGTTCAGGTTTCGGTGCCATGACCGATTCCGCCAAGATGGCTCCTCGAGACGTCTAACTAGATGCGGAAACAAACGATCCGCGCGAGTCTCACGATACGCAAGACCCGCGCGGATTAGAAGCGCTTTCAGATACTGGCACGTTACGCGCCAGATCGGCCAAAGGCGATTATCCCTTGGCGTACTCTTCGACAAGCTCGTAGGCGATGTCGTCTGAGTGCTGGTGGAACGGGGACTTCATGAAGTAGGAACTGGGGCCGTCAAGCTGGCCGGACAGGCCACGGTCGAGTCCGAGCTTCACGCAGCGGACGGCGTCAACCACGACACCAGCGGAGTTGGGGCTGTCCCAAACTTCCAGCTTCAGTTCCATGTTCAGAGGCACATCGCCGAAGGTGCGGCCCTCGATGCGGATGTGGCACCACTTACGATCCTCTAGCCACGGCACGTAGTCCGAAGGACCGACGTGGACGTTCTTCGCGCCGATGTCGTAGGGGAGCTGCGAGATCACAGCGTTGGTCTTGGACTCCTTCTTGGACTCCAAGCGTTCGCGCTCAAGCATGTTCAAGAAGTCGGTGTTGCCACCGAAGTTGAGTTGGTAGGTGCGCTCGATCTTCACGCCACGGTTCTTGAACAAGTTGGTGAGCACGCGGTGGGTGATGGTTGCGCCCACCTGGGATTTGATGTCGTCGCCGACGATCGGTACGCCAGCGTCCTCGAAGCGCTTCTGCCAGTAGGGCTCGCGAGCGATGAAGACGGGGATGCAGTTGACCACGCCAACCTTGGCCTGCAGCGCCTGCTCGATGTACCACTTGGTCGCTTCCTCTGAGCCGACCGGTAGGTAGTTGATGAGCACATCAACTTCGCGATCCTTGAGGATGTTCACGATGTCGGCTGTGGGGCCGTCAGCCTTCTCAATGATCTGAGAGAGGTACTTGCCGAGGCCGTCGTGGGTCATGCCGCGTTCGACGGTGACGCCCATGTGCGGGACATCCATGAACTTGACCGTGTTGTTTTGGCCAGAGAAGATGGCCTCCGAGAGGTCCTTGCCAACCTTGTCTTTGTCGACGTCGAACGCGGCGACAACTTCGATGTCGCCGATGGCGTAGCCGCCGAGAGTGTTGTGCATCAGGCCGGGGATGAAGCCATCCTCCGGAACGTCTGCGTACTTGTGAAGTCCTTGTACGAACGACGACGAGCAGTTGCCTACGCCGACTATCGCTACTTTGATCTTACCCATGAGAATCCTCCGTGCCGGGGAACTGATATGGGGAAGAGTAGGGGGCCTTGGGCTGGTTGTGAGTGGGTCTTTGGACCCAACTGAGGGCCCAAAAGGGGGGGCCCAGACCCAGGTATTGAGAGACAGCCCGGGGCCTAGGGGGCGTAGGGCGAGGGTTCAGACAGGTTGAAGACCCGTTCCGGTTGCCAGGTGCTTTCCGCCCGGTTGAAGCGAACGATGGCCAGGAATTTGCCGTCTGGCGTGTAGGCCCGACGGGCGTCTAGGTGCTTGGCGTACGTGGACGAGGCGGGCAGCGTGACTGCCTGGCCGTTCCGCAGGTGGCGTTCAGCCGACGAGTCCAGCGCCATCGGGTCTAGCGACTGCAGGGCAGCGTCCGGAGGCAGCAGCAGACCGCGCCACGCATCATCGTCTTCTGCGGCCTCGAACATGTCCGGTGTCATCGTGTCATCGATCGTGAACGCACCAGCCTTGCGACGCTGAAGCTCCGTGAGGTGCGCGTAGCAACCGAGCGCCTCGCCCACGTCATGGGCGAAGGTGCGCATGTAGAAGCCACGTCCGCACTCGACCTCGACCACTAATTTGGGCAGAGCGAACTCTAAGAGCCTGATCTCGTAGACGGTGACCTCGCGAGCTTCGCGCTCAACCTCGATCCCTGCGCGCGCCAACTCGTAGAGGCGCTTGCCTTCGTGCTTGAGCGCGCTGTACATGGGGGGAGTCTGGAGGACGGTGCCAGTGAAGCCCGGGAATAGGGCCTCGACATCCGCTTGCGTCACGTTGGACCAGTCCCCGGTATGCGTTTCGGTGCCGACAGCGTCGTAGGTATCGGTTGCGGATCCCAACGTGAACTCGGCACGGTAGATCTTGCGGCCGTCTACCATGAACTCCATCAGTCGCGTCGCCTGGCCGAAGCAGACCGGCAGCACGCCGGTTGCGATGGGGTCGAGCGTGCCGGCATGGCCGACGCGCTTCACATGGCTCACTCGCTTAGCGAGGCGAACCATTTCCATTGAAGTCACGTCTTTGGGCTTGTCCAACACAAGGATGCCGTCGGCGGTCGGTCGGGAGCCGCTAGCCATTCGGGGGGGTCTCATGGTCTCTTAGAGCGTTCAGTAGGTCGAGTACGTGATCGCCTTCGCGTATCGACTCGTCCAACATGAACTTTAATTCTGGTGTTGTTCGCAACTTGAGCCGTGGCCCCAGCTTGCGGCGCATGTAGCCGGCGGCTGCTTGTAGGCCTGCGAGGGCATCATCCGCTGCCGCAGCGTCGCCGAGCACGGTGACCCGCACTTGGGCGTGTTCGAGGTCAGAGCTCAGCTCCACGCGTGCCACCGTGACCAATCGCCCAAGGCGAGGATCTTGTATCTCTTCAAGTAGCATGCGGCTGATCTCTTCGCGCAGCACTCCGCTAACCTGCTCTGTACGCCGGCTCATCTGTTCTCTCCGTGGGCTGAGCCGAGGCTAGGCCCCTGCCTTGACCTGGCGGTGGATCTCGATGATGTCGTTCTCCTCGAATGAGTGGAACCCATCGATGGACAGGCCACACTCGTAGCCGGAGGCCACTTCTCGGACATCGTCCTTGAAGCGCCGTAGGTTCGCTACTGGCCCGTCGAACATGATTTCGCCGTTGCGAAGTACGCGAGCCATTGCCGCGCGCAAAAGCTTGCCATTGGTGACGTAGCAGCCAGCGCTTTCGCGGTTGCGTGGCAGGTGGAAGACCGCACGAACTTCTGCGGTACCCTCGATGATGTCCGTCATGATCGGCTCAAGCATGCCGCTGAGTGCTGCTTCGATGTCTTCGATGAGACGATAGATGATGTTGTAGGAGCGGATCTGCACGCTGTCCTGAGCCGCCAGTCGCTGTGCTCCCTGGTCACTGCCGACGTTGAAGCCGACGATGACGGCGTTGGATGCGACCGCTAGCATCACGTCACTCTCTGTTATGGCACCAGCGGCAGCGTGGATGATCCGAACCTGAGTTGCCTCAGTGCTGAGAGCTTCCAGGGCCTGACGCACTGCTTCGATGCTGCCGTGCACGTCGGTTTTGACGACCAACGCAAGTTCTTTGACTTCGCCGGTGGAGACGCGTGACCCAACCTCTTCGAGGCTCGTTCCACGTGCCTTGTGGATGTCCTGCCGCCGAAGAACCTCGGTGACCGTGTCGCGTGCTGTCGTTTCGTCAGGCACGACAACGAGCCGGTCCCCTGAGTTTGGTAGGTCGTTGAGACCGAGAACCTCGATGGGCGTGGAGGGACTGGCTGACTGCACCCGCTTGCCTTTGTCATCAACCAGAGCCTTTACTCGGCCACGGACTGCGCCGACCACCAGGTGGTCACCGACTTTCAGCGTGCCAGTTTGCACGAGTACGGTTGCCAAGATGCCACGACTCTTGTCCATGCGGCACTCGATCACCACTCCGACTCCGGGACGGTTGGGGTTGGCCTTGAGCTCTGCAACCTCAGCAACGAGCTGGATGTTCTCCAAGAGGTCATCGAGGCCCGTGCGCGCCTTGGCAGAGACTTCAACGTCGATGACGTCGCCGCCCCATTTCTCCACGAGCAATTCTCGCTCGGACAGTTGGCGACGAACCTTTTCAGGGTCTGCGTTGTCCGAGTCCATCTTGTTGATGGCCACGATGATGGGTACACCGGCGGCCTTGATGTGGTCGATAGCCTCTGCGGTCTGGGGCATGACTCCGTCGTCGGCGGCCACAACCAAGATCGCGATGTCGGTCACCTGGGCGCCACGCGCTCGCATGGCGGTGAACGCCTCGTGACCTGGTGTGTCGATGAACGTGATGACGTTGCCATTGTGCTCAACCTGGTAGGCGCCGATGTGCTGGGTGATGCCGCCAGCTTCGCGATCCACGACATTGGTGCTTCGGATGGCGTCCAGCAACGTGGTCTTACCGTGGTCGACGTGGCCGAGGATGGTGACCACCGCCGGGCGGGTGGTCAGTTCAGCTGCCTCGTCTTCGGCGACCGATCCGGCGGCAGCAGATGATGAATCTTCAGATTTTCGAGCTGCGAACCCGAACGCACGGGCAATGCCCGATGCGGTTTCAAAGTCGATGATCTCGTTGATGTTTGCGAATATCCCCACTCGCATCAACTGCTTGATCACGGCCACGGGCTCAACTTGCATGCGCTGAGCCAACGCACCGACGCCAATCGCCTCTCCCAGCGGGAGAGCACGCAGCGTCACTGTTCGCGTTGCAGTGGCTTGATCTTGCGCTTCCTCAACCATGCAGAAACCCCTCTTTCAGATCCGTCCCTTTAGCTTTACCGATCTGGCTGCGTTGGCTATGCAGTCAGTGTCGCGCTGAACTCCGTGAGTCGCGCCTTGTCGTCCGCCGTGACATCGCCTCGGAGCGAATGGGCGAGTCGACCGCCCTTCACTGCGCGTTCCCAGCAAGCAAGTTGGTGGCACAAGTAAGCGCCACGCCCTGCGAGCTTGCCGGTCTCATCCACGGTGCAGGAACCGGAGGGCGTGAGCACGATTCTGACGAGATCACGCTTCGCCATCTTCGTACCGCATACGACGCAGGAGCGCTCAGGCGTGTGTCGTTGGTGCATCGCTCGTACGGCCCCGGCCCCTATGAGGCCGAGCCGCCTCCGTCAGTGGTGGGCGGCGCCGCAGGCGGCCGACCGCCTCCGCCGCGGTTGGGACCACGTGCGGGGCCTCTGGTGGGCGGTCGGTTACCGCCACGTCGGCGCCCAGCAGGGGCGCGCCTTGCAGGTTGGTTTCCAAGGATATCCTCGGCGAACCTGATCTGCGGTCCGCGACCTGTGGCCTTGCCGATGTTCCATACATCGGCACCTGGGGAGTCGGCCACGATGACCTCTTCCTCAATGATGACTTCTTCTTCAACCCTAGGTGCGATGTCCAGCGATTCGTACACGAGCATCTCCTCAGCGGAGAGGCCTGCATCCGGTGCTGCAGCGGCCGCCGCCGCAGCTTCGGCCTCCAATTGCACCATGACTGCAGCTTCTTCGGCAGCAGCAACTGCTGCCTGAGCAGCTGCTTGAGCCGCCGCCTGGGCGGCGGGGTCGATTACGGCTGCAGCGCCAGCGTCGGCCACTGGTGCCAGCGGTCGGGCCTCGGCGGCCTCGACCACAGCAGCCGCCTGCTCTGCGATATCGCCCACGGGCTTCTCGCCCGCAGCCGTCGCTGCCCGCTCGGCGACTTCGCCCTCGATCTGCTGCTTCATCCGCTCGATCTCGATCTCGGTCGAGCTCTTGATGTCTACTTTCCAGCCGGTGAGCTTCGCCGCCAGCCGTGCGTTCTGCCCCTCGCGGCCGATAGCCAGCGAAAGCTGGCGATCTGGCACGATGACGATGGCCGTCGTGTCGTCGTTGTTGAGCTCCACGCGCAGCGGTTGTGCCGGACTGAGGGCGTGGGAGATGAACACCGCGTCGTCCTTGGACCACTGGATGACATCGATCTTCTCGCCCTGGAGTTCGTTGACGATGTTCTGGATGCGGATACCACGTAGACCAACGCACGCGCCGACTGGGTCGACGCCATCCTGCTTGGCGAACACCGCGACTTTGGCGCGGGAGCCCGCTTCACGGGAGATCCCCCGAATCTCAACGATCCCGTTGTAGATCTCCGGAACTTCCATCTCAAAGAGCCTACGCAGGAGGTCAGCGTGGGTTCGGGTAGCGACGATCTCGGGGCCACGCGGGGTGCGGCTGACCTCAAGAATCATCACCTTTATCTTCATACCTGGCCTGTAGCGCTCGGCCTGCGATTGCTCGGAAGCGGGGAGGATCGCCGTTGCACGACCGTTGAGGTCGAGGGTGACTACTCCGCCGTAGCGAGAGTCACCGCGCTGAACGGTTGCGGTGAATACCTCACCTTCTCGCTCGGAGAACTCGGCAAAGACCAACTCGCGCTCTGCTTCTCGCAAGCGCTGAATCACGACTTGTTTGGCGGTCTGTGCGGCGATGCGGCCGGCGACCTGGGGCTCCATCTCGAATTCCAAGACGTCGCCGATCTCGTGGGTCTCTTTGGGTCGAAGCTCCTTGGCCTCGTCCATCGTTATCTCGGCGAGATCATTAGTGATCTCCTCGACGATGGTCTTGACCTGGAAAACGTCGATCTCACCGGTGCCCGCGTCGAGATGGACGCGGACGTTGCTCTGACCGCCGGATGCGCTGTCTTTCCGGTATGCGGAAGCAAGGGCCGCCTCCACTGCGGAGATGACCATGTCCTGTGGCAGATTTCGTTCTGCTGCCAACTGCGTCACCGCGATCAAGAACTCGCTCTTCATGTGCCTACCTCGTCCTACACTACTGCCATGTTCGGGTGTCCCGACACGACTCATCCTATGCGGTAAATCCGCTTGAAGAACGAAAGAGTGGGCACTGCCCACTCCTTCAACCAATTTATAGTACCTCTATTTGAGGGGCCTTGTCCAACGTTACCGACTCCTAACGCAGGCGTCATATGTACTATACTCGGCCACCACTGAGCGGCCCATTCAAAACGTGTTCCGCCGCTCCCGGAAGGTTTGACGATCAGCCATGCGTTGGGCTTCTAGCATCTCCACAGAACCATTACTACACGAGGCCCTGAGCGAATGTGAGGCGGCGCTCCGCGTGCAACTGGACGGCCTCGCGCCTGATCTGGTCGTCGTATTCGCTGACATCACATATGATCGGCAACTCGATTCGGTGGCTGAGTTTGTTGCCGACCGCTTTCCAGGAGCCACCATCGTGGGATGTACCAGCACGGGCGTGGTTGGCGGGGGCAAAGAGATAGAAACCGCCCCCGCGCTTTCGTTGACCGCAGCGCACCTGCCCGGAGTTGTGCTGGCCACGTTCCACCTAACCGAAAGCATGATGCCGTCGGCTGACGACGCTCCTGACGCTTGGGAAGATCGCGTGGGCGCGCCATCCGCTGCCGATCCACACTTCATCCTCCTGGCAGACCCGTTCACGATGAACGGTGAAGCACTCCTCGCTGGACTCGACTATGCGTTTCCCGCCGCCGCCAAGATCGGCGGACTCGCCAGCGGCGACACCCGGCTCGGCTCGCACTCTCTGTACCTGAACGGGGTGACGCACAAGAGCGGCGCCATTGGCGTGGCGATGTCCGGCGATATCGTCGTCGATACCGTGGTGGCCCAAGGCTGCCGACCCATAGGGCACGCCATGCGCATCACCTCCGCTGAGGGGAACATGCTCATGACGGCGGACGAACGCCCGCCGCTGGAGGAACTCCAAGAGTTGTTCGACCACGCCAGCGAACGAGATCGAGAGTTGATGCAGCGCAATCTGTTCATGGGCGTCGCTATGGACCCGTTGCTGGACGAAGTCGGGCCCGGTGAATTCCTGATCCGCAATATCGTCGGTGCGGATGCGGACAAGGGCGCAGTCGCGGTGGGAGCTTCGCTGCGGGAAGGATTGCTAGTGCAATTCCACGTTCGGGATGCTCAAACGTCAGCGGACGATCTGCGGGAAGCATTTGCGAACTACCTGCGCGATTTAGGTGATCGGCCAGTGGCTGCTGCGTTGATGTTCCAGTGCACCGGTAGAGGTAGCTACCTCTACGGGCGCGAAGGGCACGACACCGATATGTTTAATGAGTTGATCGGGAACTTGCCCATGGGTGGGTTCTTTTGCAATGGCGAGATCGGCCCGGTGGGTGGTACGACCTACCTGCACGGTTACACGAGCTCGTTCGCTATCTTCCGCGAGCGGACGGTTGGCGACGAGTAGCGGGCTTCATAGGATTCAATCAATCGGACCGACGGAATAGGGGGAGCGACATGCGAGGACTTGACGGGCGAATAGCGGTGGTAACAGGCGGGGCACGCGGGCTAGGCCGGGCTGCTGCAACGCGGCTTGCTGAAGAGGGCGCCAAGGTCGCTATCCTCGACCTGCGTTTGGATGAGGCTGAGGTGGTAGCCAAGGAGATCGGCGGCTCCGCTTTCATGGTGGATACCACAGACGAAGGTCTGCTGGCTGAGGCATTCAAAGGAGTCGAGGCCACCTATGGCGGGCTCGACATCCTGGTGAACAACGCAGGCATCATCGCTCCTCGCCGGGACTGGCAGGACTGGACCAAAGGCGACCTTGAGCGCTTCGCGGAGATCAACTACATCGGATATTTCCTGGCGATCAAAGCCGCTTACCCGATGCTGAAGGCCAGTGAGAATGGTCGCGTGATCAACGTTGCCTCACGCACGTTCTTCATGGGCAACCCTGGCCAAACTCCCTACGTGTCCGCTAAGGGTGCGGTGCTCGGCCTCACGTGGAACATGTGCAAGGAGCTCGGTGGGGATGGCATCGCGGTGAACGCGGTCATGCCCGGCCAGGTGGCAACCGAAGGAACGCTGGAGTACAACGGCGAGGAGATGTTCGAGCGCACCATGCAGAACCAGGCCATCAAGAAGCGCGTGTACCCTGAGCACCTCGCCGGCCTCATCGCGTTCCTAGCCAGTGACGATGGCGCGATGATCTCCGGCCAGTCCATCGTCTGCGACGGTGGCGGTCTACTTCACTAGGCCCGAGTCGGCAATCTGAGATCAAGAAACGGGGACGTGCTTTCGAGCATGTTCCCGTTTTGCTGTTAGGCCCTCAGGCGAGGGCAGGCCTAAAGCTTCGCGTCGATCAGCGTCGCGAGTGTGAGCATCTGTTGCTCGTCCAGCAGCGTCGCGCCATCGCTCGCCACTGGCAGTTGGAGCGCCACCAGCGTGCGACCGCGTACGAACGCGACCGCCACGCCCACGTCGGCCTTGGCCGGCGACAGCGCGGAGCGATCGCCGATGGCGCTATCCATCGCGCGGTACGCCGTACCCCGCTCGATCTGGTCGAGAGCAGCGTGAGCGTGCGTTGCATCATGGAAGCGCGTCAATGTCATCAACAAGCCTGGCCTGCCACTTGCGGTCCACCGGACGCTCCACTGCGCCTCGGTAGTTGTGGCCAGCGTGGGATTCACGGCGGTGGCGATCTCTAGCAGATCTTCCACTGATCGATCGAGTCCGCCGGCGTCGCCGCCAGAGGCCTTGATGTCCGACTTGGCAAGTAAGCGCTCCACGACACGCTCCGTGAGGGGCTCATTGCCGAGAGGGGTGGGCGTCTCTCCACCGGTGCAAGCGGCGATCACGGCGATGGATATCGTCGCCAGCGCTATGCGTGGGAACGCCAACGTCACGGAATGATGCGGGGGGCGACAAGCCGAGCTATCTCGACCAGTTGCTCAGATTCCATCAGCGGTTGATTGTCGGTGAGCGAGACCGTGGTAGTGATCACGGTTACTTTGTCCCCAACGAGGAACATCACCACGGTATGGACGCCGCTAACTTTTGGCGCAAGGCCCGCGAATCGTTCCCCGATTCCCTGCTCCGACTCCACGAGTAAGAATTCCTCTGCGATGGTGCCGAACCGAGCGTCCGCGCTGGCTTCGTCGATCAGATCTAACACCGCGAAGTTCAGACGGGCTCCATCCACGCTTTCCGCGTAATCGATGCCCACCCAATCTTCGATATTTTCAAGTTCGGCGCCACCCTCCCGCGCGCGATCCATGAACCCAATGACATCGCCATGAACATCTAGTCCATCGCGACCGTGGTCTTCAACCTCCGACTCGGTGAGTAGGAAGGCAACGTTGTCGACGTTGATGGCCCCTTGGACCTCATGGCCCGCCTGACCACCGCATGCGACAAGCAAGAGCGCGATCAGGGCAACCGAGAGTGCTTGGATGTTCATCTACGGTTGTACCTCTGGTGATTCGAGTCGCTCGATGAAGTAATCGGTAACGGTCGAGACGTACTGCTCAGCGAAGTCGTCGTAGGCCTCAGTGTGGCCACAGCGGGGGTACAGGTTGAACCAGATGCCAGGTCCTGAGTTGAAGCGGATCCTGACGGAGTGCTGGAACGGAATACGCTCATCGGCGCGGCAATGCGCAAGCCCGATACCGAAGTCTGTGTAGCCCGCTACCGCAACCTCGGGGCGCACCTCGTCGAGCTTGATGCCCCGTAGATCGGCGACCTTCACGATGCCTGGACGCAGCATGGAAGCGAACCATCCGGGGAACGGCGTTCGCATCTCAATCTCGCCAATCATCAGGTCCTCTAGTGAGGCGAATGGCGAGTCAGCGTATACGCCCACTACGGCAGGCTCGCCCACTCCCGCGATCAGAACGATCGCCGCTCCGAAGCTGCGGCCCATCAATAACACTTTGCCGGACGCAACATTTTTTTCCTCTAACAGGAAATCGATGGCCCCACGCACGTCAGCGGGCTCTTTGTAGCCCGCACCAAGCGGCACGATGTCAGATTGACCATGGCCTCTCAGGTCGAAGGCCAAGATAGAGAATCCTTCGTTAATCAAATCACGGAGCATGGGCAACTGTTCTGCGCGGTTCTCGTCTAGCCCGTGTACCCAAATGATGGAACCGACGGCGTCGTCAGCGGGGAGCCACCAACCACGAAGCGTGATCGATTCGTCTCCCCGAGGGTGGAATTCCACATCCTCGTAAGTGAGCCCTAGTTCGTCCGGGTGATACGCGAACTCCACAACGTCGGCTTTGAGCGCTTGGGCGACTATGTACCAAGACATGCCGACGTAGAGCACGGCTAGAGCGGCCAGTGTGACCGTTCCGATGATGATCCGGCGTTTGGTGATCAGTTTGCGTATCAGGTCGGGGTTCATATCTCGGCTCGCAACATGCGGTTGGCATTCTAGCAGGGACAGGCTCGCTTTTAGGCCTGCCCTGCGTGTGTAAGAGATAATGGAGACACCTTGCGATTATCCGCTGCAACATCTTTCGTAACCCTGGCGGTCGCCGCACTGGCGACGCTGGTGCTCACAGGCTGCTCCGGCAGCGAGCCGACACCTACGCCAACGCGTGGCGCAACCCCGACTCCTCCTTACGGCTTGCCGCTGCTGACGCTTCCTGCCGATGAAGCTCCGCACGACTTCCAAACGGAGTGGTGGTACTTCAACGCCCATTTCACCGATGACGAGGGCGCCAGATATGCGCTTCACGACGTGGTGTTCCAAGTGCAGCAACTCGAATCTGGTCGAACGCTGTACGTCCGGCAGATCGGGCTCGTTGATGAAACCAGCGGCGTCCACTCCAATGCCGAGCGGCTTCGCACCGCAGACTCCCCCCTTGAAGCCAAGCCTGGCGACTTCGAGATCGCCATCGGAGACGGCATGATGTCGGGCGATGGAGGCGAGCTTTATCGACTCGTCGGAAGCGTGAGGGGCATCAACTACGACCTGACGCTCACGCTCGCTGGGGATGACCCCGCGTCGTCCGCCCTGCTGCACGACGATGATGGGCTCGTCGATTTCGGTGACGCGGGCGTGACCTACTATTACTCCCAACCTCGCCTCGAACTCGTCGGAACGCTGACCACCGCTGGCGGCCCCCGCACGGTAACTGGGCTAGGGTGGATGGATAAGCAGTGGGGCGATTTTCAGCCAGTTGCGGTGTTCTGGGACTGGGCAAGCATGCAGTTGGACGATGGCACCGACCTGATGCTCACTAGGCTTACGGATGCCAACCGTGATCCCATCGATGTCTATGCAACGCTGCGACGTCCCGGAGGCGACACGCGTCGCCTCCACGAGGCTGAATTCACGTTTGAACCGCTAGCTGATCAATGGGTGAGCGATGCGACCGGGACGGAGTACCGCACGCGATGGCGTGTGGAGGTGCCCGACGAAGATTTGGCCTTCACGCTTGAACCGCTCGTGGTTGAGTCCGAGTTCGCCAGCGCCTTCCTCGGGGTCGTGTACTGGGAGGCGGGCGTTGATGTGGTCGACGACTCCGAAAACCGGATCGGGCAAGGGTTCATCGAACTGAACTGGGCCCGTAATTTTCTGGTCGAGTAACTAACGTAGGCTAGCGGCGAGTGCGCGTCCACGTTCGGTGGGCATGTACGCAAGGATCGCGTAGGGCACGTCGTCGAGCCGCTCCACGTACCCTCCCTCCACCAGTGCGCGGATGGTCGTCTCGCCGAGGTACGGCACGAAGGTCAACGTATGGTCGGGGACAGGGCCCTTGCGTTTGTCTGCCTGCTCGCACACCTGTAGTAGCAATCTGAGCGGATAATCGCGCAATTCGTTGGAAAGCGCGGCTAGCGGTGCGAGTTGTGAGAGTTCATCGGCCGCCGCTTCACGTCCAGTGTTTTGTGTTGGTTGTGTCATGATCGTTTAGCTAGCCCTTTCACGATTTCGCCGACAACGCCTGGACCACGGTAGACCATAGACGTGTATATCTGCACGGTGTTGGCACCCACCGCGAGTGCACGTCGGGCATCCTCAGCGGTAGCGATCCCTCCGCAAGCGTTGATAACCATTTCGCTGCCCACCTCGGCGCGGACTTCGGGCACGATGCGAAGCATATCTTCACGTACCGCCAGGCCACTCAGCCCGCCGCGGCCCATGGCGAGCCGGGCGTCTTCCACGGGGATGGTGTTCATGACGGTGATGCCCGTCATTCCCGCATCACGACATGCTCGTACCAGGCTCATGACGTTCTCGTGCTCTGCCTCATTCATGTAGGGCGGTATCTTGATGAACAGTGGCTTCGTCCGAGCCGCATTCAGGATGTCGAGCAATCCTCGAAGAGCTACGGGTTCCTGGAACTTGCGGAGCCCTGCCGTGTTGGGCGAACTGATGTTGACTTCGATGCCATCCACCAGCGGTTCCAGCGTAGTGAGACATTCGAGCGTTTCCTGCTCATCGAGCGCTGCGATGCTCACCAGGACGTTAGCTGGTCGGTCGGTCAGCTTGCGCAGTCGCGCTTCGGCCGCGTGTAGGCCTTCGCTGGGGAAGCCAAGTGCGTTTATGAGCGACGATTGCTGGGGTAGCCGAAGCACACGAGGCTTGGGGTTGCCGGGACGAGCATTGTGAGTCACCGTACCACCGATGACGTACCCGAATCCCAGATTACCCAGGCTGTCTAGGTAAGCGCACTGCTTGTCCAAGCCTGCCGCGAGTCCCACTGGGTTGCGGAGAGCCAAGCCAGCTACGGTTACGGGGATGTCCGGGACGTTCGCGGCTTTTGCGTATGCGCGCCAGAGCGGCTGGATAGCGAGTGCTTTGTCCGCGATCTTCTGCGCAGGCTCAGGAGCGAAACGGAAGAGAATAGGACGAACGAGCAGGCGATACCAAGGTAGTCGCGACAGTATGGGAAACCGAAGGCTCACGCCGAACCGTTCCTACTTGATCGTCGAGAGGATGTACTTGCGCTCGCCCTTGGGCGTCTGAACAGAGATCTCTTCGCCGGGGTTGTGGCCCATCAAGGCTTCGCCAACCGGGGACACGATCGAGATCTTGCCGCTCAGCGGGTCTGCCTCTGCGGAGTCCGTCAGCTTGTAGGTGACATTCTTGCCGCTGCCCAGATCCTGCAAAACGACGGTGCTGCCAACGCGCACGCCCTTGCCCACCTTGGGATCCAAGATGATTGAGCGGCGGAGTGTCTCTTCGAGTTCGCGAACTCGCGCTTCAGCCTTGCCTTGAACCTCACGTGCGGCATCTAGCGGGGCGTTCTCTTTGAAGTCGCCATCTGCGGCGGCCAGTCGGATCGCGTCGATAACCTCGTTGCGACCACCCTTGATGGTGTCCATTTCATCTTGCAGAAGTTGCTTGCCCTCTTTGGTCATGGGGATCAACTCTAGAGCTGCTTTGGAGGCGAGCATCGCGCGCTGTGTCGCTCGCGGGATCTTCACATGGGGAGCGAGGCTGTGGGTAGAGAAGTTGTGCTTCTTCAGGTAGGCCAGAAACTCTTTGAGAGGTGCGAGACGACCGTGAACATCGCCCCCGGCTGCGACTACCGCTTCCGCGTAGTCCGCGATGGCTGGAGGAGCCAGGGATTCCACGTCTCGCTCAAGGCCGAGTGATCGACCGAATCGGTGGAGTTCCTGGTGTGCGTAGGAGTTGAGAGTGGTAGTTGTGCCGGCGATGTACTGGGTCAGTGCTTCGGACAGTTTCAAAGTCATCTCCACGGGTCATGAAGCCGAAAATGCGGCCTACGGCACCTTACTATTGATTCTAGGCCGCGTCGAATCGGACTGTCAACGAATCTATTTAAGGGTTGGCGGCGTGGGAATCGTGGTTAGATTCCCGGTTTGTCTCGGTACTGGTAACCTTTGAAAGGTCGCGCGGGCGTGCCTTCTCTAGTGCCTGCGCCACGGATGGAGTACATGGGTAATAAGTGGGTCAGTAACGCCTTCATATACCTGATCATCTTCATGGCGGTCATCGCCATATTCTTCACGCTGTTTTCCTCCGGGGACAACACCGAAAGGGTTGATGTTTCAGCGATCCTCCAGATGGCCGAGAACGAGCAGATTTCCAAGATCGTCGTCGACGGCGACCAGTTGATCGTGACGCCTCGGAACAGCCCCGACCAGTTGCTTATCGCAGCGAAGGAGCCGGGCACCAGCGTGTTCGAGCTCTTCCAGGCTGCGAATATCAACCCCAACGAGAAGAGCATTCAGATCGAGGTCCAGCAGTCATCCGGGTTCGGTGCATTGTTTGGTGTCCTCTTGCAATTCCTGCCTCTGATATTCTTTGGCGCGATCCTCCTGTTCATGATGCGCCAGGCTCAGGGTTCGAACAATCAGACCATGGGCTTCGGGCGTAGCAAGGCTAAGATGTACTCCGGCAATCGTCCCACGGTCACCTTTGCCGACGTCGCGGGGGTCGAGGAGTCCAAGCAGGAGCTTCAGGAAGTCGTTGAGTTCCTCAAGTACCCTGAGCGGTTCCTCTCCCTCGGCGCGCACATCCCGAAGGGTGTCCTCATGGTCGGCCCTCCAGGCACCGGCAAGACCCTGCTCAGCCGTGCCGTGGCCGGCGAAGCTGGAGTGCCGTTCTTCGCTATCAGCGGTTCCGAGTTCGTCGAGATGTTCGTGGGCGTGGGCGCGTCTCGCGTGCGTGACCTATTCGACCAGGCCAAGCGCAATTCGCCCGCCATCGTTTTTGTCGACGAAATCGACGCCGTCGGTCGTCACCGTGGCGCTGGCCTTGGCGGCGGGCACGACGAGCGCGAGCAGACGTTGAATCAGATCCTCGTTGAGATGGACGGCTTCGACACCAGCACCAACGTTATCGTCATCGCAGCGACTAACCGGCCAGACATCCTCGACCCCGCGCTGCTGCGTCCCGGCCGATTCGACCGCCGTGTGATGCTCGACTCCCCTGACATCAACGGCAGGGTCGCCGTGCTCAAGGTTCACATCACGGGTAAACCGCTATCCGATAACGTGGATCTAGAGGCGCTGGCCCGCCAGACCCCCGGCTTCTCTGGTGCGGACTTGGCCAACCTCGTCAACGAGGCCGCCATCCTCGCTGCACGACGTAAGAAGAAGGAGATCGGCTACGAGGAGCTCATGGAGTCCGTGGACCGCGTGACCATGGGGCCTGAGCGCCGCTCCCGAGTCATCTCGCCGCACGAGAAAGAGATCGTCGCCTATCACGAGAGTGGCCACGCGTTGGTGGGCCATATGCTGGCACACGCTGACCCTGTTCAGAAAATCTCAGTGATCTCCCGAGGTATGGCGGCTGGGTACACCAAATCCTTGCCGTCTGAGGATCGCATGTTCATGTCGAGGCCGCAGTTGATGGATCGTATCACCATGGCGCTCGGCGGTAGGGTTGCCGAAGAGATCACGTTCGGCGAAGTCACTACCGGCGCGAGTAACGACCTAGAGCAAGTCACAGGTATCGCGCGAGCCATGGTTACCCGCTATGGCATGAGCGAAAAGCTGTTGCCTCGCACCTACGGCAAGCGCGAGGAGATGGTGTTCCTCGGACGTGAGATCACGGAACAGCGCGACTACAGTGACAAGGTTGCTGAGGACATTGACGATGAAGTCCAAAGCATCATCCTTGAGGCCTACTCCAACTGCAGGCGCATCCTCGAAGAGAATCTGCCCAAGCTAGTGCAGATCGCTCGCTACCTCATGGCCAATGAGATGGTCGAAGGTAAAGACCTCGACAACCTGTTCGCGTCCGATGTCCCTCCCGACGGCGCAGTCGCCGCTGGAGCGTAGTTCTTCGCACTTAGAGACTGAAAGAGGCCCCGGCATATGCCGGGGCCTCTTTCTTACCCTTGCTATATGCACCTCTGCGGCCCCAAGCGCGTCATACCTTTCGACTGAGTATCGCCTAGATCGCGGCCACAACCTGACCCGCTCGTAGAGGTATAATCTCCGTATGCAAAAAGACACATTTCGCCTGACATCGTTGGCCACCTGCGCCGGGTGAGCGGGTAAGTTCAGTCCTGAGGATCTCGGCGAGATCCTGAGCCATCTTCCCCACGTAGAGCACCCGAACCTGCTCGTGGGATTCCACACGGGTGATGACGCCGCCGTCTATCAGCTGACGGATGACCTGTGCGTCATCCAGACCGTCGACTTCTTCCCTCCCATCGTGGACGACGCCTACGACTATGGCGCGATCGCCGCCGTGAACGCACTCAGCGACATCTACGCCATGGGCGGCAAGCCGATCTTGGCGCTGAACATCGTGTGCTTCCCTGAGGACGTAGACGTCGCGATCCTCGGGCGCATCCTGCAGGGTGGGTCTGACGTCGCCGTGGAGGCGGGCGTGCTGATAGCAGGCGGACACACCGTCAAGGATGCCGAGCCTAAGTACGGCATGGCCGTCACCGGCATCATCGCCCCGAAAGACATCGTGACCAATGCGGGTGCGAAACCTGGCGATACGTTGGTGCTCACGAAACCCATAGGGACCGGCATCATCTCGACAGCGGGCAAGGCCGGGATCGCTGATCCCGCATACGTCGCAGCGGCTGTCAAAGCGATGCGTACCTCCAACAAGCCCGCGTCAGAGGCGATGGTGGCCGTCGGCATCAACTCGGCCACGGACATTACCGGGTTCGGCCTGTTGGCGCATCTCGGCGGAATGATGAAAGCCAGCGGCACTACGGCTAGAGTGAGTATGGCAGCGGTTCCTCTACTACCAGGTGTCCGTGAACTAGCTGACCGCGCTTTCTCTGGTGGTACACGTCGTAACCACGAGGCAGCCGCCAAAGTCGTCCGCTGGCATGACGAGCTGACCATCGAAGATCAGCTCATCCTGTGCGATGCGCAGACCTCAGGTGGGCTTGTCCTCAGCGTGGCCAACGACAAGGCCGACGCGCTGCTTGCCGAGCTGACGGCGCGCGGGGTCACTGGTGTTGTGATCGGCGACGTGGTCGCGAGTTTGGGCGTTGAGATTGAGGCTGGCCTCTAGGTCTGCCTCCCCATTTCTATTGCGGGCCGCGTGCCCATGGAGACCACAAGTGGAGATCCCAAGCGAATTCCGGGACGCGATGTTGGAACATGCAGCGGAAGACCACCCCAACGAGGTCTGCGGGATGCTCGGCGTCCTCGGAGGCAAGGTGGTGGCGCACTACCGGATCAAGAACGCCCACCCCAGTCCCTACAGGTATGAGATGGATCCGAAAGAGCATTTCGTGACGCTGCGTGAGGTGGAGGACGCTGGCTGGGAGCCCGCTTTCTACCACTCCCACTCCCACTCGCCTGCGGCCCCGTCTGACACCGACATTCGGTTGGCGGCGTATCCCACCAACTTCTACCTCATCGTTTCGCCGCACAGATTCGACGGTAACAGCCAGCAGATTGGCGAGGAGCCACAAGTACGGGCGTTCCTCATCGACGAAGGCGAAGTCACCGAAGAGTCCGTGGTCGTCACCGCCTAACCCTGTCTCACGTGTATCGGCCCCTTCGCCTTGCATGACGCCGGGTGCCGATGGCGCACGCCTCGCTCCTAGTCCCACCAGACATCCTGACGCCGTCCCGCTGGCATCGTTGTAGCAGACATCAACGGCTTGAGGGGGCCGAAGGAGATTGTCCATGAGGGTTCGAAGATTGGTGATGGCGTTATTGGCGGTAGTGGTGTTGTCCGGTGCCATGTTGAGTGTGGTGTCTGCGGCGCCTCGGACGCAGGAGCTTCGTGAGACCGCAAAGCACGAGCGGCCAGCGAAGGCGTTCCTAGGTTTGGAGACGACCAAGCTCTCCCCCAGGATCAAGCAGTACCTGGAACTCCCAGAAGAGATAGTCGGCCTTTTGGTCATGGGCTCGATCCCCGGCAGCCCCGCCGCCGCTTCTGGGATCGTGCGGGCCGACGTAGTCCTATCTGTCGACGACTTGGTGATCGAGACCCCCAAACACCTTGAGCGTCTCTTGAACGCCAAGGCTCCCGGCGACGTGATACAGGTCAACTACGTGCACGATGGCGTCCGGGCCACCGTCAGCATCACGCTCGCTGCTTTGGAAGACCACAAGCCCCCGCGCCAGCCCGCGTGGCTCACGCAGGTTCGCAACTTTGTCCGTGCGTTCCCCAACGTCGTCGTTGGCAACCTGGACGTGCTCGGTGACGACGGCATCGTCCGTGTGCACACCATCACGCCAGCGCAGATCGTCGCGGTTGATGAGGCCAACGTTACGGTCGTTGATCGCCTGGACGTAACGTCCACGGTCGTAGAGGGGGTAGTCGTCGTTCGCGGCAATCACCGGATTGCCATCGCAGACCTTCGCGAGGGCAATCACGTGGTCGTGCTTGAGATCGATGGCACGCTGAAGGCCATCGTGTTCACAGGTGCGCCCCGCGACGACGCAGGCCGGGTCCGCGGCGAAGACCTGGAGCAGATGGAGCCCGACCTCCGAGGCCCCATCGTCAGCATCTTCCGTACGTTCATGAATGGCTTGCGCGAGCAATTCATGAACGTACGCGATAGCGGGAATCTGCAGGAACTGATCCTGAAGCTCCAGGAGCGCATCGCTGAGCTCCAGGCGCGGATGGGCAGCACCAGCGACTCTGGCGAGGATGCTGCGGCTTAGCTCCGTCTGCGCTCTTCGCTTCTAGAGGACAGGGCCGGGAGATTCTCCCGGCCCTGTCCTGTGTTCGACTGTATCGCGCCGGGAACTTTTGGGACACCTGCCTCGTCTTTATTTGGAGAGTCACCCCCATGGCCTAGGAGTCCCCTGTGGGCTTTATTTTCAGACTTGTTCCCCTCGCAACTACTGCCGTACTGCTGCTCGCCGCTTGCGGCAGCACGGCAGACCCCACGCCAACCGCACCACCTACTGCGACGCCCCCTATGGTTGCGCAGCCCACGTCGACGCCTACGCCTGACGGGAAGGCGAACGGCAGACTCGACCTCAATGCACTGTTGACCATCGCTGATGTTGAGGCATCGCTCCCGGAGCTCTCATCGCTTACTACAGCTGTGATCGATTACTACGCAATGATCGAGGCGCCCAACCCCGAGCAAGTGGTCGGCATGAATTCCTTCGCTGGCCTGGTCTTCCAATCCAGCGGAACCGCGAGCGTCACGCTCGCGGTCGTTGACTTCGAGAACGCAGCGCTTGCCGAAGCCCATCTCACCACAAGCTCACCCGGTCTCGAGCTCACGGACATCGAGGGCAGTGACGATTCTTACGCCGCGCAGGGCGGCGACCTGATTGCGATCCTCTCAAGGTCGGGGAACTACGTGGTTTCGATCAATGGATCAGGCCTGCCGGAAACCGACGCTGAACTCGAGGCGGGCACGAAGCTCTTGGCCCTCGCGCTGTCGCGACTCCCCTAGCCCCTTCCAGACCTCAAACATCACGCGCTGGCGCGGCTTCGTAGCTTCTTGAGGTGGTCAACGAAGTCGGCCGTCGCCATCTCGCGTTCAAGGACGTAGTGGATGGATACGCCCAAGATGCGCTCCAACTCGTCGCGTATGGCCGGCGACAGACCCACTTGCACCGCGTCCACCATGGGCGTGCGGTGATAGTGGCGTAGCACCTTCAAGGCGTTGACCGAGAGCGATAGCACTTGCCCCATGGGGACGCTGCATGTGTCGTCGACGACGCCACCAAGCCCTGGTGCGAACCGATGGTGCTCCGCGACGATTGCTGTGCCACAGACTTGGCAGTTCCCCAACGCGGGCATGTACCCCGAGTCTTCTAGCAGGCGGAGTTCCGTGTAGCGCGCAACCCCGTCCAGCGGCTCCCCCCGGTCGAGCGCGCGTAGGGCATCCAGCAGGAGCGTGTAGGCCCCTGGATGGGGTGACGCATCGGGGAGCAGCGCATCCGCGAGTTCCATGAGGTAAAGGCCCGTGGCGAGCCTATCCAGGTCTGCCTTGAGCGTGCCGAAACTCTCCATTGATTCCGCACCGGTAACCACGTCAACGTGGTGGCCGAGCGCTAGCGTCACGTGCACGTGGTTGAAGACATCGAGATGCCCGCCTAGCCGACTCGTGATCCGTCGAGCGCCGCGAACCGTGACGGGCAGTTTGCCCAGGTTCGGCGTCAGTACCGTAATCAGGCGATCGGCCTCGCGCATAGACCGGCTCCGCAGCACCAACGCCTCGGTCTTGTAGCTACGTGGGCGCTCACCGTCGCCGGGGCGCCGAAATGAACTGCGGTTCTGCTCTGTCATCGATCGTAGTCTATAGTCTGCGGTGCACATCGCAGAGAGGCGGATGACCATGCCGGATGATGAGAAGCAGCGTTGCCCCTGGCCCAACGACGAATTGATGATCCAGTACCACGATGAAGAGTGGGGTGTACCCACGCGCGACGAGCACGTGCTCTTCGAGTATCTGGCGCTGGAAGCAGCTCAGGCGGGCCTATCCTGGCGCACCGTGCTCCACAAGCGTGCTGAGTTCAACAAGGAATTCGAGGGGTTCGACCCCGTGCGTGTGGCAGGCTACGGCGACGACGTGGTCGAGCGGATGATGGGTAACGCGGGTATCATCCGCAATCGCCTCAAGCTCAAGGCCATGATCACCAACGCTCAGCGGTTCCTGGAGGTGCAGCAGGAGCACGGTACCTTCGCCGATTACCTTTGGGGCTTCGTTGGTGGCCAGCCGTTGCCGCGCCCGTCACCGCTGACCGGGGACATGGTTCCCGCGACCTCGCCAGAGTCCGACGCGCTGGCGAAAGATCTCAAGAAGCGAGGCTTCAAGTTCGCGGGTTCAACCATCGTGTACGCCTACATGCAATCCGTGGGCATGGTCAACGACCACGTCACTGGTTGTTTCCGCGCACCTGACTAGCGACCCCTGGCAGGGCGCTGGCTAGCTTTCGAGCATCTCGTCGATGAACTCGTTGATCTTCTCCTCGTTCAGAAGACCGCTCCAGGCACGCAGTAAGCTGCCGTCCGCATTGATGAAGAACGTAGTCGGCATGCCCACCACCCTGAAATCGCGAACGACGCTGTCGTCGAACGTCGTCCCTGCGGGGTAGGTGACATCCAGGTCGATCAGTAGTTGCTTGGCATCTTCGCGTGACCCCAGGAACTGCTGCTGCCCGATATCGACTCCGATGATGGTCACCTCGTGGCCCCGTTTGTCGTAAACGGCTTGGATATCAGGCATCTCAGCTCTGCACGGAGGGCAGAGCGCCGCCCAGAAGTTGAGCACCACCGGCTTTCCATGGCCGACCAACTCAGCCAGTGTTACCTCTTCGCCCCCCAACTCATCCGCCCTCTGGTAGGCCGTGATCGTCAGATTTGGCAACTCAAGATTTATGCCCGGCGTCCCAGACTCCGAGGGCGTGCCCTGAAAGTCAGCAGCTGTCGTTGTCGTCGGCGTCACTTCCGCGACCGTGCCGCCGCACGCGGCGAGGAGCGCGGAGGCTACGACCGCTAGGGCAGTGAGGCTGACCTTCTTGGAACTCACCCTGGTGCTGTCTATCATTCATATCCCTGCTGTGGCGTATAGCCGATTCTGGAACTGCATCTGATAAATGTTACGTCGCCCACGTCCGTTAGGGTTCCCACAACTCAGTGGAAGGATAGAAATCAGCCCACGAGAACCAGAACGACACGAGCGACGGCAACTGCTCCAGCGTCGCGCCGATCAATTCGCCGTCGACCGCCTTACCCGTCAGCGACGCCCACGTCGTGCCCGTCTCCACGTCACGCATCGCCAACCGATCCACTGCCTCGAAGGTGAGCGTCCGCTCTCCTATCGCGCGACTGAACGCCGCCGCCGCGCCGCCTGCCGGGTCGTGCGTGATGACCACTGGGGCGTCCTCGTAGGTATCGTTCACTACTAGCTCATCCGCCAGATGCTTGAACGCGTACGCGATACGCTCTTGTCCATGGTCGAGCCCGACTACCAAATCCTTGCGCCTCAATCGCGCGTCCCCATTCTCCTCCCCGAGCACCCCCGCGCTGTTCGAGCTGTAGTACGAGGTGTAGGGGTCTCGACCCGACCCGCGTCCGATGGTGCGATCCAGTAGCTTCGTGTCGGGATACTGCTCCACCCAGGCTGCCCACGAGGTGAGTTGCGAAGGCAGCAGCCTCATATCAACACCAGTGAGTGGGCCATCGACCCCGGACGCGAGGAACTGACTCCACAACGTGTCCGTCTGGTGATCGTACATAACGACCGCATTCATGATGAGCTTGCCGGAAACGCCGAAAGTGAGAGTTTGGCCCTCGATCTCGCGGGCAAATACCATGCCCGTGAAGCAGAGTGGTCACCAAGTGACCGCGACGGGTACACCCCCTATCGTATCGTTCACCACCTCATGGGAACTGAGTTGCGCGGTCGAGTACGCGCGATGGTCATTCCCGATGGACACACCGATCACGCGGTCTGACGGCGCCATCTGCGCCTCAGCCTCAACGCCGGTCAAGAATGCCACCCGGTTCTCCAGGATAGCGGGGATCGCGTCTCTAGCGAGCAACGTGATTATCTCGAACTTGCGTGGCGGCTCAGCGGGCGCGCCTGTTCGATCTGCGCCTGCCTCACTCGTGATAGCGACAGTCTTCGGCGGATTGAAGATGCGCCACACCGGGCTACCCGGTAGGACTGACAACAACGCAGCGAAGCCGCCCACGGCCAACGCGGCGAATAGAACCATTGCCTTGATACTCATCCACCACCCCACATCCACTTCCAGTCTCGACGCTTAGGATGCGCGAAGCTCCGATACGGGTTCGCCAGAGGTGTAAACTTCCCCAGTTTGGATACAGTTGGCCCGGCCCGTGTCCGCCGAGTCGTCATTCGCCATTATTCGTAGGAGGTCGTGTGGGAATCATCGTGGCGTTGGTTGGTGGGTTCGGAGCATCGTTGGCTTTCATCGGGGCGCTGGTGGCGATGTTCGCTGGTGGCGTCGGGTACTCGATCGGTACAGACGACTCGGGTGCTTTCACTGCGCGAGCGGTCGGCGCATTGTTCGCGTCGTTCGTAGGTTTTGCGGGCGCGTTGACAGCCCGCAACCGACTCCGGCTGGGCGCAGGCTTGCTGATCGCCTCGGCGGTCGTTGGCCTGTTCTTCGTGTTCTGGTTCTACGTTCCTGCCGCTGTGATGCTGCTCGCAGCGGCGACCATGGCCCTTTGGCCCTCTGGGGAGCCGCCCGAGGGCAGCTAGACAGCCCGCTGCCGGTTAGAATCGTGTGTATCACCCCGACCACGGAGGCCTGTCACGATGGCTGAGCAACCTACCGCACAGGTAGTTAAATACACGTTCTACAAGGTGGCCCCCGATTGGCGGCGGTTACCAGAAGAGACTAGGTCCCTGGACAAGCGCGAGCTTGCGTCAGTTCTCGATGGTGCTGACGGCATGATGTTACGCACGTACAGCCTCATGGGCATGCGCGCGGACGCCGACATCATGGTGTGGACGGTGAGTGCCGACCTCGAGCGCGTGCAGACGCTCGCAACGCAGGTCGCCGCAACGCACCTCGGAACCTACCTGGAGACCACGACTTCGTACCTTGCGATGACGCGTCACTCCATGTACTTGGACGAGCACGACCATGAAGGCGGGGAGAACCGCACGCGCGCCCGCCCCATGGGGCGGCCCTACCTATTCGTTTACCCCTTCATCAAGACCCACGGTTGGTATCAGCTCTCCCTGGAGGAGCGCCAACGCATGATGAACGAGCACTTCGCGGTCGGGCACAAGTACCCTGAAGTGAAGATTCACACTACCTATTCCTACGGGCTCGATGATCAGGAGTTCGTGCTTGGCTTCGAGACCGACAACCCCGCGCGGTTCCTGCAACTGATCATGGATCTTCGCACCGCCGAGCAACGCCCCTACACCGAGCGTGACGTGCCGATCTTCACGTGCCTCCTGGGGCCGACCGCCCAGGTGCTCGACAGCCTAGGTGGATAACCGGACTGCCCGCCATCTCATCCTGGGTAAGTGATCGCAACATAATTTCGGGTAACAAAAACCAGCCGACCATTGGTCGGCTGGTTTTACTTTTGCTGCTCGTGGACTTGAACTAGCTCGGGTAGTTGAAGTTCTTGTTGAGTTCGATGAACTCTTTTTCATCCGCGGGAACTGCATCTTCGGAGAAAATAGCAGTGACTGG
>JAQCEV010000152.1 GCA_027618515.1 Chloroflexota bacterium | reverse complement strand
CCCAACATCAGCCAGGATGCAATCCAGGCGTTCTCGAAACGTGTGGCGGCCCGGCTGGGGACGATGGAAGTCGAGGAGCTACACAGGCTTCTGTCACTGGTTGGGTTCGAGGCTATCGTCGATGCGAACGGAGAGGTTCAGGCGTCCATTGCGGTGCCGGTCACGCCTGAAAATTATCTACCATTGCACGAACATGGGCATGACAACATGGATGTAGTTGTCGGAGTCGACGGGCTTGATGACGCCGGGGCTGGATGAGGTGGTCATTTCCATGGCCACTTTGTCCTTGCCGAGCACGGCGAGGACGTCAGAGAGGTAGCGGCTGTTGAAGGCGATCTTGCCTTCTTCGCCCTCGACCTCAGCTTCGATCTCGCCGGTGTTGTCACCAAGCTCTTCGGCGCGCGAGGAGATGGTGACGGTGCCTGTCCCTGCCCCACTGGCGCTCGGGGACATCTGGATGCGGATGATGCCACTGCCGTCCTTGGCGAAGATGGAGGCGGTGCGTGTGGCCCGCTGGAGTTCACCGAGGTCCACGATGACGCGGGTGGTGTGCTCCTGGGGGACGAGTTGGCTGTAGTTGGGGAACGTGCCCTGGATGAGTTGGGACACGATCTCCACGTTCTTAAGGCGGAACAGTATCTGGCTGCGCTGAGGCGTGACGACGATGTCGATGGGGTCGTCGCCGTCGATCAGGCGCTCGACTTCCTGCAACGTACGCGCGGGAACGATCACAGAGAGCTTCTCGGGCACGGCGTCGAGCACCTCTGCCTTGTGGACGGCGAGCCGGAAGCCGTCGGCGGCGGCGAGCGTGAGGCTGGTGCCTTCAAGCTCGACGTTGACGCCGGTGAGCACGGGACGCGAGTCCTCGACTGCGGCGGCGAGCACCACTTGGTGGATCGCTTCGCGGATGGCCTTGGGGTCAACGCGTGTCGCTATGCCGTCCTCGACCGATGGGATCGGTGGGAACTCAGCGGCGTCGGCACCGTTGATGGTTGCGTCGACCCTGTCGCCCTTCAACTCGATCCCCTTGCCAGGGCTCGTCGTTGTGATGGAGATGGTCTGCTTGTTCAGCGAGTTGACGAAGTCGGTGAGCAGGCGAGCGGGCACCGTGATGGCGCCCTCTTCCTGAATCTCCGCACCTACCCACGTGCTGATCGCAATCTCAAGGTTGGTTGCCGACATCTTGAGCCGACCGCCATCGGTGCTCATCAGGACGTGCTGCGTGATAGGCAACGTTGTCCGTGTGGCGACAGCCCGCTGCACGACACCGAGGCCGTGACTTAGATTCTCCTGAAGGCAGTTAAGCTGCATGGCCCAACCTCAACATGTTGTGGTTAATAGCGAAAGTTCGCAGAGTATAGGTCGCTGGCGCGCAACCGGTCAACGAGCAAAACGACGTTGAATTCCTCTCCTAGCGCATGCTATCCAAACGCAAAACTATGGCTTGAGAGCCAAGGCGGACAAATGGTGCATTTCCCCTAGCGAAAAAGAGGCCACCCGATGGGGGTGGCCTCTCTAGTTTCAGATCGAACGGCGGCTCTGGTAGTGCTAGAGACCTGCGAGGTACGCCACGATAGCGTCGATGTCTGCGGCCGGGAGCACGGTACCGTAGTTCTTGGGCATGATGCCGTCGGAACATGGGCCACTGGGGCAGTCCTGGGCGATCACCGCACTCGGGTCGACGATCGACTCGTGGATGTACTCTGCCCCACCCTTGGCGGCAACGTAGGTCAGGTTCGGGCCGAGCTGTCCGCTAGCGGACGTACCGTCGATGGCGTGGCAGCCGGAGCAGCCAGACGCCCTGAAGGCGGTGAAGCCAGGGTCGATGGTGCCGCCATTGCTGCTGGAGGCGGTGGGCGTGGGCTCAGCAGTGGCGCCAGCAGGTACCACGCACTCTGCGGCTACCAGTGCCCCATCTACGGGAGCCAGGCAGTCACCAGTGGGCTCTTCTGCTCCACATGCTGCAGCGACAAGGCTCAACGCAACAAGGAAGAGCGAGAGGATCGATAGTTTGCGGTAACGGGTGGGCACTGGTGACCTCTTTGAACAATGTGAATTCTGTCACGCATGATTTTACGCTTGACCAAACGAGTGTCAAGGCGAAATGTTGCCCCACCCAGGCGTGTTCCCAGGTGCGGCGAGGCGTAACGCGATAGTTGCTTTAAAGCGGAACGGGCCAGTGGAACTCCCCTTCCACCGACCCGTTACTCGGTTCAGCCACGAACGGGAAAGGAACCGAAGTTAGCTTGCCCTCTTGACCTCAAGGGATTCCCCAGGGGCGAGAGCCACGCGCCGTACGTTGATACCCAGCTTGAGCAGCCAGTAGCCCAGCGTAGCCTTGCTCACTTCGAGCGTCTGCGCTGTGCCCGTGAGGCCCTGCTCATTGATCATCTCCGGTAGCAATCGCTCGAGCGGTTGCTTGAACCGGTCCTCCACTGTCTGCATGAGACGAGTCTTTCGCGCCATTGGGACCCCTCCGCTAATTTGATGTTTAGTTAATATCACCGGCTGAGACAATAGTCAACCATTCACATAGCATATATCTAATAATTCGCCTAACCGTACACCTATGTTTAGTTTTATACTTTTCTAAGACAACGTCTAGGACATCCAATTCTGGTACGCTTTTACTCCCAGAAACTAGGCCACGGCCTCGTTCCTGCAGAATCAGCCCCGTAGAGGCATCCTGCGCATGACGGACGAACTGACGGTCATTTTGACCTCCATGACCCCCATTGGTGAGCTCCGCGCTGCTATCCCCCTCGGGTTGCTCAAGTACGATCTTGGCTGGCCGCTCGTGTTTGTCCTTGCCGTTATCGGCAACCTGATCCCCATCCCGTTCATCATCGTGGGCTTGCGCACCGTGGGCTCACGGCTCGAACGGCGCGACGACTTCGTCGGTTCGCTGCTGCGGTGGCGCACGGAGCGTATCGAGCGAACGTGGGGAGAGCGCGTGCGGCGCTACGGGTTCTGGGCCGTCATGTTCATCGTGGCGATCCCCCTACCCTTGACCGGCGCGTGGACCGGAAGCCTCGCGGTGTGGGCGTTGCGGGTTCCACTGCGAACCGGGTTCTCTGCCATCGCGGCTGGGGTCCTCGTCGCTGGCGTCATCGTGACGGCCGTGACGAAAGCGGGCATCGGTATCTTCGGCAGCTAGACCGGGGCGCACCGAGCGTGGAACTGGCTCGCGCGCGGGCGCGTACAATTGCTCTATGCATTTCTGGGAAAAGACCAAACGCAACCACGGGCTTGAGCACGGAACGATCTCATTGCTGCTCAGCCGAATGCCCCACGATCAACCGATGGCTGGGTACTCCATCCCTGGCGGATTCTTCGTGGTCGGCGATCTGACTACCGAGCAGATACGCGAAACCTCCAGTGAGGCTCTTTCGCGTATGCAGGCAGGCGAGGCGGATCTCGCGATATCGCCGTTCTGCGGCACGAACATCGTGGTCGGCGCGGCGCTGGCTACGGCGGGAACGCTGCTCGGTTATCGACTGGGTGGCAGGGGTATGCGCGGGGTGAATCGCGCGTTCTCTAACGCAGCGTTGGCCATCGTCGCCTCGCGACCAGTGGGCCGCACCGTGCAGCAGAAGTACACGACATCCGCTGATGTCGGGACGATGAGCGTCGTCGACATCACTCGTTATCAGTTGGGCAAGGTCACGATCCACTGGGTGTCGACTGCGCTTTAGGCCCGCCATTCGCCCATCTGGCTGCCCGCCCGCACAGGGCCGAGCGAGCAGCGTGATTCGTGTCAGCGGCCCTCGAACTTAGGCTTTCGCTTCTCCACAAATGCGTTGTATCCCTCGACGCGGTCCTCCGTCATGGCCACGATCGTGGACGCTCGTTGCTCGAAACTGATGCCCGTGTCTACGTCAGCATCCATGGCCACGTTGACCGCCCATTTTATGTTAGATAGGGATATGGGAGGGCGTTCAAGTAGCACGTCAGCCCATTCTCGTGCTTTGGGCATCAGATCGTCCGGCTCGGCCAATTCGTTGACGATTCCCCACTCGTGAGCCTGCGTCGCGTCGACCAATGTGCCGAACAACATCATCTGTTTCGCGCGCGCTGGCCCGACCAATCGTGGCAACCGTTGCGTGCCACCCGCGCCAGGCAGGATGCCCAACGTGATCTCCGGCAAGCCCATGCGTGCCGTCGTGCTCGCGATGCGCAGATCGCACGCCATCGCCAACTCAAGCCCGCCGCCTGCTGCCGGACCATTGATTGCGGCGATCGTCACCTGAGGCAAGCGCTCCAGCCGACGGAACGTGGGGGAGATGAGTCTCGAACTGCGTTGGATGGAGAAGTCACCGGGGTTCTCCGCGCGCTCCTTGATGTCAGCGCCAGCGCAGAACGCCCTGCCCTCACCCGTGACGATGACCACTCGGATGTCGTCGTCAGACTCCAACTGGCCAACGAGCTCCATCAGATCAAGCGTCAATTGCTTACTGAGGGCGTTCAGCCGCTCGGGCCGGTTCAGGGTCAGGATCCCGAGGTGGCCCTCGGTCTCGAAGCGAAGAGTTTCAAAGGACATGTGGTTGCTCCTGGATATCGTGCGTGTAGCACCTTAGAAATGAGACCGGGGGGCCAAACCGCTTGCCCTCCCAGCGCACCCCCACTATATTCGAAGTGCTGAAGCGCGTCCCAGTAGCTCAGTGGATAGAGCGGCTGCCTTCTAAGCAGCGGGTCGTGGGTTCGAATCCCACCTGGGGCGCCATTTTTTCAGCATCGGTCGCTACG
>JAQCEV010000033.1 GCA_027618515.1 Chloroflexota bacterium | reverse complement strand
GTAGCGATTCCAGGCTTGGGGGGCGCCGACGCCGGGGACGATGGTGTCGGGGGAGATGAAGCGGGCCAGCGTGGGGTCGTAGGAGCGGGCGTTGTAGTAGTAGAGACCGGTGGCGCTGTCGAAGCGTTGGCCGGTGTCGGCGGTGCCGGTGCTGGCGCTGATGTTGCCCCAGGGATCGTAGGAGGCTGCGTAGACGGCGACGCTGGTGTCGTCCGTGACCCGTTCGACATGCTCAGGACAAGTTCTGGAGGTGGAGCCGAGGTGGTCTTGGTGGAGGTCGCGCATGTTGGGGTCATGATACGTGCGATATGGAGGGTTGTCTCGGGTTGGCGAGTAGGAAAGCGATTGCTATAGCGGGCAGGCGGGCGCTTTTCGAGTGCTCCAGGGCGAACGGGGATACGGCAGCGGGGAATGGGATGGGATGGTGAGAGGTCTTTTGACTTCGCTGGCGCTGCGCCCAAGGAACTGAGGGACGAGAGCGGGGGCGGAGAGAGATCCTTGGGTTCCGCTCGGCGCGGACTCCGGATGGGACGTTAAGAGGGAGTGGCTGATTTGCGTTGCGCGGGGCTGATGTGGGTGGAGGGGAGCCCTCTCCTCAGTCCTCTCCCAGGGGGAAGAGGAGGTTAGATGGGGACGGTCGCTCAAGGGCTTCGGTAGCGCTGCGTCCGCAGCGCTCATGGAACATGGGCTAGGCGCGGGCGTGGCGGCGCCAGAGGCCGTACATCATGATGGCCCAGAGGCGGGATTCGTGGTGGTGGGCGCCGGCGGTGAATTGCCGGTGCATGGTGACGAGGACGCGGGCGTCGAATGGGGCCATGAGGTCACGGTCGGCGAGGATGTCGCTGAGGAGGGGCTTGAGTTCACCTGCGAGCCAGCTTGCCACGGGGATCGCGAAGCCGCGTTTGGGCCGGTAGATGGCTTGGCGCGGGACGTACTTCTCGGCGATGGCCTTCAGGGGGTGCTTGGGGATGGTGCCCTTGGCGGTTTTGAGGGACGACGGCAGGGTGGCGCAGTACTCGATGACCTCGTGGTCGACGAGGGGAGTGCGGACTTCCAGAGAGGTGTGCATGGATGCGATGTCCATCTTCACTAGGCCGTCGTAGGGAAGGTAGGAGTGGTTCTGCATCCAGAGCATGCGCTCGACGGTGTCAGTGGCGTGGGCGTCCGCGCCTGAGAGCATCTGCTCACGCCAGCGAGCGACGGCGCTGGCAGGCGGTGCGCTAGTGCCTAGGAGTGCGGCGCGGCGTTGGTCGCCCCAGAACGCGGTGTACAGCAGCGGCACGACTTCAGGATGAAGGTAACGACTGGTGAGCCGTCGGCGGACGCCGGAGAGCAGCTGATCGTCGTCCTGCAGAGCGGCGATGGAACCGGCGAGCTTGGCGCCGGGCCAAGTCTTGTTGGACAGCCAATGGCCTGCTGCGGGCAGCTTGTACATGGGGTAGCCACCGAGCAACTCATCTCCACCGTCGCCATCCAAGGCCACGGTGACGTGTTGGCGCGCGACCTGGGAGATGAAGAACGCCGGCACGCAGCCCTTGTCGGCGAAGGGCTCGCCGTAGTGTTGGGCAATGGTGGGTAGTAGTTCCGTAACGTCAGGGGAGAGGACTTCTGAAACGTGATCCGCGCCGCAGGCCTCGGCGACCATCTGCGCGTACTTCGACTCATCGTGGCTGGCGGCTTCGAGGGCCACGTTGAACGTCTTCACGGGCGTACTGCTGATGCGCGACATGATGGCCGTAACGAGGCTGGAGTCCACGCCACCGCTGAGTGTTGTGCCCAGGGGGACGTCAGCGACCATGCGTGCGCCTACTGCGTCGAAGAGTTTCGCTTCCAGGGTTTCGAGAGCTTCTTGCTCGGTGATGGACGTGTCGGGTCGGTACTCCAACTGCCAGTAGCGCGTCAGATGCAAGCCATTGGCATCGACGATGCCGTAGTGGGCTGCCGGGAACTTGCGGACGCTCTTGTAGATGGTCCAAGGCGCGGGGATGTACTGAAGCTGGAGGTAGAGTTCCAGGGCCTCGGCGTCTTCCTCGGTGGAGATGGCGCGGTTCCGCATGAGCGGGCCGATCTCCGAGGCGAACGCAAAGCTGGAGCCAGTCTCCGCGTAGACCAGCGGCTTCTCACCCATACGGTCGCGAGCTACGAAGAGGTGGTGCTCACGGGCATCCCAGATCACGAAGGCGAACATACCGCGGAGCATGCGCACGCAGTCTGGGCCGTACTCGCGGTAGAGCGCCAGGATCACCTCGGTGTCGGAGTGGGATCTGAAGCGGGTTCCTCCCGCTTCTAGGCGATCACGCAGGGCCTTGAAGTTGAAGATCTCGCCGTTGAAGACCAGGACGTTGCCGGTCTCGTCGTCGATGAAGGGCTGGTGGCCGGCGGGGGAGATGTCGATGACGGCAAGTCGATTGTTGCCCAGGGCACAGTGGCCCTCCTGGGACTGCCATGTGCCGGAGTCGTCAGGCCCTCGGTGCGACTGCGCGCCGAGCATCGCTTCGAGGGTTTCGAGCGAGGCACCCTGGGTGTAATCGAGGATGCCGACGATGCCACACATCAGCGGCCCAATCTGAGGGGCGAAACTGAGGCCTCGAAAGCCCGTTTACCGCATGGTTGTCGCGTGGGTGAGAACACGAGCGGATGGTATCATCGGCAGGTGCGCCAGACACCGTTCCCCACGTGTGTATCGCGGGATTTCGTCGGCGCAAATTCACGGCGGTCAAGAGGACTGACAGTGCAAGTGATCGGCGTCATTCCGGCCAGGATGGGCTCCAGCCGGTTCCCCAACAAGCCCCTCGCGCCGATCCTTGGCATGCCCATGATCGGGCATGTGTACCACCGCGCCTGCCGCGCCGAGCGACTGAGCGAGGTATGGGTGGCGACGTGCGACCAGGAGATCTACGACTACGTGGAGTCGATCGGCGGCAATGCGGTGATGACGGCGGACACACACGAGCGCGCGACCGATCGAACCGCTGAGGCTTTGGTGAACATCGAGGCGATCACGGGGCGGCAGATCGAGGCTGTGCTGATGATCCAGGGCGACGAGCCGATGCTTGTTCCGTCGGAGCTCGACGATCTCGTGGTGGCTGCGGAGGCGGCGCCTGACGCGGCGGCAGCCAATCTGATGATCAAGATCCGGACTCAAGAAGAGTTCGAAGACCTCAACGCGGTAAAGGTGGTGGCCAGCGTCACGGGTGAGGCGCTTTACCTATCGCGCGAACCGATCCCTTCCAAACGACGGTTCGGTGCTGACGTTCCGATGTGGCGCCAACTTGGGATCATCCTGTTCCGGCGTGACGCCCTGCTGATTTACGCCAAACTAGAGCCAACGCCTTTGGAGATCATCGAATCGGTGGACATGAACCGGTTCCTCGAGCACGGCTACACGATCAAATTGGCGGAGGCGACGCATCCGACGAAGGCCGTGGATACGCCAGAGGATCTGGCGGAGGTTGAGCGCCTGATGGGCGCTGGCGATCCGCTCGCAGACGAGTACCTGGGCGCATAACGCCTAGCATGACACGCAGAACCGGCGAGAACTGGTCAGCGATGGTCTATCGTGTATCGAACGCAGATGCAGAGCGTCGGGACGCTCTCACTCACAAATCCTTAGGACACCTGGACATCAACAGATGAACAATATCGACGGCATCCACGCAACCACCGAGGGCCTAGCGCAATTCGCAACGGGCTACTTTGACTATCTATCCACCGTGCTCAGCAGCGTCGACGATGCGGCTGTGGACGCGCTCGGTGAGTTCCTCCTGGACGCTCGCGAACGGAACGCCACGATCTTCATCGCGGGCAACGGGGGCTCGGCTTCGACGGCGACGACGATGGCGAACGATCTGGGCTCGGACGTTATGCGCAAGACGGGGACGGATCGCCCGCTACGCATGCTGGCGCTGACCGACAACAATTCAGTGCTAACGGCAGTGGCGAATGACACGGGGTACGAGAACGTTTTCGTGTACCAGCTACGTATCCACTATCGGCCAGGCGACGTTCTGCTGGTGATATCGGCCAGCGGCAATTCACCGAACGTGGTGCAGGCGACGGAGTGGGTTCACGCTCAAGGCGGCAAGGTGGCAGGGTTGCTGGGCTTCGGTGGTGGCAAGCTGAAGGATATGTGCGACGTGGCACTGCACTTCAAGACAGAGCCCGGCGAATATGGCCCCGTGGAAGACGCCCATTTGGTGGTCAATCACATCCTGGCCCACTGGCTCCAGCGCAATCTGAAGCCGTAGTTACGGGTCCCATCTTTGGCGATTCACAGGTGAAATAGATGAAAGTCTTGATCGGGACATCAACGTTCGGAGTCGCCGACGATGCGCCGCTGCGACGGCTGGCTGATGTCGGTCTGACGCCAGTGCTGAACCCGTTCGCGCGAAAGATCACGGATTACGAACTCCCTGGTCTGCTGACCGAAGACACGGTGGGGCTGGTCGCTGGCCTGGAGACGCTGGATCGGTCGATGTTGGCAGGTTCACACCTGAAGGCGATCTCACGTGTGGGCGTTGGGATGTCCAACGTCGACCAAGATGCCGCGCGCGACCTAGGGATCGCGGTGTTCTCTACGCCGGATGCGCCTACGCACGCGGTGGCTGAGCTGGCGGTGGGCAGCTTGCTCGCCCTGCTGCGACGCGTGCCAAAGATGGATCGCGATATGCACGCGCGACGGTGGAACAAACAGCTTGGCTTGCAGCTCGGCGACCGGACAGTGGCTATCGTTGGATTTGGGCGCATAGGTCGGCGCATAGCGTCGCTGTTGGCCCCCTTCGGGACGCGAGTGCTGGTGGTCGACCCCATGATGGAGGGAACGGCGCCAGGTGGTTTTCCTGTGCTCTCGCTGGACGATGCGCTGGAGCAGGCAGATGTGGTGAGCGTGCACGCGAGTGGCGACAAGCCAATCCTCGACGAGGCGGCGTTCGGTCACCTGAAAGATGGTTCGTACGTGCTTAACGCGTCGCGCGGCGGGTGCGTGGACGAGGACGCTCTACTGGCAGCGCTGACATCGGGAAAAGTCGCGGGTGCGTGGGTGGATACGTTTGAGGCGGAGCCGTACGACGGTCCGCTGTGCGATCACCCGAACATCCTGCTGACGCCGCACATCGGCTCGAACACGGCGGAGGCGCGCGTGCAGATGGAGGCGGAGGCCGTGGAGAACCTGATCGGCGGCCTGACGAAGGCAGGGGTGCTGTAGCGTGCATATCTCATTCGCAGGCCAGACGGTCCTGATCACGGGAGCAACGCGCGGCATCGGCGCTGCGCTGGCCGACGCGTTCGAGGCTTCGGGCGCGACGCTGCTCCTGACTGGCACGGATCAGGCGCAGTGCCGTGATCTGACGGCGGCCGCAGCTGGTGATGGACGGGATCGCCGGTACATGGCAGTGGATTTCAATACGCCTGCGAGCTTCGAGGCGTTCTTGAAAGAGATCGAAGGGCTCGCTCGGCTGGACGTTTGCGTGAATAACGCGGGCATCAACCGGATCAACGCGCTGGCCGACGTAACGGAGGCAGACCTGGACGCGATGATCGCGATCGACCTGCGGGCGCCCATCCTGGTAACGAAGGCGGCGACGGCGGTGATGGGTCGCGCGGGGTACGGCAGAGTCGTGAACGTGGGATCAGTGTGGAACACGGTGAGCAAGCCGAAGCGGTCGACGTACTCGGCGATGAAGGCTGGCATCCACGGGCTGACGATCGGCGCGGCAGTGGAGCTGGCGCCGCAGGGAATCTTGGTGAACACGGTGTCCCCAGGTTTCGTGATGACGGATCTGACCAAGCAGAACAACTCTGACGCGGAGATCGCGGTCATGGCAAAGCAGGTGCCCCTAGGCAGGCTCGCCGAACCCGATGAGATCGCGAGCACGATCCTGTTCCTGGCCAGCAATGCCAATACGTACGTCACCGGCCAGAACCTGGTCGTGGACGGAGGCTTCACGCATGTCTAGTCCGCTGATGGTGCGATCGTCGAAGGGCCAGTACGAGGTCACGTTCGTCGAGCACGCCAGCGAGCGGATCGCGGGGCTTGTGGCGGAGGGCGCGCAGGTCGTTTGTGACGCAAACGTTGCGCGCATCCACGCCGATCTGATCGCGGGCGTACCCGAGGATCAGCTTGTGCTGCTTGAGGCTCTGGAGCCTAACAAGACGATGGACAAGGCGCAGTGGCTGATGCAGACGGTGTCGGGGCGCCAACTTCGGCGCAATCAGCAGTTGGTGGCGATCGGCGGCGGCATCGTGCAGGACGTCACGGCGTTCTCGGCGTCGATCCTCTACCGGGGCATCGACTGGACGTTCGTCCCGACCACGCTGTTGGCCCAGGCCGATAGCTGCATAGGTGGCAAGACTTCCATCAACTTGGGCGATAGGAAGAACCTGATAGGGTCGTTCCACCCGCCTGCCGAGGTAGTCGTTGACCTTGGATTTCTGGAGTCGCTGTCGGATGACGACATCAGGTCCGGGATCGGCGAGATGATGCATTACTTCCTGTACGCGGATAGCCCGCTAGCGCAGGCTTTGATCGACGATCACGCCGCGGTGTTAAGCGACCGCAAGAAGTTGCGACCGTACATCGAAGAGAGCCTGACCATCAAGCGTGTGGTCATCGAAGAGGATGAGTTCGACCGTGGCGAGCGCAATAAGTTCAACTACGGCCACACGTTCGGGCACGCACTTGAGGCGGTGACCAGGTTCGCGGTGAATCATGGGCAGGCGGTCACGGTGGGTATGGATCTGGCGAATCGGCTGTCCACAGAGCACGGCATGCTGGATGAGACGGAGGCCGGACGGCTGCACCAGCTGCTGGCGGTGAACCTCCCCAAGTACGACTGGGCGTCATTGGACCTCGATGAGTACTTGAGCGCGCTAGGCTCCGACAAGAAGAACGTGAGTGCCAATCTGACGTGCATCCTGAGCCGGGGACCGGGCAAGCTGTTCAAGCACTCGCTGCCACTAGACGCGAGCCTGCGACGGTCGATCAGCGAGTACTTCGCGTCTATCAGCTAGCGGCGTGCTCTCGGGTGAGCCGGGCGATCGTTTCGGCCCAACGGGATTGCGACTGCCCATCCAAGCGCGAGAAGAACGCGCGCTCCATTTCACCACTGTCGGCGAGTCCTTGCCCGCTTGCGACGTCCGCCAACGCTTCTTTGAGCGCGTCGGGGCTTGCGGCGAACCGGACATTGCCTGTCATGTCCATGAGGCCACTGGGGGACGCGAAGTCGGGTAGGTTCAGGGTCACGACTGGGTAGCCTAGGGCGGCGGCCTCCATGCCGGCTGATGAGTACGTGGTGACCACGGCGTCAGCGTCTGGCATCAGGTGGTAGATATCGCCGGACGCGATCTCATGCGTGGAGCCTCGGGAGGCCGTCTGTCCGGCAGACAAGAACCGCTCTATCTGCTCAGCCTGGACGCTGGAGCGCGGGTGTGGCTTCAAGATGAAGTGGTAGTGTTCGGCGCTGGTGAGCACGGGCCTGATTGTTCCCATGATCTGCCCGCCGTCGGTTCCCCCGAAGATGACCAGAATCCTCATGGGCCCACTTGAAGAGGCATTGGCAGGCGTGCTTTGCCCACCCCATCGTGGTGCATCGGCAAGCGCGTCCAGTCGTGGGGCGCCAAGCACGTGCAGTCGCTCCAGCGGGTACCCCGAGGAGCTGAGCACCGTGCGGGCCTCTTCGCTCTCAAGGATCAGGTGGTCAGGCATGGGGACGTGCTGCGGGCCCCTGCCCTCGCCAGAGGGAGCGAGTTCGCCTGCCGCGAATCGATACATGAGCTTACGCCCCGTGGGCCCGTGCTGGACGCCGATGTTCAAGGGCTTGGCTCGCGAGGTTGCGATGGCCATGGAAGTCGCTCTGCCGTAGGGGAATTCGAAGAGCGCGCTGGTCACGGAGTCAGGAGCAATGGTGTCGATGGACGCCTGCATGCGGCGAAGGTGCATGAGGTAGCGAGGGGTGCGGTACGCGGCCATGCGCAACTCAGGCCGGATGAGTGGAAAGATGTCCACGTCGCCGAGGCGCCATTGGTCACGAAATGCGCTGTTTCGCTCGAGCCCTGCGTTCTTGAGCGCGGCACTTGCACCCTTCACCAGGCCCACGAACAGCCCAAGCCACGGTAGGTCGCGGTCCACCAGGCGTGCGGGTACGTCGTTGAAGTTTGGCTTGCGCCGCAGCATCAGGCACGCGTTCAGGTATGCGCCCATCGTCATGTGCTGGTGACCGTCATCAGCCGCGAACGTAACTGCGAGGAACGGAGTGACGCCGTGGGAGGCGATCAGGTTGGGAACGCGGTGGAATTTTTCATCCATCGCGCCGTTGGTGCTGATGAAAAAGCTGGGGTACAGCGTGTGGAAACAGCAGATCGGGGATGGGCGCTCATCCGGCAGCGCGCGCACTGGCTTGGTGTTAGGAGTGAGCAGTTTGGCCAGGAACGTCTGCGCCAGGGTGCGACCCGACCAAAGGGCGAGTCGCGTGAGGATTCCCCTGTAGCTCATGCCGTCGTTCGGCTTCTCAGCAGCAGTCCTTCGATAACCGATCCCAAGAACCCCACAAAGCGATGCAACCACGTCGGAGAAAGCTTTGTCGTTGGAGACGAGGGTCACCTGGGTTGCTCCGGTACGGAGGAGTGCCTGGCGCGCCACTTCTAGCTGGCACAGCCGGGTGAATAGCGGGTAGATGTCGGATCGTCTGCCCGAAAGCTCGTGCAGCCACCACAGCGACGCGTCGTTGCCGAACTCCCAAGTGTGGGTTAGGGGCTTGTCTCGAAGCTTGAAATCACGAGGTACCCGGGCGAGTAGCTCCAAGAATCGTTCCGCGACTTCTGGTGCGACCTCGTCCACGGACGGAGCGCCGCTCTCGATGCTGACGTGGCCGGACGACGCGAGCGCGGCGACCACTGCGGCCACGGTGCCCTGCGATTGCGTAAACGAAAGCACGGTGACCGCGCTGGCGGCGAGGCTGGCCAGCGCGGCGCGGTCAACCACGGGGTCGCCAGAGTCGACGATGACCAGCGCCATGGGCTCGATACTCACGAGTCCCTCGATTCCGTGGCGTAGAACTCAGCGTAGATCCCGCCGAGCCTGATCAACTCATCGTGGGTGCCGCTCTCAGCGACCTTTCCGGCGTCTAGCGCAATGATGACATCCGCGTCGCGCACAGTAGAAAGGCGGTGGGCGACGATGATCACGGTGAGATGTCCGTGCATCTCCCTGATGGATTCCTGGATCAACGCCTGGGAGATTGAATCCAAATCGCTGGTGGCCTCGTCGAGCAGCAAAATCTCGGGATCCCTTATCAGCGCCCTGGCCAGGGCGAGTCGCTGTCGCTGCCCGCCTGAAATCATAGCGCCGCGCTCGCCGACGACCGTCTCGTAGCCAGCGGGTAGCCTGTCGATGAACTCCACCGCACCGGCGCGGCTCGCCGCAACAGCGACGGCGGAGGCGCTGACGCCGGGCTTGCTCATCTCCAGGTTGTGCCGGATCGAATCGTGGAACAAGAAAGTCTCTTGGCCAACGAAGCCGATCAGCGACCGCCAGGAATTCACGTCGAGATCCCGGAGATCGGTGCCATCGACAAGGATCGCCCCGCTCGTGGGGTCAGCTAGTCGGAGCAGCAGGTCTACGAGGGTCGACTTGCCCGCACCGGACACCCCGACGATCCCGACGGTGGTGCCTCGTGGGATCACTAGGTTCATGCCTTCAAGCACGTTGGTCTGACCGTCATAGCTGAATGCTACGTCTTTGAGTTCGATGCTCTCCTGGAGTTCAGCCGAGTTGCCTGCGCCCGGATTCGGGACAATCTGGCGATTCGCCTCGTCAGCCAAGTGGCGTACCTCTTCGTACCCCGGTTGAGCAGACACGAATTTGTAGAGCAGGTTCTGAAGCAAGACCAAACGCGGGGCTAGCCTGAATAGAAGAACGAAGAACGCGACCGTCGCTGCAGCTTCGATCTCTAGGATCAATACGCCGACCCCTAGCAGGGTCGCGGTCACTACCACCGCGCTGAGTTCATATCCGAGCCTGAAAGCCGCTACGAAACGCTCTGCACCGTAGCTTTCTTGCCCTGCTCGCATTGCAGCGCCCGCGAACAGGTCGGTTGCATGCGCTTTGAGCCCGAGCGCGTTCACCTCGCGGATAGCCGACAGGTACTCAACGGCTGTTGACTCCATCTCGGCGTTGGCGATGGTGATCTGGCGGCCTCGACGTCGCAGGGCTGCCGTCCGGCGGGTGGCGGTTCCACCGACGACGATGATGACAAGGGCAAGCAGGGCGAGTTCCCAGGAGATCAGTGCGGCTACCACGAAGTAGCCTGCTACCAGGATCGCCGTCACCGTGGCTTCCATGACATGCACCAACGCGGCACCGGTCCGGGAGACCTCGAAGACGACTGCATTCGACAGGCGCCCCAAGCGTTGGTCATCGAAATACGCCACTCTGGTCGCGACGAAGCTAGCAAACAGTTCTGCCCGGACAGCCACCTCGACCCGTGCTCGTAGGTAGAGGATGGTCATGGATTTGGTCAGAATGAGCAGGCTTTGCAGCCCGAAAAGCACCAAGCCGAGCAGCACCAGCACCGTGGTTGAAAAAGGAAGCCCAACCCACGTGACAAAGTCGAAGATGGCCTGCGACAGCACATGGCCCGGCTCAACGTGTTCAGGGGTGCCGATGCCTTCCACGATGGGGAGGATGAGGCCCAGCCCAACGCCTTCGAGAAGGGCGATCAACATGCTCAGGCCGACCGTGGCAACGACCAGCCAGGGACTTTGCTTGAGCGCGACTTTGAGCAGGTGCCACATGGGAAAGCTGTTTTTATCCGGTCGCGCCCGCCGCGAAGAAGCGCTTCAGCGCGTTCAGCGCGCCGATGGCGGCCTTGGATTGGGATTCCACGGTGGCGCCCGCGATATGCGGACTTACGACCACCTTCCCCTCGCGGTGCAAAGGCAACAGGGGGGACTCGTCGTGGGTGTTGGTGACTTCGCCGACTATGACATCCACAGCCACGCGCAGATCGGGGCGCTCGCGCACGATGTCGGCCAACTCCTGCTCGACCACGACCTCGCCACGTGACGTGTTGACGAAGACTGCGTTGCGCTTCATTGATCGAAGGAGGTCGGTGCCGATCATGCCGTGAGTTTCTGGGCTCAACGTGCAACAGACGACCACTGCGTCGGAATCGGCGAAGATGCGGTCTAGCGGCCAACTTGGGACGCTTGGCGCATCTACGTAGGGGTCATAGGTGGCGCAGGTCGCGTCGAATGCGGCGCAGTAGCGGGCCATGCGCGAACCGTTGCGTCCGAAGCCAACGATCCCCACCTGCAGGCCTGATAGCTCGGTGCCACGCAACATATCTTCACGGGTACGCCAGCGCCCCTCAGTGACTTCATTCACGGCGAAATCCAGCCGACGCAGCGCGTTCATCAACAGGAGGAACGTCCACTCAGAACTGGCGGCGATCGAATCGAGCGTTGGCCGGTCGTCCTGGAGGCTGAACACCTCAATGCCACGCTCGCGGCACACCAGTTCGTTGATGTGGTTCCGGCCGGTCGATGGTGTCGAGATCACCTTGAGAGCTGGGAGCCGATCAAGGATGGCGTCGTCCACGGTGAAGTTCTGGCCGGGGTTGGGCACCCAAACGGTGATATCGGGACGCTTTTCGAGTTCCTCCGGGAGCCAAATCTCACCGAACTCCACGTCCATGAGTTCGCGGTAGGCGGCCAGTGTTGCGTCAGGAAGGAAGTCGAACGGTGCGCTGAACAGGCAGCGCTCTTTGGTGTTGGTCACGCTCATCGCCCCGCGTCGATGGCCGTGACGAGCTTGGCGACCTCTCCACCGAGTTGCGATAGTTGTCGCAGTTCGTCCGGAGTCGCGCTGAGCGTGTGGTCGCGGATCACCTGCGAACTCTTATTCAACGTGAAGTGCTTCTCCACGTACTGAGCGCCACGGGAGATCGCGAGCATGCAGGCGGAGATGCCGTGGCAGTGGTCAGAGTAGCCGTAGTAGGCGTCTGCAGAGTACTGGCCAGGCACGTTGACCATGTCTTGGGGGTACGTGGGGTACTTGGAGCGGCACCAGATGTAGTGCAGCTTGTCTGAGGGTGGGCCGAAGGGCCAATCCTGCCCTTCCCACATGCCCAACGACACGAACGTCTCTTTGCCTAGGGCGATGACTTGCTCGGCTAAGTCGGGGCGGTCGATAACCGTGCGCGATGCGACCTTCATGCGAGTGAGCTTGGCTTCCTGCACGAGATCGAGCGCGCCATCATTGATGACCGACGCGAGCATCTCGATGCCCAGGTAGTCGCACCAGCTACGAAGTTGGATGGCGCGTTCAGCGTCGATCTGGTTGATCTCGCCCGGCTGGTCACGCCAACCGAACTGGAATTTCGCTACGTCCGCTCCAGAGAGCTTCGCCTGCCGAATGAGTTCATAGGCCAGGTCAAAATTTCCTTCATGGTTCATCCCGATCTCGGCGACGATCTCCATTTGCATCTCCTTAGCGAGGGGGCTAGTTGCTCCAGGATCGCGGCCGCAAAGGCTGCCCTGCGTTCCTGGATATGATCAATTGCTCGGCCAGCCACGCGTCCTGCTGGGACTTGATCTGGAATCCATCCCAGCGTGGGACGACGATATGGCCAACCTTCGGTTTGAAATCTGCGATCTCGTCGAGCGAGTCTCGCCAGTGTACGTGGAGGACATCGTTGCCCTCATATAACGCCTCTCGCTCCACGCGAACCTTGCGGTGCATATTGGGGTTCACGGGCTCCAGCCCACGTTCTCCGTGTACGTAATAGAGGTCTTGATCCTCGTGCACGCTAATCACGGAATCAACGTCGTAGAGCAGGAGGGTGTCGATGCCCTTCTGTATCTGTTCGGGGTGCCGCAGGGGGTTGTGGACACTGAGGTGCACGATGATGTCGGGCCAGAAGTCCATCTCCTCGGCCGCGCCTACGGACTCCCTGAGAACGTCATGTTCTGTGACCGTCCGGGCCGATAGATCGGCAGAGCGAACGCGCGCAGAGACCCACGGGTAGTTCGCGGTGCAGTAGTCGACCACCGCCTGGTCATCGGTCGACACGAGAATCCGGTCAAGCGATGGAACGGCTACCGCAGCATCCAGCGTGTAGGCGATCAGCGGCTTTCCCGCGATCTCGTTGAGGACGATGTTGGGCATGTCACGGTAGGTGTTCTTGGCGCTGACGACCGCGAGGATGCGCGGTGCGACCGCACCGGCGTTGCGCTCCACTAAGGCACGCTTGATTCGGGCACGCGCGCTAAGGAGCTCAGTGCGGTCGGAGCTGAGCGACGCGCCGTGCTGGCGGTAGTAGAAGAGTGGGGTGCTGAGCTGCGCAACCTCGTAGCGGTTGACGACCTTCAGCCACAGCTCCTGGCCGTCCTGTCGATCATGGGCTTCGTCGTAGCCGCCGATGGCCTTCATAACACGCTTGCGCACCATGGTGCACGCGCCGTGGGCAGGTTGATCGAAGACCAACGTGTCGAGGCCCAGCCGCCAACGGTGTTCGACACCGAGTTGGGTGCCCTCTTCGTCAACGTAGACGTAGCTGGGGTAGACCAACGCGGTCTTGTCGTGGGTGTCCAGGTGGTGTGCGAGAGCGAGGAGCGCGTTCTCGTCGAAGTAGTCATCCGCGTCCAGGCGGATGATGTACTTGCCGCGCGCGAGGCGGAGGGCTTCGTTGGCGCTCTTCTGGAGGCCGATGGCCGTGCCATGCACGACGACTCGCGTGCGGTCAGTCTCGCGTTGGCGGAGGGACTCAGCGAGCTTTGCAGAGTCGTCCTTCGAGCCGTCGTCGATGATAATGAGTTCCCAGTCCGTACGAGTCTGGGCAAAGACGCTTTCGACGGCCTGGGTAAGGTACCGGCCATAGTTGTGGGAGACAACGTAGACAGTGATGACCGGTCTGTTCATAGCTTGCGATGGCTCCACGAGAGCGGCTTCACGACCTCGGGGCTCCCATGAGGCCTAGAAGTTCGGGTTTTGCCTCTAGCAGCGCCATTACGGACTGCAAGGAAAAGTTCTCATCCTGAGGATAGCAGGCCTCAAATATGGCCTGGATCAAATCGAAGTTCTGCTGATAGTTGACCGCGAAGGTCATCTTGGGCTCGTTGAGCGAAGCCCACCGGTTAGTTGCCTCGAAGTAGCCGAGCTTGAACTTCTCGGGATGCTCGCCGATGTATGACGTCGAGTGCTCACGGTTGCGCGGGTCATCGGTCTCGGCGGCGCACTGGAGGATGACGTCCGGTTTGTAGATCTCGACGCGTACGCCGATGGGGAAGCGCGCAGCGCCGGCGGGGGCGTTGGGTTGCTCGTAGGTGACGTTGACGGCGTAGTCGTAGGCGCCAGACTCGAAGAACGCGGCGACTTCGTCGATGATGTCAGCGTGGACGAGGGGGTTGTCCCCTAGCAACTCGATGACACGATCGCAGTGCGCGGCCTCGACCGCTCCGGCCATGCGGCCAAGTACGTCGTTTTCGGAGCCACGGAAGCATCCAGCGCCAAGGCGAGTGGCTAGGGCTTCGATGCGGTCGTCTTCGGGACGCTCAGTGGTGGCGATGACGACTTCATCGATGGCGGTGGCCCGCTGGACACGCTCGATCATGCGTTCCAGCATGGGCTTACCGAGGATGGGCAGTAGAGCTTTGGCAGGCAGTCGGCTGGAACCGGTGCGGACTGCTAGGAGTGCGATGGTTTTCATTGTGCCTTCGTCGCTAGGTACTCTTCGCGGAGTACACCGTATTCGATAACGTCCAGGTAGCGGTTGGACTTGAAGGCGGCTTTTCGGCGCCTGCCCTCTTCCTGCATGCCGAGGAACGCGGCAAGCTTTTGCATGCCGATGTTGGTCTCGTAGGTGCCACAGTGGACACGCTGGAGATTGAGTTCGTTGAAAGCGTGGTCAAGCACGAGGCGACCGACCTCTTTGCCATAGCCTTTACCCCACGCGGTCTTGTCGCCGATGACGATGGCGAACTCGGCGGACTTGGCGATAGCGTCGATGCGTTTCAGCGTGACGTTACCTATGTGGCGGTCGTCGTCACGGGCGGCGATGGCGAGCACGATCTCTTCAGTGGCGCCTGCCGCGCGGTGGACGTAGGCGAGGGCTTCGTCTTTGGTGAACGGCCGATAGTGATGACCATTGGCGGCGGAAACTTCGGGGTCGTTGAACCATTTGAGGTACGGCCCGTTGACGTCGTTCTCGGTCAGAGGACGAAGGTAGATGTGTTCACCGCTGAGGAATTCGATCGCCATCGCTACTAACCCTTCACTAGATGCTCAATCGCGGCCACGGTGCGCGCGGTCGACTTGCCGTCGGTCCACGTTTCGGGCAGGAGCGACTGGACGTCCTGCGCGCCCGCTCCGAGAGCGTTCATGATCGCTTGCGGAAGCGCCGAAACGTCGGTCACCGGGGGCCTTATGCCCATCCTGCCGAGGACGTTGGTGTCTTCGACACCCAGGTCTGGCTGGAGGCTGATGATCGGAGTGCCAGCCAGCATCGCCTGCACCAGTGTGACGGAGGTCATACTGACCAATAGGTCGGCCCCCGCCGTGAGCGAGTCCGTGCCTATCGTTTGACCTTGGGAAGGTACCACACGGTAGGCGTCGATGGCCCCTGCCTCCACTTGCTCATAAGCGCCAACTGGTTCGCGCGGATGAGGCTTGATGACGAGGCGGGGGCGGGGGTCTAGGTTGGCAATGGCGTGTTGGAGTGCTGCGAAGGCCGTGCGCTGGTCGTAGCCGCGGTAACGGGGCGAGCCTGGTGAGCCGTAGTCGTTGTCCAGCGGTTGCGAGAAGAACACGACGAGGCGCTCGTCGTCGCTTACGCTGAGTTCGCGCCGGGCGTCATCTCGCATGCGGGCCCAGGCAGGAGACGAGGAACGCTCGACCCAGGCGTCGAATGCGGGCTGGCCCACGACGCGAAGTATCGCGGGGGGAAAGCCTAGGTCGACCATCTCGCGTACCGTGAAGTCGTCCATGACGGTGATAAGGTCAGGTATCGCGGACGGGAGCATCATCGTGTCGTTGGGGCCCATGAAACGCTCGCGATAGTTGACCCACGCGTCGAGCACGCAAACGGTGGGGATGCCCGCGCGCTTGCCGGTCCGTACCAGCGCGGCGTCTACGCCTGCGAGCATGCCGGTGGCGACGAGCGCGAGGTCAGGCTTGTTGGAGGCGATAGTGGCGTCAGCCATGGCAGTGTGGTCGGCCCACGAGCCGGTGGAGCGAACGCAAGCGAAACCAGCGTCAGCGAACATGCGTGCGGCGGGTTGCCCAGCGACCGACGTTAGCTCGTGGCCAGCGTCGACGAGGGCACGCATGACGGGGAGCAGCGCTGCGGCTCCTCCTGGATCGCCAGCAGCGGCGAGGATGCGGGCCATCTATTTGGCCTTGGCCGCGAGCAGCGCGTCACGGTTGGCGATCACCTTTTTGAAGGCGTCGGCGACCTGGTCCATGTGCGCTTCGGTGAGGGGCCACCGCACGAAGCTGCCGAAGATCAGTTCATGGTCATACGCGGCCTCGGTAACCGGGCAGATGCCTTTGTCGTAGGAGACGTTGGCGTCATGGAATTCTGACGCGAAGGGGAATTGGCCCTTGGAGAAGGCTCGTTTCTGCTGGAACATGGGCTCCAGGTAGATCGGCTTCACGTAGCCTTGGCGGAGCTCCACGCCTTCAGCGCGAACGGCCTCGACAAACAGGTCACGGGGGAGCCCGACGACCGCTTCGTCGTAGTGCATGGTGTACAGGTAGTAGACGTGCTTGTCGTCGGCGTGCTGGACGCGCTGGGGTTCGATACCTGGCACTTCAGCTAGGCAGGTGTCGAGGTGCTGAGCGAGGGTGATGCGAGCCTGGTTGAGCCCATCGAGCTTCTTGAGTTGCTCGCGGGCGACGGCCGCTTCCATCTCGGTCATGCGGGTGTTGCCGCCAAAGGTGTTGGCCACGTCTTCCAGACCAAAAGCCTCGACGGTCACTTCGCCGTGATTCCGGATGAGTTGCATGCGCAGCGCAAGCTCAGGGTCCTCGGTGATCATCATGCCACCCTCACCCGCTTGGATAGTCTTGTGGCGGTTCAGGCTGAATCCACCGATGTGGCCGATAGTGCCGACGTAGCGACCGCGGTACTGGCCTGCCGGGGCCTGGGCGCAGTCTTCGATAACGGTCAAGTGGTGGCGGCTGGCGATGTCCATGATGCGATCCATGTCAGCGGGGTAGCCGAACAGGTGAACGATGACGATTGCCTTGGTACGCGGCGTGATGCGCTCCTCGATTGAGGCGGGGTCGAGGCAGTAGCTTTCCGGGTCTAGATCGGCAAACACGGGGATGCCGCCGTACGCGACGACGCAGGTGACGGAAGCGGCCATGGTGTACGGCGAAACGATCACTTCATCACCAGGCCCGATGCGGGAGGCGCCGACGGCCGCGAACAGACCTGACGTGAGTGAGTTGAAGCTTACGGAGTGGCTTGCGCCGAAGTAGGCGGACCATTCGCTTTCGAGCCCTCGAACCTGCGGACCGCCGTAGAAATCCTCGCCCGGGACAGCGCGGAACCCGGAGAGCACCCCGGAGTCCAACACCGCCATGACGGCTTTCTTTTCTTCCTCGCCAATCGTGTTGGACTCGGGCCACGGTTCGCTGTTGATGGGCGAGCCGCCTAGTAGCGCCAGCTTCTCATCGCTCATGGGGTGTCCTTCAGGCGGAGTGCGATCTCCAGCGCGGCGTAGCCGTCGGCCAGGGTACAGAGGGGTTCACGCCCTGCCTCGATGGAGTCGATAAGGTCGCCTAGCGCGTACCGAACCGCGTCGGCTAGGTGGGTTGGTTGTGGGTCAGGCAAAGGCGACAGTTGCTTAAAGCCGTGCTCGTTTAGCGTGTCATCGATGGTGAATCGCTGGACCAAGTGCCCTAGGTCGGTGAACGCGATGCGGCCCTCGGTTCCGAGGATATCTAGATCAAAGATGTTGAATGCGGATCCGTCCGCAGCAGCTAGCCACGCCTCGACACCGTCGGTGAAGCTAAGCCGTGCCGCGACCGACTGATCGGCTAAGTCCCGGTCACAGCCACCTGGCAGCACATCGGCGCGCACAGGGTCGCCGAGCATCGCTCTCAGTAGGTCGATCATATGTGAGCCGTTGTTGACGATGCCTTTGGTGTAGATGCCATGGATGTGCTGCACGCGGCCGATCGCGCCTGAGCGAACGTCCTCGATCGCTGCGCGGTACGCGGGCGGGAAACGCCGGGTGTAGTTGATGGCAACGCGCGTGTCAGACGACTCAACCAAGGAGACGGCTTCGCGGGCGAACGCCAGATCCGGCGCTATTGGTTTCTCCAATAGCACGCCTTTCACCCCGGCTTGGATAGCGAGGCGCAAGATGCCCACGTGTTCGCTGGGCGGAGCACACACGCTGAGGACGTCGGGGGTCGTCGTTGCGAGCAAGCTCGCAACATCGTTGAACGTTGCGGAGACCCCCCATGCGTCTGACGCGCGGGCCAGCGCCGCTTCGTCCGGGTCGCAGAGCGCCACTAGGTCGACATTCGGCAACGCAAGGTAGGCGTCGGCGTGGCTCTTGATGCGGGAGCGCCCCAGGGCGGGATCGCCGGTCGCGGTACCGATGCGTCCGCAGCCGACGATGGCTGCCTGGTAGATGTTTTGTGTGGTCACGGTTGCTTGCCGACCGCCCTACAACTCGACAGATGTCGCAAGCGCATGGTTTTCGCGATACCACTCGACCGCTGCCTCGACACCCTGCTCAAGCGTTGACTCAGGGCGCCACCCAAGAAGGCGTTCCGCCTTGGAGATGTCAGCCCACGTGGCTGCTACGTCCAAGGGGTTCGGCGGCTGGAAGGCGATATTCGCCTTCTTCCCGAGCTTCTCTTCGATGATTGCGATGAGTTGGAGCAGGGAGACGGGGCCATCACCACCCAGGTTGATGATCTCGTAGCCCACCTTGGTCAGCCCCGCGACGGTGCCACGGGCGATATCTTCCACGAACGTGAAGTCTCGGCGTTGCTGGCCGTCGCCGAACACTTTCACGGGGAGGCCTTGGTCGACCCAGCGGATGAACCTGAAGATGCTCATGTCAGGGCGGCCTGCGGGCCCATAAACGGTGAAGTACCGGAACACAGTGACATCAATGTCGTAGAAGTCATGGTAGGTGTAGGCGAGAACCTCGGCGGCTTTCTTCGAGGCCGCGTACGGTGACAGCGGACGGTCAGTTGGCATGTCCTCGGTGAACGGTTGCGTAGTCTGGTCACCGTACGCACTGGAAGTCGACGACAACACGAACTTGGGGATGCCAAGGGTGTGGCAAAGCTCCAGCAGATTGAGCGTGCCTACCACGTTGGTTTCGTAGTACACCCAGGGGTTGTCGATGCTCTGCCGCACCCCTGCCCTTGCCGCGAGGTTGATCACGGCGTCAGGTTGAGCTTCGGTCACGACCTCCGTGAGAGCGGCGCGATCAGAGATGTCCGTGCGGTGGAAATGGAACCGAGGTCGATCCTCAAGCTGAGCCAAACGCCAGACTTTGAGGCGGGGATCGTAGGCGTCATTCATCAGGTCGAGGCCTACAACCTCGTCGCCTCGGTCCAGCAATATGTGGGCCACTCTTGAGGCGATGAATCCGGCGGTTCCCGTTAGCAATATCTTCATTGGTGTCTAGTGTTCCTTGCGATCCCAGCGGCGCAGCAGCGTATTCACCACCGACGCCAGCATCAATCTAGTGTCTACCCACGGGCTCATCGTCCGCATGTATTGAAGGTCGTATTTGATCTTCTCCTCCGGGGGAAGATCATAGCTTCCGTTGACTTGAGCAACCCCCGTGAGGCCAGGCCGCACGCGTATCCGCTCAGCGAACAGGGGTTCTCGTTCGACGAATTGGGCATGTAGTTCGGGTCGCTCGGCGCGCGGGCCTACGAAGCTCATGTCGCCTTTGAGGATGTTGAGCACTTGCGGTAGCTCGTCCAGTGCGGAGGCCCGCAACCACCGGCCGACCTTCGTGATACGAGGATCGTCCTCTACGGCCCAAACCGCGCCGGTCATGGCCTCGGCATTCGGCACCATCGTCCTGAATTTCAGAACTCTGAAAATCTTGCCGTCCTTACCCATGCGATCTTGGCCATAGAACACCGGCCCGTGATCCTCAAGCCAGATCAGCAAGGGAATAACGATCCAGAGCATGAGCCAAAGCAGCGTCAGCGGTGGAAACAGGTGGGCGCCAGCCAGGATGGCTAAGTCGTACGCACGTTTGTAGCCGGAACGCGCCGCCAGGTCGGCGTCATCGGGGATGTTGGTGTCGTCTGCCAATTCAGCCTCGCCCTCTAACCTGTCGGAGTCTGCTCTGGGCACATAGTGAAGTCTGCCGGAGTAAGGGTGTATTCGCTCCCTATCTCCTCCCCCAGATTCCTAAGGAGATCGAGTGTTTGGTTCGTGGGATGGTAGCTCAGCGAACAGTGCGCGGCCGCGCGTGCGTCGTCAACCTGACCAAGATTCGCCAGTGCAGTGGCTTGGATGTAATAGGCCAGATGCGCTCCGGCCGACTCGAGGACACGGATGTCCTTGGCTGCTTGTACGGCCTCCAATGCCGAATCAAACTCCCCGACCCGCACGTAGGCCCACGCTAAAGCGGTCCGCGCCTGCCAGAAGCCTGGCATGAGATGCACCAGCACGTCGTTATCGTAGACAGCCTGTGTTGAGTCCGCAGGTATCAACACCGCCAATTCACGCTGATACTCGCCAGACCGCGACCATGCGCGATGGTCCATCGGGTTCCGCTCTGCCACTTCCTTGGCCAGTACATAGGCCTTCTGAAAATAATCCACACGCTCGTCAATGGGTCTACTTGGTTGCGTCGCTAGTTGAAAGTAAGTCTCGCCCAGATTGATCTTGTGAATCGGTGCTGATGGGGCAATGCTGATGGCTTTCAAACTCAGATCAATCGCGTCCTGCGTACGTCCGTCACGGACTGCAATCTGGGCGTCGGTCGCGACGACCGCTGCCTGTATCTGATTTACGATAGTCTGCGACCAAAGCACCAGGGCAAAGAGTGAGGCGAAACCTGCGAGTACAACGCGCGGGATCGAAATCCCGGCCAGCGCCTGAGTGGATTGCTCACGGCGTTCTCGGCGGGGCCTCCGCCTGGTGGCCGAAGTCGGACGGGAACGCTCAGAAGCTGTTTGGGCGCTGGGCGCTATCGCAACCAGCGCGACGACGAACGCCGCGAGCATCCACATCAGGTGCAGGTCAGCGACTTGCGCTTTACCTGGTATCTGCTCGACGGCGCGGGCGACAAGTACTGATGTCATGGCAACGACGAGATAGGTGAACCAGGCAGGGTAACGACCCCTGCGCGCGTTTCTCAGCAGCCGATAGAGCATGGTACCCGCGGCCGCGAAGAGGAAAATGTATGCCGAAACGCCCAAGAGGCCAATCTCAATGAGATTGTGAACGATGAAGTTGTGCCCGTGACTGGCCAATTCTCGGGTGTATACGGTGTCACCTGCGAGCGGATAGGCGTACCCGAACATGTCAGGCCCATAGCCAACGATGGGCCGAAGCCAGCGAACCGACAGCTCAGGAATCTCTGGGTATTGGTCGGTGTCCACCCACGGTACAGATGTGTAGACATCCAGTGCGGTCTTCCAGATCGTCCAACGGTTGTTTAATCCACCTGCCACGTCAGGAGCGATTGACCCTACGGTCTGCCCGAACGTGGGGTTGTTCTCCGGGGCTTCTTGAACGGGGATCGCGTTCATCAAGACCACGAATATGAGCGCTACACCGAAGATGGCTGCAGGACGCCTCATCTGGCGCCAACCCAACGCAAAAACAAACGCCAGCGTGAACACCAACGCGCCGACGACGAAACCCACCCAAGGGCCCCGGCTAAACGTAAACGTGAAAGCTGTCAGTTGAATCGTGATCAATCCAGAACCGATCCACACGTGAGACAGCGCAGACATGCGGTTGCTGAATGGCATGAAGATCGCGAGCGTCAGAGGGATCGTCATAATCAAATATGCCGCACCGAAAATCGGGTTTCCAAATGTCATTCCTACCCGGTCCACGAGCACGGGATTCGTCCGGAACGGGTCAATCCCCCAATGCTGGCCGATCCCGTAAATGCTGATCAGTATCGACGTTGCGGTGAGCGTCCAAATCAGTCGCTCGATCTGCGCCCGAGAGCGCAGCCTTGCCGCGAGCACCGCGAAGTAGAGGAGGTAAGGGATCACACTGAAGAGGCCGTAGGTATCCCATCCAGGGTCGATTCCCCACACACCGATACTTTTCACAGGGGAGAAAAGCAGGGAAATCAACGTTGTCAGCAAGACCGCGCCAGATGCGAAAACCACTAGTCGCGCTGCATGGCTCCTGATAGTTGTCCAGGAACGACGGGCGAGCCCAACTATGTCCAGCCGGGTCTGCCCTGCGACGTTGGTGGTAAACGCCCACTCGAAAGAGAGCAAAATCACTAGCACCACAGCCAGCGAACGCAACGCGAACACCTTGGGCATCTGGATGAAGCCAACCATCCAGTCCTCGTGCATCACTAACAGTGGAACCAAGAAGGCAGCCGCCAGCCATGTGCCTTCGATGGCACGCGCAAAGAACTGTGGGCGAGACACTCGCGGTGCGGCGTCAACTGCGGATATGGTCTGCACGGAAAACCTGCCAGTGATCAGCTTGTCAACTATGGTACGAGGCGCAATTCTAGGTCACAACCGGGTTCAGTGACGGTCCGGTTCTCGACCACAGGCTTCGTGCGGCGCGCCTGCGGCGTGATACGCTCGCAATAGTTGAACAGAGGTACACGACATGCAGCGATCAGACAGGGAGCGCCACTCCTACGATACACACGACGCTCTTCAAGGACGGCCATGGGTCCACCGCGTATTTGGGCACATATTTCGCGGTCCCAACGCACAGTACGGGGAGGATTTGTTCTTTCGCACCGTCGCTGAGCGAGCGAAGGGCGCCCACGCGCTTGAGTTGGGCTGCGGCAACGGTGGAGTCGCGGAGCGTCTCATCAGCGAGACGGACGCGACGGTGCTCGCGACTGATATCTCAACTCGCCAGGTCGAGCAGGCACAGGTACGAGCGATCGAAGGCAGACTAGAGTTCAAGGAGCTCAACGCCGAAGACCCGGTAGACGGTCATTACGATCTCATCTACGGTCGCGGCGTCTTACACCACGTAGACTTCCGGCCCACGTTGCTGCGGCTGGCAAACGACAACCTGAACGCGGGCGGCGCGATGGTGTTCCGCGAGCCACTCGGCGCCAACGTTATGGGGGCGCTCTATCGCTTGATGAGCAGGGACGATCACACGGAAGACGAGCGGCCCATATCGCGAGCCGACCTCAGGTGGTTCAAGCAGACGTTCAGGGGGTTCTGGTTCTACCCGTACGGGCTTGCGTCGCTACCTCTGGGCGCTATCTCATCGCCTTTGTTCAAAGACGCCGATAACCCGCTCACGCGGTTGGGGCACCGACTGGACGACGGATTGCTCAGGCGCGTCGGGCCGGTGCAACCGTTGTTCCGGGCAGCGGTATTGGTCATCGACCCAGGCTAGCGGAACCGACCGCGAGCCCAGTAGAACAGCGTTCCATATGCCCCAAGAAGGAAGAGCGGTGCTCCAGCGAGTACAACCCCAAGATGCGGAGGTTGTGCATTCCCGCCGATCATCAACACACCGAGCCCCAAGAGCCCGCTGAGCATCGCCATCATGAGGTATTGGTCGTCGTCAGCCACAGGCGGAGCATACTCGGCCTACGACCAGCCGTCGACACCGTAGCGCTTGAAGGTGCGGAACGACCAGAGGGCGCCCGCAGAGACAGTCGCTCCTGCGATGGCGATCGCGATCTCCACCCCCAAGAACTGGGCCATGGCTCCGGCCAGCAACGCTGACAAGCTGGATACGCCTCGGGTCATCTGGGTCAAGCTCCCGACTCTGCCCCGGAATTCCTCAGCGACTGCGAGCTGGATGTATCCGTCCGTGAGCGCTTTCTGTATCGGGAGCATCGCGCCGATCACCACGAAAGCGGCAATGGCGAGCCCAAGCGTTGGAGCGGCCGCGAACGCGATCATGGCGACTCCCAGAACCGCCACGCTTCCCGCGAGCGTGCCCACGGTGCCTAGCCAGTCTTTCAACGCGAGTAGGGCGATCGGGCCGACCATCGCGCCTGCCGCAACGCCCGCAAGGATGAGGCCGATGCCCTGCGCGCCAGCGTCGAATACCTCCACGCTGACCACTGAAACAAGCGCCGTGACGAAGTCGGCGCCCAGGAGTGTGAGGAACGACGCCAGTTCCAGCATCCTGAGCACGCCCGGCTCACCCTTTGCGTACGACAGGCCCTCTTTGATGCTGGTGATGTACGGCGGATGCCCTCCCGGTACGACGGCTTTGCGAGGAGTGTTGACCCTGAACGCCAGTATGGTCATCACTGTGTACAGGATGCCCTGGAGCGCAAACGCCGTGCCTGCGCCGTAGGTCGCGAGTACCAAGCCGACGATCGCCGGCATCGTGAGATGCCCGAGCTCGAAGAGTGTGGCGTCGACGGCTAGCGCATCTACGACGTGGGGGCGTTCGACGGAGTCAGCGTAGATCGCACGCCGCGCAGCAGGCCCGAATGCGAACCCCAGGCCTACCAGGAACATGTACACCAGCATGTGAGCGACGCGCACGTCGCCGAAGAACAGTAGCGTGGTGAATCCGAAGGACAGCGCGGTGTAGTACAGCGTGTACAACCTGAGCACAGTTGGCCGGTGCATGCGGTCGTTCACCGCGCCCGACAGCAGCCCCATGAACAGCATGGGCAGCGTACGGAACCCGAGCACGGCTCCCACCGCGAGCGGTGACTTGGTCATGTCGTACGCGAGCCAACCCAACGCGACTGAATAGACATTGTTTCCGGCGGCGTTGAACAACGTCGCTGACGCCAACGGGAGAACGTTGGGTTCGCTCAGCACATGCAAGCGACTACGGAAACCTGTAGCTATCAATCAGCACGTCCAGCCGGTGCCCAGTGATATTGATGGTCGGTGGGCAGAATCGTAGATTATTTTCCAATGCGATTATTACAGGTTTTTAAGTCTCTGTACATCCGTATATTTCTTGGGCGTCGGTTGCATCAGAGTGTCTTTGACATACACCGCTCACGAGCAAACGTCGGCAAGTGCCTGCGCGGTACTTCCTGAACACCTCTCCGATGTTCTACACCTTATCGGAGTATCACGTAGGTTCGATGTGATCGGCCACATTCGCATTTGGAACGTTGCGGTGACAGAAGTAAAACCGGAGGTCTTGAGAGGCATGCCCGCACCAATAGCCCTGCCCGTCCGTGAGATCGAGTCGCGAGTTACGAAGTTGTCCGCAACAGACGCTGTCCTATTAGCAGGCTCGCAGAGCCTTGGGCTTGCCCACGCCAACTCGGACTACGACATCTATGTGGTCACGGAAGTCACGATTCCGGCGGTGATGGAATATGGGAGTACAACCTACTATGAAGATACGTTGATCGATGTTTCCTACGTTCATTCGAGCACTGTCGAGCGTTTCACTGAGGTGCTTCGGACATCTGACGATCTCGCGCCATCCGATCTGGATGCTGACGATCTTGAGTTGATGTGGCGACTGGTCATCGGGACGCCCATCGCGAACGAGGACGCCTGCGAGCGAGTGAAAGAGGTGCTCGGTCGCCAACGCGTCGCCGATCTCATCGGGCGGTGGCGAGCGCAAAACGCGCAGGTGAGGTACCTCGACGGGTTATTCCTGATGGCCCACGACTCCAATCTCGCCGCCGCTGTTGCGCTGCGGGAAAGCGCCGTCGAAGCCGCATGTGCTGCCATCACCGAAGCGGGGTACGCGTACTTCGACACCAAGTACCTTTTCGACCAATACGCCATGGCTGGCCCGCGCTACGAATCACTTCTAGGTGAGCTATGGGGGATTGAATCGCTCTCCCTGGTGACGACCGCCATCGCCGAGATTCATTCGCGATGCCAGCAACTTGGCGCTCGCTGGATCGGCGGAGCGTTCGCCGATGCGGCGGCGCAAGACACGTGGGCGAACGCGATGGTACGTCGATCGCTGGCGCACGCTCTGGAACTCGCGGGGCCAGGCGTAGTCGTGTGGAATCGATCCGAAACCACAACGCTCGAAGGGGACGCAGCACGGGTGTGGGAAGCGCTCGACGGTGCGCTCGACCCGTCGATCGCTGAACTCTCAAAGCGTACCGATCTCCCGCTGTCCCGCTGCGGGCAAGCGTTTCATGAACTCTTCATCCAAGGCTTGATCAGGCTAGATTGGACCGCTGTCATCGCAGACAGGAGCGACATATCAAGCGAGGTTGGAAACGCATCATGACCACTCAAGAATCAGTTGGCGAGAACCGCTTGGACTACGGGCGATTCGTGCTCCAGCAGATGCAGATATCGGGCTGTTGCGCGCGTTTCGAGCGGGCGTGTAGCAACGCTGAAGGCATGCGTCGCAGCGGCATGACGTATGCGGCGTGCGTGTCGGCCCGCCGCGCAGTGCGTGAGGCCGTTGATGCAGCGCTCATCAAAGATGGTCGGCTGCTTTGGCTGGATTCGCTGTCGTCTGCCACAAACCTTGAGATGGTGGCGGAGTCCGATGCCTATAGGCACCTGTGGCCCGCGATCGAGTTGGAGAGCCTGCCCGCCCACGCGTCTGAGTCGGTCGCCAACAACTACGTGGAACGCTGTCTCCACTTCGCACTGGAGGTCGTCGGGATCAGGCGAGTGGGGGTCCCGACGGGGCCTCGATTTTCGGACGAAGGCAGAGAGCCACGGTACGCGTTCGCGCGGCGTTGGGGATCGGAGGCGCTGGCCATGGGGATACGCCCGACGAAGTACCCGGAACAACTGCTGATCGCGACGATCCGTGGAGGGCGAGGGGCGAAGGTGACAGAGGGTGAGCGGTAGCGACGGTAAGTGCGAGGGAGCCACGCACGCCTGCGCCCCCACATCCGCGCTCCTGGCGGTGTGTCTTCCGCAGCGCCACGGTCCAGCTCTCGTCGCGTTACATGAGTGGCCGTGTGCCTGTATCGCGCTTGAATCCCCACACGATCTCGAATCCATGGAGCGTAATGCCCTCACCTCCGGTTAGGGGAGGTCAGAACGTACCAGCGGAACACAGTGAAGGAGCAATGGGAGATTGTGGCGGTGGAGCTAACAGAACTCTTGAGAAACCCAAATTGAGCCGCGAGATACGAAAACGCCAACTCCTTGACGATCATAGCCAGGGTCAACGATGTTTTCGTGATGACCAGGGCTGTTCATGAGGGCGTCGAATGCCCGTCGGGCTTCGCGCTCGGGAGACACGCCACCAAAGGAGCCCGCTCCTCTAACCATGAAGATGTTCTCGCCTAGCCCGGTGGTCGTGTAAGACCCATAGTCTTTGTGGCATGTGTAACCGAATAGCGTGCCGCGACCTGTAGGGTCAAGGCCGCTAAAAGGATCGTCATGATCGAAGAAGCCCAAAGTACCCATGCGTTGACTGTGATATCTGGCGGCGTCAGACAAAGTCGGATCCAAAGAAAGTCTCCCAAGAGAGGCTTCCCGCCGTGCCTCATTGATAAGCGCATGGAATCGAGACTCGATAGCCGATGCTAGTAGAGTCCCAGGACGTGGTGTAAGAGACAGCAGGGCCTGGCAAGACAGAGGCCACCGCGTCACCCTC
>JAQCEV010000032.1 GCA_027618515.1 Chloroflexota bacterium | reverse complement strand
GGGTGACGCGGTGGCCTCTGTCTTGCCAGGCCCTGCTGTCTCTTACACCACGTCCTGGGACTCTACTCAGAACAACGACCTGCAGTCCTGGTTCTGGGCTGAAACTGCCGCAGGCAACATGCTCTCCAAGATCGCCGCACGTCTGAACGCATCGGACGACGAGACAGTCAAGCGCGCAGCCTTTGGCATCGCTCGCTAGGAGGCTCGAATGCTGACTCACGAGGACAACCAGCTACTGACCCAGGTGGGCAAGGGCACCCCTGGGGGCGAGTTGATGCGCCGCTACTGGCATCCGGTGGCGGCGACTTCTCAGTTGGACGACGACCCGGTGCAGGCCGTGCGCATCCTGGGCGAAGACCTAGTGCTGTTCCGCGACCGCTCGGGGACGCTGGGCCTCATCGCTCAGCGCTGCCCGCACCGCAACATGAATCTGCGGTTCGGCATGCCTGAAGAGAACGGCCTCCGGTGCCCCTACCACGGCTGGATGTTCGACGCGACCGGCGTGTGCATAGACACGCCGTTAGAGCCCCCAGAGTCGACCTTCAAGGACAAGATCACCACGCAGGCCTATCCCGTGCAAGAGTTGGGCGGCCTCGTCTGGGCCTACCTCGGCCCTGATCCCGCGCCCCTGCTCCCTCGCTGGGATCTGCTCGTCAAAGAAGGCGGATTCCGGCAGATCGTGGGCCACCAACTCCCCTGCAATTGGCTCCAGGTCATGGAGAATCGCGGCGACCTCGGCCACGCCATCTACCTTCATGGCCAGTTCTTCCAGTACACATTGGAGAAGCAGGGCAAGCTCACCGACGACCCCAAGGCCCGTTACAACTCGGCCGCGGCCAACCAAGAGAGCAGACTGGCGCGTGGGGCATACCAGCGCTACGAGCCGCGCTACAACCAATTCGGGATGACCAAGGCCAACCTGGATTCGGATAAGTCCGAGGACACCCCCACGTGGCGGGTGGGCACCAACCCCATCCTCTTCCCGTACCACCTGGCCTTCGGGCCTGGCAGGCGAACCATCCGGCAGACCTACCAGCTTGGCGTGCCCATCGACGACACGCACACCTGGCACATCCAGTACTTCTGCTACATGTTTCCGCCTGAGGTCGGCGTCCCAGAGCAGGACAGCATCCCCTACGCCGAGGTTCCCCTGAAAGATGAGCACGGCGAGTACATCCTCAACAACGTGCTTGCCCAGGACATGATGGCCTGGTACGAGCAGGGCGAGATCACTGACCGCACGCAGGAGCACCTCGGCGTGTCAGACGCCTGCGTCATCGCGTACCGCCAGATGCTGCGCGACCAGATCAAGGTCGTCCGCGACGGTGGTGAGCCGATCAACGTGTTCCGCGACCCAGCGACCATCGAGCGCCCCGAGTTGGCGCTCGATCCGCCCGAGATCGACCGCGTCACCCAAGAGAACGTCGCGGCCAAGCAGGCCACGGTCTACCGCTCCAACTTCCACCAGATGTCCAAGGGCGGTTGGCTCTACCTCGATGACGACATCGACCGCTACTGCCCCGACCGCGACACGGTCGTAGAGCTCTACCGGCGCGCCGACGAGATGGGAGTGGCGGACGTCCGCCGTTCGTTCTAGAGAACCCTGGTCGGCGGAGGTGGCTTCCTCGCCGCGATGAAGAAGACAGTGCTGATGATCGTCGCAACGCCCAGGGTCGAGAAGGCAACGTTATAGTCGCCTTGCCAGTCGTACATGATGCCCGCGTACAGCGGGCCGAAGACGCTTCCCGTGATGGTTATGCCGTTCGACCATCCCGCGATTACGCCCAGGTTCCGCCTACCGAAATAGTCGGCGCGGATCGCCATCATCAGCGGCCCGCGTGACCCCCATGCCAGGCCATGCAGCACGATGGCAGCGACAACGGCAGGCGCCGATGAACTGAACGCCAGGATGATGAAGGCCCCACCATGACCGAGCATCGCCACCGAAGCGACGAACCGCTTGCTGTACATATCCCCAAGCGTGCCGCCGATGAATTGGCCGGATATTTGCATCACCATGATCGCTGGGAAAACGAACGACGTTGCCGCCAAACTCCAGCCGTTCTGATCAACCAAGAAAGGCACCAAGTGCACAGGCACAGTTGCCGTTACCAGCAGCGCCGTACCGTGACCGATAGCGATCAACCAGAACGAACGGTCCCGCATCGCCTCACGCACCGTGAAATCCGTCTCAACGCCCACTGTCGTCGCTCGGTGAGAGGTGTCATCGACGTGCAAAGCGCCTGGCGCTGTCGACTGCTCCGGCATGTCGCCATCTGGCAGCATGCCGTAGTGCTCCGGCGACCGCTTGAAGAACTGAGCGCCAGGAATGCCGATGACGAGGATCAACAGACCTGATATGACCGCAGTGGTCCGCCAGCCATACTCGACCATCGACCACGCGACCAGCGGCGCGACCAGCGCGCCAGACGCGAAGCCCGCAGAGCCGATGGACATAGCACGAGCCCGCTTGCGGTTGAACCAATGAGCGATAGCCGTGTGGATGGTCAGGAAGCCACCGAGACTCGACCCGATGGCGATCACCGCCAGAGCAGCATAGAAATGCCAAAGTGACTGGATCTGGCCGAGGGCGATGAATCCCAGACCGAACATCAGCGCGCCAACCCGCATCACCGGACGTGGCCCGAACCGATCGATCATCCAACCTTGGAGTGGCCCCAAGAAGCCCGACTCCAGCCGCAGCAGCGAGAAGGCGCCGGAGATGCTACTGCGACTCCAGCCGAACGCCGCTTGCAACTCGATGAGATAGGCGCCCTGCGATAGGAATAGCAGAGAGGAATGAAGGATATGGATGAAGAAACCCGCAGCTACCAACTGCCAGCCGAAGAAGATTCGACGTCTAGCTCGTTCGGGTTTGATCAATAGGTGCTACCTGGGGCCTAGGGTTGAGCCAATGCTATCACGAGGTCTCTGCCGCGGCCGGAGGCCAGCGACCTACGCGTCGTAGATCTCCACCTTCAGCGGCTTAGCCACGTAATCGTTGATCTCGCCCCGCAGGTCGCCCTCGTTCGGGCAAGCCGAAATCGCGACCAACAGATCCATCGACGCCCTGAAATCAACGTAGTCGCCCTGCTCGATGACCGGCGGCTCGAACGTGAACGTCCCACCCGGCTCGTAGACAACGTTCATGAACACGTTCAGCGTGTCGAGCTGCACCTGCCGTTCTGTCAGCGAGTGAGGTGCGACCGCCTCCAGGATGTTGTCATGGCAATTGCGGTGATCCGGCGCGCCCATCGCTTGGTACAGGAACCGATTGCACCGGCCACCCAGCCAATGCACGCCATGGTTATCGTTCTCGATTGTCAGCATCTCGTTGAAGTACGGAGCGCCTGAGAACACGCGCCGGACGTGGCTCACCGAACGGTCGTTCATCGTCGTGCTGAAAATGACGTTCATCTGCTCGTCATGGTCGTGGAGGTTCGAAGCGGTCAGATCCCCCACCTGCTTGCCCTCGACCGCGACCAGCCGGAGCACCTGGCCCGCCAGCATCTCGAAAGCTCGGCCTTCCATCCGGGGTATCAAAGTTTCGGCTATTAGTGGCCCTGTCATATGAGTCTCCAAAATCTGCCCCAAGCCGATTTGCGGGTTGACACCCACGCGCGGACGCCTGGGCACCTTTAGTCTTATTCATGGAGGGTGCTGAAGACACCCATATCTTGATTGCCATGTCCTGGCTAAAGGTTACAACGTGTCCGAGTTACAACTCGCGATCCCGTTGATCGTTGCTGCGGAAGCTGCGGCGGCATTGGCCGTCGTCGGGGTATGGCGTCGCGGCGTTCCGGGATCAGTCCCGTTCGCGGCTCTCATGGCCGCTGCGGCTTGGTGCTCACTAGCTGTGAGCATGAGCTTGCTGTCCGACTCCGCAGGCGTCAAATTTGCGTGGCTGCGTATCCAATTCATGGGTGCCGCGTTCGTCCCGACCGCCTGGCTTGCCTTGGTGGTTCAGTTCGGAACACGGCAGACAGCGTTGCCGGATCGCATCCTCGGCTTCCTCATGGTCGAGCCGCTGATCATGATGGCGTTGGTTTGGACCAACGGAGTTCATGGCTTGTTCTGGAGCCAAGTTGGTCTCAATCCCACTTCAGCGCTACTGCTACTGGACACGTCCGCAGGGCCAATGCTCTGGCTGCACGAACTCTACGCGCTCGCTGCGGTGGGTGTAGGTGTGGGGCTTCTCGTATCGAATCAACGCAATCGTCAATCCGCATTGCGACGGCAGTCGTACGTGGTAGCGGGCGCCGGCGGACTCATCATCGTCGGCATGTTGATCACTCTTTCAGGAGTGTTGCCGCACGGACTCGACGCCACCCCGATGGCAAGGCTCATCGGTGGTGCGGCGGTGGGGGCGGCGCTCTTCCGGTATCGCATATTGAGCTTGATCCCGATCGCGCGCGACGCAGTGATGGAAGGCATGACGGAAGGTGCCGTGATCCTGGATGAGGCGGGCCACGTCGTGGACATGAACCCCGCGGCCGAGCGGATCACCGGGATGAAGGCTGATAGAGCAGTGGGCTCGCCCGCGCCAGAATTGCTCTCTGCGTTCGGCGACGTAGGCAACCACGTTGCTCTGCCATACATCAACTGCGCGGAGGTTCCTGGGCAACTGGGAATCCGCCATTACGAACTTAGGATGAGTCGCCTGTACAAGGCGGAGACCAAGAGCCGAGGGCGCTTGGTGGTCATCCGCGACGTGACGGCGCAGAAGCAAGCCGAGGCTGAATTGCACCAAACCGTCGCGCGTGTTCAGGAGAGCTTCGAGACGCAGACGGGTGAGCTGACCCAAGAGCTCCAGGAGCGCAGGTTCGCGGAGATCGCGCTGAAGGACAGTGAGGAGCGCGCCCGTCAGGTCGTAGATACGGCGTACGACGCGTTCGTCGCCATGAACGCCAATGGCGCGATCATCGACTGGAATCCGCGTGCCGAGGAAGTGTTCGGTTCCAAGCGCGACGAGGCGCTGGGCAAGGACTTCGCCAGCCACCTGTTGCCCGCGAGGACCCGTGAGGACCATCGGAGGGGACTGCGCTACTTCCTGGCCAGCGGTGAATGGCCACTTCTGAACCGACCGGTCGAAATGGCAGCGATGCATCGCAGCGGGCATGAGTTCGAGGCTGAGATGACCATGAGTCCGGGCATCGTTAACGGCGTCCGCGTGTTCAACGCTTTCATCCACGACATCACGGAACGTAAGCAGGCAGAGCACGCTCTGCGTGAATCCAACGCACAGTTGGAACAGGCCCTCAAAGAGTTGGAGACGGCTCAGCAGCAGATGATCCAGCACGAGCGGCTGCGTGCGCTAGGTCAGATGGCCAGCGGCATCGCCCACGAGTTCAACAATGCCCTGTCTCCCATCATGGGATTCAGCGAGCTGCTCATGGTCAGGCCGAATATCCTGGCAGATCAAACCAAGGCCAAGCGATACCTGGAAGGTATCCGCACTGCGGCTCAGGACGCGGCGCACGTGGTGAGTCGCCTACGCGAGTTCTACCGCGCCCGGCAGCAGGTCGACGACTCTGAGCCCATCGACCTGAATACGCTGATCAGCCAAACGGTTGCACTAACGCAGCCCAAGTGGCGCGGCCAGGCGCAGGCAAACGGAGTTAGCGTCCGGGTCAACACTGACCTGAACGGCGATCCTCGCATCGCTGGTGACGCGTCATCGATGCGCGAAGTGCTTACGAACTTGATCTTCAACGCGGTAGACGCCATGTCCAGCGGGGGACGTGTTCTGATCCACACAGGCGAAGAGAACGGTCGCGCGATAGTCCAGGTCGCCGACACTGGCGGCGGGATGCCTGAAGAGGTACTCAAGCGGTGCTTGGATCCGTTTTTCTCCACGAAGGGTGAAAAGGGGACTGGCCTTGGTCTGTCACTGGTGCACGGTATCGTCGAGCGGCATGGCGGCACTATGGATATCCAAAGTCAGGTCGGCAAGGGGACCGTGTTCACGCTGGACTTCCCCCTAACAGAGGCCGTGGTGCCAGTGGCCGTGGTCGAGGGACCAGGCCTGCTTGAGGGACGGAAGTTGAATATCCTGGCAGTAGACGATGACCGTGCTGTGTTGGAAGTTATCGAGGCGATCTTGCAAGCGGAAGGTCACGATGTGGTAGTGGCTAATTCCGCGCGTGAGGGGCTGGAGGAGCTTGGGAAGGCCAGTAAAGATCTCGTCGTCACTGACCTAGCGATGCCCTTGATGAACGGCGACAAATTCGCTCAGGTAATCAAGCGCATGCATCCCGGAACGCTGGTGATCCTGCTCACCGGGTTCGCTGAGATGCTTACGGACAGCGAATTCTCGGGAGCCGTCGACATCGTCCTTAGCAAGCCGGTATCACCTGGAAAGCTCCGTGAAGCCTTCGAACAGGTGATCCCGGCCGCAGCCTGAGTCTGATCGAGTCCTACTGGGCGTTGTGCTTCAACCACTCGACGTATTCGGCGAACCCCGTCTCGATGTTGTGGGCTGGTACGTATCCGGTATCCGCGTTGATCCTCGTTAGATCCATCACGGGATTCTCCGGGAGACCGGGAGTCTTCCCTGGGATCAACGCTTTCGCCTTGGCTTCTGGGATGACTGCCTTGATGGCTTCGTACGTTTCTTTGAGAGTCGAGCCTCTGCCGGAACCCACGTTGTAGATACCGTGGTTGAGTTTTTCAGCCGTGGTCAGCATTTGGATACCCATGGCCAAGTCCCTCACGTAGGTCCAGTCGGTCGGGTCATCCTGGTTCATCGTGCCGCCGGGCTTGTCGCTGAAATCAGGCTCCTCACCTTTGATGGCTGCGTGGGCGATGCGAGCGCCGGGGTGGAACATGCTGTAGTAGTGCGGACCGTAGATCGACCCGATGCGCAGGCTGATGACCTCAATGTCCGCACGGCTGGCGTAGTGCAAAGCGTGGATCTCTTGGGCTTTCTTATGCGCCTCGATCTGCGACTTCGACTCGATGGGCAGGGGCGCATCCTCGAAGTAGGGGCCTGACTTTAGGCCCCCGTAGACGGACTGGGAACTCGCCAGTGCTGTGCGCTTCACGCCGAAGTTGCGTGCTGCTTCCAGCGTGTTCTGCAGCCCGGTGGTGTAGACGTAGTAGTCGACCTCAGGTGAGATTCCGCGCGCGGGCGGCGCCGCGAAACTGATGATGCGGTCGATCTCGGCGTGCTTCCGGAAAACCGCGCTAACCTCGAACGAATTGGTGACATCCATGCGCTCGATGAAGACGCGCTTGCCCACTTCGTCCTTGATTGCATCGGGGATGCGACTCGCGCTGTGCTGGGTGATGACGACGCTTTCGCCGACCTCCAGACACCTGACCGTTGTGTTCAGACCTATGAATCCCATACCGCCGATGATGAGGATCACGCCACGCCTCCCGAAGAAAAGTTGGCCCTATTGATACCACAGCTTTGAGGGGGAGTCGTGCTGGTGGTCATGGGATGGCTCACGAGATACGATGGCGCCGCATTGGCACCTGACAAGCAAACCCCTGAAACAGGCGAGACCGATCGCTCCAAGCGGCCGCGTTTGCTGCGGTCGATACGAACGTTCGACTCGCTGGTCGTGCCGGCGCACCGGAATTATTTCGGCGCGATGTTTGTGTACTTTGCAGCCATGCAGATGACGGTTCTAGTGCGACCCTGGGTCGCCTTCGATCTGAGCGCCAACGACCTGGGGGAACGCTCCGCGCTGGTGTTGGGCCTGACTGTTGCGGCCAATAACCTGCCTTCGCTGGTGCTCTCACCGTACGCAGGAGCTCTGGCCGATAGGATGTCGAAGCGGACGATCCTCCAGGCGTGCGCGGTGATCATGGCCGTGCTAGCGGGCGTGACGGCGGTGGGCCTCGCGTCCTCGTGGTTCGCCTGGTGGCACGTGACGATCATCGGCGTCGGTCAGGGGGCGGTGATGACGTTCATCACGCCGACGCGAAGAGCGATCATCGGTGATCTAGTGGGGCGTGAGCATCTACTCAACGCCACCGCGCTCCATACCATGTCTATGAACGTGACCCGGACGGTGATGCCGGCGGCGGGCGGGTTCATCATCGTGGTGGCTGGCGCAGAGTGGGCCTATTTAAGTATCGCGGCGATGTACGTAGCGGGCGTCTCCTTGCTCTTCATCGTCCCCAAGATTGTCCCGAGCGAAGCTGCGCGTAAGCGGGGCATGTCGGGTGCCGTTCGGGAAGGGTTCCAGTACGCAGCCAAGGACCGCACGATCCGCAGCTTGCTGCTGATCGCCTTGATGTCCACTCTGTTCGGTCAGCCCTTGCAACACCTGTTGCCGTTGTTTGCAGACGTGTTGGACATCACTGTCGACCGCGTTGGCCTGCTATTCACGTTCTTTGGGGCTGGCTCGCTCATCGGGTCTACGACCGCAGCCTCGCTTGGAAATTTCAAGCGCAAAGGACTGCTATTGGTCAGCTTCCTCACCTTGTGGGGTGCTGCGATGATGGCGTTCGCGTTCTCGGATGTGTACGTGCTCTCGCTGTTCCTGCTCATCCCCGTCGGCATGGGGCATTCGGGGCGCAACACGGTGAATATCGCGACGCTCCAGACGTACACGGACCCGGACATGCGCGGGCGCGTGATGGCGCTCAACGCGATGATGTCGGGTTTCATGCCGCCTGCCGTGCTGTTGATCACTGCGATCGCGGAATTCGCGAACGCGCAGGTCGCGCTGGGCGGTGTGGGGGCAATCATCCTCGTGTACGGGCTGTGGCAACTATTGTTTGCCCGCACAGTTCGGAACCTAGAATAAACGCCGCTGCGAAGATTCCGCCGTCTTGATTGACAGTACCTTGAGCCACTCCTAGCATGGGTGCGCCGAGGCCATGCTGCCCGGCCAAGGAGGAACTCCATGGTGCTTCGAGAGGACAAACTAGGCGCAACCGCACGACGCCGGCGTGGCGTTGAGGACGTGGCGATTCCAGCCGACGGAAAGGTCGAGTACCAGTACCTTTCTGCGGATAACCACATGGACCTCACGTGGTACCCGAAGGACATCATCCAGTCACGCATCGCGTCCAAGTACAAAGACGCCGCGCCCAAGGTGGTCGAGGCCGACCAAGGAACTAGCTGGGAGTGGGAAGGCAGCCTCCACGCGTTCGCTGCCGATGGCAACGACTGGGCCAAGTACGCCCGCCGGTTCGACCCCATCTCCATTCCCGAAGGCAAGCTTCCCCCGACCGACCCTGAAGTGCTGCTCCAGCACATGGATATTGGCAAGATGTGGGCAGGCGTTTTCTTCGGCAATACGCGAAAGTGGACATTCAAGGACAAGGAGATGGAGAAGGCGATCTACCACGCGTTCAACGATTGGACACAAGAGATTTCCAGCGCGGCGCCTGACCGCATCATCGCACTGCCATGGATGCACGCTCAATTCCCTGAATCGTGTGCTGCGGAGCTCTACCGTATGGTGGAGAAAGGTGCCCGCGCCGTGGAGTTCAGCTTCGCTGACGCCGAGGTCGCCGCTCCGCTGTGGTCACCTGAGTGGGAGCCGTTCTGGGCCGCCGCAGCCGAAACAAACACTGTGGTCTGTGCCCACGTCGGAGACTCGTCAGGGACCCCGTACCCGCCCAATGAGTATGGCCAATCTCTGGCACATTTCTCGCAGGTGCCCTTCATCCCCGTGGGCAAGCACATAGCGCAGGTGGTTTTCAGTGGCGTGTTCGACCGCTACCCCGACTTGAAAGTCGGAGTAGCCGAGTGCCGCATCGGATGGCTCCCGTTCCTGTTCCAGTGGATGGATCGGTGCTATGCGGATCGCGTGCCGGACAAGATTTATCAGTTGAAAGAAAAGCCGACGCACTACGTGCGGAACAACATGTGGTTCACATTCGAGGAGGACTACATCGGCGCCAAGATGCTGGCAGATCCCGAATTTGTGATTGGCGACTGTGCCATGTGGGGTGCGGACTACCCGCATGAGCAGGGTCAGACGTGGCCTGACGCGGGGCCAGCGATGGAGCGCATGTTCTCCGGGGTCAGCCCTGAGTTGATGCATGAGATCGTATGGGGCCGCACCCAGCGGATGTTCAACATCAAGGGCCCCGATGCTAGCTAGCACGGCGAGCTAGGAGCGAACCAGCGTGGCAGAGAACCGTTACACGAAAGAGATATTGGCGTCGGACGAACGCAACCGAGATTTAGCCGCTTTGGTGCGCTATGGGCCGTACTTGTTCCTCTCTGGTTCTGACGGCAACCGTGATCTGAAGACCAACAAGATCGACCTAGATCTCGACTGGCAAGCGACCCCTCAGTGCGACAACGCCTACGGACGGCAGGCGCTACGTTTGCAGCAGGCCGGGTACTCTGGTGAGGACTCGATCTGGTGTGAGAACTTCACATCGGGGCAGTCTTGGCGTTTGGAGCGTATGGGGACGTGGCCGGAGCACTTCGGCGAGGACGGCCACCAGAAGGTGGTCAGCTTTGGCGCGCAGGTGAAGATGGCGGGCACCAACATGTTGACCGCCGTCGTACAGGGCCTGACGCCAGACCTCGAGCGTGAGGTGCTCGTGCCTCAGCCAACGCGTGGGCGAGCCTCGCGCATCACTCGCGCAGGCGATTTCACTTACGTCATCGGCGTGCGTGGTCGATCGAATCCGTACACCGACGCTGCCGCGCCCGAGGAGGTAGAGGAGCAGTTTGAGACCGAGGCGTTCTACACCTACGAGTGGCTCCGTACGCACATCGAGAAGGGCGGCGGAACGCTGGATGACCTCGTCCGCACTGACTGCGCGTTGAAGCGTACGGGCGACGTGGCTCGCTACCAGCGGAACATGAAGAACAGATTCGATGGCAGCATCCCGTTCGCGGCGTACTCAGTGGGTACGCTGCTTGGCGGACGTGGCCTGATGGAGATCGGTGGGTTGGCGGTCAACCCGGGTGGCACGAAAGAGGTCGCCTGGTTGTTGGAGGATCCGCAACGGGCGCAAGCCGTGAAGGCCAACGGACTCGTGTTCGCCTCCGGGGCGTCTGGGTTGGCGGACGAGAAGACCGGTGGCTTGGTGCAAGAGTTGTACGGCGACCGTGTCGCGCAGACCAAGCAGGCCTTCCGTAGGCTTGAGGCGGCACTCAACCGCTTCGACAGCACGCTTGATCAGACTCTGCGGCTCGACGTATTCCTGGACGACATCTACTTCGAGGACGAGTTCATCGGCATCTCCAAGGAGTTTTTCGCGGGCAACCCGCCCGCCATGAACATCATCGGAGTTGATCTTCAGTACAACGCGGAAGTTGAACTTTCCGCCATCGCGGGGGCCTAGCATGACCGATCTACAACCCGTCGCGTTCGGCGTACCCGCCGAGGCGATCGCAGCAGAGCTTGATGCGCTGGGCATCACACACGTGGTCTGCGTGCCGGACTCGTTCCAGCGCACGCTGATCGCCCGCTGGCAGTCTGGGAATGGCCCACGCTTCGTGGGCGTGTGCACCGAGGACGAAGGCATGGGTGTGAATGCCGGCCTGTACATGGGTGGCCAGAACCCCATGATGTGCATCCAGAACAACGGAATATTCGCGTCGATCAACACACTTAAAGCGATCGCGTTGGATGCTAAAGTCCCCACGTTCATCATGGTGGGCCAGTTCCAGCGCGACGTGAACAAGACCATTGAGGAGCAATCTTCACGGGCGGTGCGCATGCTGGAGCCGACGCTAGATGCGTGGGGCGTGCCGCACTGGCGCATCGAAGGGCCAGATGACATCGGCGCGTTGAAGGCAGCGTATGAACGGGCGTGGGCGGATCAAGGGCCAGCGGTGGCTATCATTGGCGCCCCGACGCTTTAGCCGCTCGGCACTCTAGGGGAAATTATGGAACGACAAGAAGCGATAGATATCTTGGCCGAAGGGCGTGGTGGGGCGATCAGCGTCCCCACGATGCAGTCGGTCTTTCCTTGGCACGAAGCAGGCCAAGGCGACATCCTCAACGTGGACGCTTCGCAGTGCATGGGTAGTGCAGCGACCATTGGTTTGGGATTGGCGCTGGCGCAACCGAGCCGCAAGGTGATGGTGCTGGACGGCGATGGCTCGCTGCTGATGCAGCTCGGGTCGCTGGTGACCGTCGTGGCCTCAGGCGTCAACAACCTGTACCACTTCGTTTTCGCCAATGGCTTGAACCAGAGCACCGGCAACCAGCCGCTGCCAGGGCAGGGTGCATTTGATTGGGTAGCCTTGGCGAAGGCCTCAGGCTACAAGAACGCTCTCAAGATTTCGGAAGCCGAGGACTTGCTGGAGCAGCTTCCAGGGATTTGGGAGCTTGAGGGTCCAGTGCTCATCGAGTTGACGATCGCCCGTGAAGACGGTCCTGCGCGCTGGGCCGGGGTTCCCATGGCTAAGCAGGTCGCGTCTGTTCGCCGACAACTGGCCGCTACCTAGAATGGCAGACCCCAAACGACACATGGTCATCGGTGGTACGGGGGGCATCGGGCATTTCGTGACCCGCCGACTCGTGGATGAGGGCTATACGCCTGTCGTCATCACCGTGTCCGGCATCACAGATCTCATCGCGGACATTCTCGACAAAGTCACGGTGGTGCAAGCGAATGTGGTCGATGCCGAACGGCTCAACGCCGTTTTTGCTGAGCATTCTCCTACGCACCTGGTGCACATGGGCGCCAACATTGGCGTGGAGACGCGACCGTCGTTCTCCGCGCAGGTGTACGTTACGAGGGATCATGGCGGCGCTGCACGCCGAAGGCCCGACCGACGTGCTGTACAACATCGGCTCCGGCTATGGAATCACGCTGGCAGAGTTCGGTGAAGGAGTTCGGGAGGTCTACCCGAATGCTGAATTCGAGATAGGGCCTGGCACCCAGTACCTGAACCCCGACACGTCAGGACACTGCATCCTAGACGGCACTCGGGCACTCGAAGATCTGGGGTTCGAGGTGTCCTACACCCCGGCGACGATGGTTACGGCATACGTCGAGATGATGGCACGGATGGGCATAGGCCCCATCGCCACATAGCTTCCTGAAGCTAAGAGGAGAGTTCATATGGCGGACGCAGGATTCTGGCGGCTCTCGGCTGCCCAATTGCTTGAAGGCTACGCGCACCACGAATTCTCGCCGGTCGAGGTCGTTCGCGAGTTGTTCGATCGCGCTGAGCAACTGAACCCGGCGCTGAGCGCATTCTTGGCCATGAACACCGATGACGCGCTATCGGCTGCCCAGACTGCAGAAAACGTCTGGATGGGCTCCGGAGAAAAACCTGCCCTTTGCGGCGTCCCCGTGTCCATCAAAGACTCGATCGAGGTTGAGGGCATGCCCACGACCTACGGGTCGCTTCCGTTCAAGGACAATCGTCAGCCTGACGCCGAGTTAGTGCGCCGCATCCGCGCGGCTGGCGGCGTGATCACCGGCAAGACTAACCTGCCTGAGTTCGCCCTGCACGGCGCCGTAGATAACCTGCTCAGCCCAGTCGGTCGCAACCCCTGGAACCTCGACCACACGTGTGGTGGTTCCAGCGGTGGAGCGGGCAATTCCGTGGCCACGGGCATGGGACCGATAGGCATCGGCACGGATTCAGGTGGTTCGATTCGCATGCCTGCAGCTGCCAACGGTATCTACGGCATCAAGCCGTCGTACCAACGCATCCCTGCGGTGCAGACCTGGCGAGCCGCGCCCGGCCGATCCCACAATGGCCCGCTGACCCGCACCGTGCGTGACGCCGCGTTGCTGCTCCAGGCGATATCTGGCGCTGACGCACGCGATGGGGAATCCAACGTGCCGCCGGTCGACTACATGAGCTTCGCCGACGGTGATATCCGCGGCATGCGTGTCGCGTTGAGCTACGATTTCGGTCGTGGGTTCGCCATGGATGCTGAAGCGCTCAAGTTCGTGCGTGAAGCTGCGCAGCTACTTGCTGAACTTGGCTGCGAGATCATCGAAGCTGACCCACCAACGCTGCACGAGCCGGAGGAGCTTGAACCTGGAGTCTGGGCGTACGCCGGAGACCACTACGCTGCTGCGGAAGCGATGATTCCTGGATTCCTGGAGAAGCACATCGACGATTTGGGCGCCCACGCGAGGCCCCTCTACGAACGAGGCCCCGACGCCAAGGCTTGGCAATACCGACGCATCGTGCGACGGAACCGGGCGTTTGGGCTGGAGATGCAGGCGTGGTTCAGGGACTTCGACTTCCTGCTCTCACCGTCCATCGGGCCTGCCGCGAAGCTCGCTGACATCGGCCTGCGCGACCGGAGTCGGGCGCTGGTGAGTTTCACGTCACCCTTCAACCACACGTACAACCCGGCTGCGGCCATCCCCTTCGGATTCCATTCCAGTGGTCTACCGTTGGGCGTTCAGGTGGTGGGGCGCCTCCGCGATGACGTTGGCGTACTACGAATGTCCGCCGCATTCGAAAAGGCGAACCCATGGGCGCACCGCTGGCCAGCCATGGCCGATGACATGTCGCTGGCGAAAATCTAGCCGCTACTCGGTGCGGCGTAACCGGTAGGCTCGTTCTGCCCGCTGCCAGCCTAGGTGTGCGTAGAACGGCTCGCCTTCCTCGCTCGAGGTGAGCACTAGAGTCACCTGGGGCGTCGCGACCTCACGGGCGATGCGGAGCATCTCTTTGCCGACGCCATGCCCTTTGTGTGTAGGTGCCACGGCCACTTCCGTCACCAAGCCGTAATACACATAGTCCGTCAGCACACGGGTCCAACCGATTAGCGTATCGCCGTCGCGTACGGTGACGTAGAAGCTGCCGTTCTCCAGCATCTTTCGGGTGCGTTCGTGGTCGTCCAGGGGACGCGGGAATCCCCCATTGCCTAGCAGGGAGAGTATCTCCTCGGTTTCCACAGGGCCGTCCGTCAGGTAGCTGAGTGCCATCGCGCAAATACCTCGCTGAGTGGTCAGAGTTACTTCTATCCAGGGCCGATTCTATAGACTCGGACTACTTGAGAACACGCAAACGAATTGAGGGTTCTACCTGAGTGATTGCCGACAGTCGATGTCCTATGCTGATTCAGGTGGATGTTTGAAGGCGCGATTTCGCCCCGCCCATGGAGACGATGTTAGAAGAACCTCGCAAGCTATTGCTGGTCGACGATGACCATGCGACGTTGGCGCTGTTGGAAGCAGTGTTCGGCAAGGACTCGCGTATCGAAGTGCATACCGCTGACAGCGGTGCGGGCGCTATGGAGTTGGCTGGAGAAATCGGCCCTGATCTGGTTCTCCTGGATATCTCGCTCCCCGATCGCGAGGGGTATGCCGTCTGTAGGTTCATCAAGTACCACCCGAATTGTGGGCGCACGAAGGTTGTGTTTCTGAGCGGTCTGTCAGATCAAGCGGCCTGGAACACCTGGCAGAAGGTTGGCGCCGACGGATTTCTGGCGAAACCCTTCTCAGTAGAAGAGATCAGTACCTATGTTCTCAATGCGCTCGACTTAGCTACTGACGCAGTTGCTTAACTAGCCTCGCTCGCGCAGCCCTATTCGCCCGCGCAGTCCTACTCGCTAAGGAAGGCCCCGCGCCATTCCTTGTACGATGCGCTTCCGATGGCAAGGCCCATGAGATCGGCGTCGGCTTGCGTACCCACAACCTCGGATGGCTTGCCGCCGTCAGCCTGGTGCTTGAGCGAATCGTAAATAGCCTTCACCGCAGCGTTGAACGTCCCGTGACCGCGAAGCGCCATCTTCACTCCGTATGGCGCCAACGTGGCGTTGTCCAAAGCCTCGGCGACAGTGCCCAGCATGAAGGGCAGCGCCGTCACCTTGCGGATCGCTTCAAGCTGCCCGACTTCTTTGATACCCAACAGGAATATGGCGTCCACGCCGGTGGCATCGAACGCTTTGACCCGTTCGATCGCGTCGTCCTGATTGGTGGCGTTCAGCGAGTGTGTGCGGCCGATGATGACGGTAGTGGCGTCCTGCCTTGCAGCGACCGCAGCCTGGAGTTTGCCGACCATCTCGTTGATTGGAATCAACTCTTCCTGGCCCTGGTGGCCGAATCGCTGAGGGAGAATGGTGTCCTCGATGGTCATCGCTGCGACACCTGCCGTCTCCAGCTCATCGATCGTACGCATGACGCTTAGTGCGTTCCCGTAGCCGTGATCCGCGTCGACGATCAACGAGATGTCACTGGCGCGCGTGATACGGCGGCACTGCTCCGCTAATTCCGTCAGGGTTATCACCGCTAGGTCGGGCGCTCCAAGTACCGTGTGGCTGGCGATCGAACCGCCGAGCATCCCGAACGAGAACCCAAGGTCGGTGGCGATGCGTGACGATATGGGGTCGAATATGGAGGCAGGCCTCACGCATTCGTTCCCGGCGAAATGATCCCTGACTCGCTGTCGTCGTTCCGAGACTCGCATGGGCACCTCGTGTAGCTCTTGGGTCGTCCCCGAAGGACGCAGGCAGATGATACCTGAGGTTTCGGAACAAGACCCGGTGATATCCTCGCTACATTCCCGGAGGCTGTTTCTGTGCCCGACTACGCCGTCGTAACCGAAAAACTGCGTCGCTCGTTCGACGACCTTGTCGCGGTGGACGGCATCGACTTGCAAGTCGCGGCTGGCGAGATCTACGGCTTCCTGGGCCCGAACGGGGCAGGGAAGTCCACCGCTGTCCGTATGCTCACCACGCTGCTCATGCCGACCTCCGGCACGGCGTTCGTCGCAGGCCGCGATGTCATTCGTGAGCCGGTTGAGGTTCGCCTGCGTATCGGCGCTGCGCTTCAAGATGCGGCGTTGGATCCCAAGCAGACGGGCCTCGAGCTACTCAGATTGCAGGGCCGACTTTACGGACTATCAGGACGCGACATCGACATGCGTATCGGTGAGCTAGAGTCGCTGATTGAGATTGGTGACGCTATTAAGCGTCAGGTGGGCACGTACTCCGGTGGCATGAAGCGTCGATTGGATCTGGCAGCGTCGCTGATGCACAACCCCGAAGTGCTGTTCCTGGACGAACCGACCACCGGCCTCGACCCTATCAGCCGGGCTCGCGTATGGGATGAGGTGCGCCGCATCAACAGGGAGCTTGGAGTGACCATCTTCCTGACGACGCAGTACCTCGAAGAGGCCGACGCGCTCGCGGACCGCATCGGCATCATCACGCACGGAAAGCTGGCGATAGAGGGCACTCCCGCTGCACTGAAGCGGCAGTTAGGCTCCGACGTCATCGTGGTTCGCGTGGATGGCGATGCGCAGGAGGCCAAGCGCGCGGTCGAGAGCATCGCGGCGATCGAGGCCGTGGATGTCTATGATGAAGAGATCTCCATCCGTGTAGCCAACGGCGCGGGGTTCATCAGCGCGGTCGCACTTGCGCTCAACGAATCGTCGATCCGTGTGCGCGAGCTTACGCTTCGCACGCCGACCCTAGACGATGTCTTCTTGAGCGTGACGGGTGGGCGCTTGCAGCAAGAGGAAGCTGCCGACGAGGAGGCAGAACGATGAGCGCCACTGAGGCTAGGCCCGAGCATCGAGTGGTAAAATCGCGACGCGCAGGTTTCATCCGCGACGTGATCAGCTTGGGAGGCCGCGCGCTTAGGTCCATCCCCCGTGACCCGGAGTCGATCATCCCTGCTTTGATCGTGCCGGTATTCTTCTTCGCGGTGAACGTTGGGGCATTGCAGGATGTGGCGGAAGCCATGCCTGGACTCGACTACAAGGCATTCCAATTACCGGTGGCCATCCTGTTCGCCGTCACCGGAGTTACCCGGGCGAACATCCTCGTGCTAGATATCCAGGGTGGTTACTTCGACCGCCTGGCCCTCACCCCCGTAAATCGGTTCGCGATGCTGCTGGGGTTCATGGTGGCGGACCTCGTCCTCGTGATGTCCTTATCCATCCCCGTGATCGTTCTTGGAACCATCGTTGGCGTGCGCTTCGAGACTGGAATCCTAGGGATATTCGCTTTCCTGGGAATCGCGGGTATCTGGGCGCTTGCCTACAACGCCTTCCCGTACGCGGTCGCGCTCAAGACGGGCAATCCCGCCGCCGTGAACTCAAGCTTCTTGCTGTTCCTGCCGGTCACGTTCCTGACCACAGTGTTCGTTCCGGAAGAGGCCCTGACAGGCTGGATGTCCCAGGTGGTCAAGTTCAACCCGGTGACGTACCTGCTGCAAGGCATGCGCTCGTTGATTAGCGATGGTTGGGTTGCTAGCGACCTGCTCGCGGCATTCGCCGCCATCGGTGCTGTCGCGGCGCTGAGCGTACCGCTGGCGATGTGGTCGCTGATGGGCCGCGTGCGCCGCAAGTGAACTAGCGGAGGTTCGCGTTCAATGCGGCTATGTACTCAGAACCAACCCCGCACACGAGCCGAAGATCTGAGCGCCTCCCACGCGCCACTCAGACGCGTCGTTCGATAGAAGGGTGGGGGGCATTGCCGATCGCGGTGTTGATCACATCCGCACCGGCACTGACGTAGTCAGCGTGGATGCCTCGGATGAGGTAGGGCTCCTCCATGCTCGTTGGGCCACCCCAACCCACCTGGCTCCCCGCAGATCCTCGCGCCTGGATCTCCGTACCCATAGCACCATCAAGGATGACCGTCTTGCCGTCGCGGAGTAGTCGTCGCCCGTAGTCGTATGCCGAGTCCTACCTCTCGAATCAGTTGCGGCAGCGTAGCAGAGGGCGCAGGTGAGGCGTATCCTGGCCAGATATGCACGACCCCGTTACTCCTCATCCCGGCATCCCGCGCCTTTGGCCCTTCAAACGTGGCTACTATGGCTGGGGGATCGTCGCTACTTCAGTCCTCGTCTCTTTCGCACAGGTGCCCATGTATGGGCCCGTGCTATCTGTTTTCGTCAAGCCCATCGGTGACGACATGGGATGGTCGCGCGGCGACATCTCGTTGGCGTTCACTATCGGAAGTCTCCTGGGCTCCTTCGCCTCTTCGGTCGTAGGTCATTACATAGATCGCTACGGTGCACGCCTCTCGGTAGTGATCGCTGGCATGGTCGTCACCGGTGCCCTGATTGGGCTCGCGATGATGCAAGAGGTCTGGCACTTCTGGATACTGTTTGGGGCTGGCCGAACAGCGGCACTCGCCGGAATCAACATGGGAACGTCCGTTGCCGTGGCGAACTGGTTCATCCGCAAACGTGGCCGAGCTGTGTCGTTTTTGGGCATAGGCCTGCGTACGGGACAGGCCATGTTCCCGCTGTTCATCGCGCCGATCATCCTATGGCTGAGTTGGCGTCATGCGTATGCGATCTTGGCAGTTGTCGCATTCTCTCTGATCGTAGTGCCGGGCTGGCTATTCCTGCGCCGCCGACCCGAGGATCTGGGGATGCTGCCCGACGGCGAACCAGCGCCCGTGGCTGGAGAGCCCGTAGTTAGCAGACCTGGGGGCGCTGTCCGCGACGTATCGTGGACGCTGCACGACGCGACCCGGACGTTGTCCTTCTGGATGATCGTCTCGGCGGTAACTATCGTCGTATTCGCGCAGACCGCAGTGAACTTACACGCGGTGGCCAGTTTCCAGGACAGAGGCATCGCTGACGCTTTCGCTGGCGTGTTTGTTTTCATCTACGCGGGCACTGCAGCGTTGTCTGCGTACGGCTGGGGCTCGCTCATGGATCGCTTCCACGTGCGGTGGGTGAGCATGTTCGCCACCTCGCTGACAGCGTCGGCGATGCTGGTGCTCATCTTCGCGGACAACATGGCCATGGCGTTGCTGTTCTCCGTGCTGTTCGGCCTGGGTATCGGTGGCTGGACAGTTGGACAAGTCGTGCTCTTCGCCAACTACTTTGGTCGTGCCCATGCGGGAGCGATTCGTGGATTCGGTCAATTGGCCGCCGGGCCCATAGGCGCAGCGGGCCCACTTCTGGCGGGGTATCTGTACGACGCAACGGGCGATTACACAGTGCCGTTCAAGATATTCTTCGCGTCGCTGGCATTGGTAATGGTGGCGCTGTTGCTTGCCCGTCCACTGGGCGATCCCCCTGTCCACAAAGACGAACCCAAGATCGCGTAGGGGTAGGCTTCTCTAGTCGAGATCAGATGGATGCATTGCGAGGAGGATCGGTATGGCAGATCAAGCCCAGGAACGCAGCGCTCAGGGCGACGTGAAAATATCGTTCGATGGAGCGGCGGAGCGCCTCGGACTCTCCCAAGGTGTGCGCCGCTTGTTCGTTGAGCCTTGGCGTGAGTTGCGCGTAGCCCTGCCGGTACGCATGGACGATGGCAGCATGGAGGTCTTCATCGGCTATCGCGTGCAGCACAATGCGGCGCGAGGTCCGTACAAAGGCGGCGTTCGCTTCCATCCACGCGCCAACCAGGATGAGGTACGCGCGTTGGCCATGCTCATGACGTGGAAGACCGCGCTGGCGGACGTGCCCTTCGGGGGGGCTAAGGGCGGGATCATGGTTGATCCGCACAAGCTAAGCGCTTCGGAACTCAATCGCCTGACCCGTCGCTACACGAGCAGCATCCAGCACCTGATCGGCCCGCATCGGGATATCCCCGCGCCGGATTTGGGCAGCAACGCGCAGACGATGGCATGGATGATGGACGAGTACGGCCAAGCGAACGGCTACACGCCATCGGTGGTCACCGGTAAACCGATCGAAGTTGGTGGCTCGTTGGGCCGGGAGGCGGCAACAGGCCGCGGCGCGATGTACGTGCTGCAAGCAGCGGCTAACGACCTAGGGATAGAACTCCGCCACTGTCGCATCGTGCTGCAGGGGTTTGGCAACGTCGGCTCTTGGTTTGCGCGGATCGCCCACGGTGAGGGAGCGCGCATCGTAGCGGTCGCAGACCACCTGGGCGGCGTGTACAACGACCGACTGCTGGATATCCCTGCGCTGGTTGACTACGCCAAGGAGCACGGGTCGGTTGCTGGTTTCCCCGGAGGAACGCCGCTCCCTCCCGAGGACCTCTTCACGATTGAGTCGGACATCCTCGTTCCGGCTGCCATTGAAAACGTTATCAACGAGTCCAACGCTGGCAGCATCAAGACTCGACTCGTGTTGGAGGCGGCGAACCAACCAGTGACTCCAGAGGCTGATGCCATCTTCAAGGAACGTGGTATTCCCGTTCTACCCGACATCCTGGTCAATGCGGGCGGCGTCGTGGTCTCGTACTTCGAGTGGACGCAGAACCTTCAGCAGTACAGTTGGGGCGAAGATCGGGTGAACGACGCACTCAAAGAACGCATGCTTCGCGCGTACGACGCTGTGGCGTCGTTGGTGAAAAACAGTGATCGCACGTTCCGTGAGGCAGCATACGAGATCGGCGTGGAGCGGGTCGCCAGAGCGGCGGAACTTCGCGGGTTCGTCGTCTAGCCATTACGCCCTGGAACACCACTGCCGCGAGGGTGCTATGCTCCGCAAGTTGCACGTTGCTCTGGTGTGCGACGCGAGGAGCACCTGAGTGACCGACCCCGATCAAAAGCGAATCTTGAGCCCGACGAGTGCGCCGATCTTCTTTTCGTTCTTCACGTGGGGGTTCGGCACAGGTGCACAGCACTTGGCCCGTCCCCTGTTCGCCTACGCGCTGACCGGCAATACCTTCCTCGTGGCGGTCGTCATCGGGATGAACGCCATCCCTCGCATCTTCACGGGCCCCATCACGGGCTACCTCGCTGACCGCGTAGGCCGCAAACCCCTGGCCATGTTCGGAGCAGGTCTGCGAGGAGTTTCAAACGTGGGGCAGTTCATGGCGGGGGACTTTACGACCTTCCTCGTGCTGGAATTCGTGGGCCAGATAGGCGTCTCCATGTGGAACACGTCGTCGAACGTACTGCTGTCGGACATGACGACCACCGGCAATCGCGGACGGGCGCTGGCGTTACGCCAGATGTCGACGCGCTTGGGGTTCGTCGCTGGCCCTGCGCTCGCTGGTTTGGTCGCCGCGACCATCAGCTTGCCAGCAGTCTTCCTCATCAACGGCGCGTCCAAGGTCGTAATCGTGCTCACGGTGTTCTTCATGGTGAAGGAGACGAAGCCTGAGCCTAAAGTCGCCGTCGCGCCATCCGCCACGGATGCCCCTGCTGTCGAAGCGGAATCGCCTCGCACCGTCGTGTTTCGCGCCATGCGCACCCGGTCCTTCGTGGCACTGGCACTGACGATCATCGGTTTCTCCATGACGCAGACTGCCGTGCTGCAAGCCTTACTTCCGATCTACGCCTCGCAAGAGCTTGGCGTCGGTGAAAGTGGGGTGGGCTTGCTGGTGGGCCTGGCAGCGTTCCTCGCGTTCCTCGTCGCGTTCCCCAATGGGATGCTGGCCGATAGGTTTGGCCGCAAGGTGAGCATGGTTCCCGGTTTGCTCCTGCTGGCCGCAGCTTCGATGCTTCTGACCGTGAGCGATACGTTCGTGTTAGTACTGCTCGCGGTGTCGATCCAAGGCTCCGGCGAAGGTATGACCATGGGCACGACCCACACCTATGCCATGGATATCGCGCCGGAGGAGCATCGAGGATCGTTCTTAGGAGTGGTCATGATGTTCCAGGCCTTTGGCGCGTTCTTGGGGCCCATAGTGATCGGCTCGATCTACCACAACGTGGGCCACGCGGTCGCGTTCGGGACCCTTGCGGTATGGCTCACGGCAGCGGCGCTCACGATGGCGCTCCTTGGTAAGGAAACGGCAGGGCCGCGGGCTGTGGCCAGTGCGGAAAGCATTTCAATCGAAAGTGGTCGATGACCACGAGCGGAGGTGGTCAATGACCACAGGATTCGACGCCAACAAAGTGATCTTGACGGGTGAAAACCCGTTCATGAGATTGTCCGCTTTTCCGGACGGGCCAGTGACCACGAACGCAAGTTTCTGGCGCGTGATTCTCAGCCCCAAGGGATACGGGCACGTATTGTTCCTCAAGAGCGAGTTAACCGACGGAGTCTGGCGTGTCTACTCCGACAACATCGCGCTGACGCGATGGCTCCAGGACACCGTACAGGGCGTGCTCAACGAGGAACTTCGAGACACTAGCCTTCCCGTGACAGATGCCGATTTCGAGAGCACGGGCGACTTGCGGTCGTTCTGGACCGAGCACGTGAATGCGGACGAAGAAGATATCTCTCTGACGTGGTACGACATCGGTGACCCGCTGCTGCGCCACACGCAACCGTTCAGCCAGCCCGACAGGCCCTATGGCGTGTCCACAGTGCTGATTCCTTGCATGGGTGCCCGCCTCACCTTGAATGGTGACCATGCGACGGGGCAACCCCAGCGACGTGATTGGGACGGACGGGCGTTCAGCTCATGTGCGCTCGCCTTTGCAGAATCATGGACAGAATGGCCGTAGTCGCAAGCAGCGAGCAGACGCATCACGGTTGACCTCCTACGGGGTACGGCCTCATCATCCCACGCAGACAGAGAAGAGAGCTAGGTTCAGATTCCATTGGCAGAACGCGAAGTTTCATACGTATGGGTGGATGACCCCAAGGGCCTCCGTGACGCCGTGACGTCAATCTCTTCGGCGACGCGATTGGGAGTGGACACAGAGGCCGACTCGCGACACCACTACCCTGAAAAGACTTGCCTGATTCAGATCGTGGCGAGCAACCGTGTGTTCATCATCGATCCGCTAGCGGATATCGACGTCGGCGCGCTCCGAGAGATGTTCGAGCGACCCGACGTAGAGAAGATCTTCCATGGCGCAGACTTCGACCTACGCGGCCTCAATCGCGATTGGGGATTCGAGCTTCAGGGCGTCTACGATACGAACACCGGTGCGCGTTTCGCAGGGCTTGAACGTTTCGGCTACGCCGCGCTGATCGAAGATCTCCTCGGCCCCGTCATTGCCAAAGATCAACGCTTGCAGCGGTCCGATTGGTCCAAACGCCCGCTGACTGAGGCCGCCCTTGAGTATGCGGCCGCTGATGTCGTATACCTCGGTGGAGTACGCGATGCCATCGATGAACGCGTTGCGAAGCTGGGCCGCAGTGCGTGGGTCACTGAGGAGTTGGAGCGACTGGAGCAGATTCGGTATACGCCACCGGATCCTGATTCGGCCTTCGTTTCAGTGCGGGGCTCGCACAAGTTGGATGGTCGTGGGCTGAGCGTGCTCAAGGCACTCTGGGATTTACGCGAGACTGAAGCTCGGAAGCTTGACCGGCCAACCGCCTTTGTCATTTCTGCGGAGGCTCTGGTCGCCATCGCCACCGAGCCAGAAGTGGACCTCGCTGACGTGAAAGGCCTGGGCCAACAGACGAGGCGTCGACTCGGATCAGCCATCGCCCGCGCGGTGAAGGCAGGACTCGCCGCTGACCCTCTCAAGCGCCCTCCTGGACGCGCTCCTTTCCGCCCGCGCCCCTCGGCTCAGGAAGCCGATAGGCTGACGAAACTCAAAGAATGGCGAATCGCTGAAGGCGAGAAGCTATCCATGGATCCATCGCTGTTGTGGCCCATGAGGAGCCTTGAACGGCTTGCGCGTGAGCCTGAGAAATTCGATGAAGAGCTGGAGTCACCAGAGATTCGCCGCTGGCAGCGCGGTGAATTCCAAGCAGCCGTGCGTGGCACCCTCGGGTGATTTGCGCTGCGCCTCTTGGTATGCTCCCTCTCGCCGACCTCTCACTCTAACTAATCCCCTCCCTTACTAGACGAAGGAGACCGCCAGTATGACCACCGTAGGAAATGGGCTGATTGGGAAGTCGATACCACGGATCGACGGCCCCTCAAAGACCACTGGCCGCGCCGAGTACACCGCCGACGTGAAGTTGGAGGGGATGCTGTCCGGCCGGATTCTTCGCAGCCCCTTCGCCCACGCCCGCATCAAGTCCATCGACACCTCGAAAGCCAAGGCCGTGCCTGGTGTTCACGCCGTCGTCACGGCCGCCGACACTTTTGACGACGCCCGCTATGGACGTGCCATCGTGGATATCCCGGTGCTGGCGTCCGATGTCGTGCGTTACGTTGGCGAGCAGGTCGCGGCGGTTGCGGCAGACGACGAGGACATCGCTGATCGAGCGTTGCAGTTGATTGAGGTGGAGTACGAGGAACTCGAATCGGTTCACGACCCCGAGGAAGCGATGACGGCCGCCGCGCCGCTGCTGCACCCGAACGTCATGAACTATCAAGGCCTACCCAAACCACTGGAAGCGCCAAGCAACAACTACACCACGTTCGATTGGTCGCAAGGCGACGTTGAGGCTGGCCTCGCGGCCGCTGACATCGTCGTAGAGAACACGTTTACGACCCCCCGTCAGCACCAGGGCTACATGGAACCTCATTCGTGCGTCGTGGACATCGACGCTGGTGGTCGCCTGCACGTCTGGGCTGGCAACAAGTCACCGTACCCCGCCAGGCGATTCCTCGCGATTGCGACTGGCTTGGAGCAGGACCAGATCGTGCTCCATCCCGTGACCATCGGCGGTGACTTCGGTGGCAAGGGCTCACCGCTGCCCATCCCCATCGCGCACATGCTGGCCAGGGCGACGGGCCGACCCGTGAAGATCGTTTTCGAATACAGCGAAGACTTGATCGCCGCGAATCCCCGCCATCCTGCCGTTATCCACATGCGCACCGGCGTCAATCGTGACGGCACCATCGTCGCCCACGACTCCATCGTGATCTTCGACAGCGGTGCGTACGCGGGCTACAAGCCTGGAGGCCACCTGGGTGGTGCGGGCGCCGCTGCTGGCCCGTACAAGATCCCCAATGGTCGGGTGGTCGAGTACCAGGTTTATACGAACAACGTCCCGTGCGGGTACATGCGCGGGCCGGGTGAACCGCAGACCATGTTTGCAGTGGAGTCCCAGATCGACTGCGTGGCTCGGGCCATCGGCATGGATCCCGCTGAGATCAGGCGCAAGAACCTGATCACGGGCCAAGAGAAAGACACCATCGGCCGATCGTACAACGAGGCTCGGTCGGTCGAAACGGTCGAAGCTGCCATCGGCGCAGCGGGCTACACGACAGATGTGCGGGTCGAAGGTAGCGTCCACACCGCCCAGGGCCTGGCCACAGGCGAGCGGGCCCAAGCGGGCGGCGAAACCCACGCATCGGTCACACTCAACGAGGACGGCTCTGCGGTGGTGCACACCACAGTGTTTGAGCAGGGCACTGGTTCCTACACGGTGTTCCAGCAACTAGCCGCCGACGGTCTCGGGTTGCCCCTTGATCAGGTCACGGTTGAAGTTTGGGACACGGACAGCGCGCCGTTCGACTCCGGTATCGGTGGCGCACGTGTCACGCGCATGGGCAGCATCGCGATTCACGATGCTCTCGAACACACGAAAGACGAGCTTTTCAAAATCACGTCGGAGTTGCTTGGCTGGCCCGACGACAAACTCGCGGTGTCGGGTCACCTGGTGACCCGTTCCGACACGGGCGAGTCTGAGGACTGGCGCACGATCATCAAGCGCACCGGCGACCCGATAGTCGGGCAGGGCGAGACCAAGGACAACTCAGCTAACCCCTGGACATCGTTCACCACTCAGATCGCGGAAGTGGCCGTTGACACGGAGACAGGCCAGGTGCGCCTGCTCAAGCTGACTACCGCCCACGACATCGGCACCGTACTCAACCCCGTAGGTTTCTACGGACAGATCAACGGTGGTGCGGTCCAGGGCATCGGCTATGGACTCACCGAGGAGTTGATCCTCGACCACGGCCACGTGCAGACGACCTCCTTCGCCGACTACAAGCTCCCGTCCATCGCAGACATCCCCGAGTTGCGTACCGTGCTGTTGGAGCCGACCACAGGCATCGGCCCATACAACGTTAAGGGCATCGGTGAGCACTCCAACGCGCAGACGGCGCCCGCTATCGCGAATGCCGTTGAGGCTGCGGTTGGCGTGCGCATCCGCGACCTGCCCGTGACAGCAGAGAAGGTCTTCCGCGCCCTCCACGGGTAGCGGTCGCCTTCGATGCCTGACGACCCACCAGCAGATGCACCGGCGCCTGCGATAGAACGACGTGGTTGGGGGCGCACGTTCGAGTCCCTTTCCGTGCCGGAATTCCGGCTGCTCTGGTCAGGCTCATTGTCGTCGTACGCTGCTCTCCAGATGACCAACGTCGCACGGCCATGGCTCGCCTACGACGTCTCGGATTCCGCGTTTGCACTGGGACTGGTTGCGGCATCTCAAGGACTCCCTCAACTGTTCATGTCCCCGATCGGTGGCTTGGTGGCCGACTGATTCTCCAAGCGCATGGTGCTGCTGGCTTCAACGATGATCTTGATGATGACCGCTGTCGTCATGGCGATCATGGTGTACCTGGACGTGATCGAGGTGTGGCACCTCGCACTACTGTCCTTGGTTCATGGCGCTACCGTGCCGTTCAACCACCCCGTCCGGCAGGCGTACATCCCCTCGTTGGTGCCCCGCTCGCAGATGCCGAATGCCGTGGCGCTGAACGCCTCAGGGCGCAACTTGAACCAGATCCTAGGGCCCGCGCTGGCAGGCGTGCTGTTGGCGATCGATCCTACACTGGCGTTCACCGTCATCGTCGGATTGCACCTAATGACCATCGCTCTGTCGCTGCGATTGCCCCGGGGGGCTCCCATCGTGCGGTCGAAGTTGAGTGCTGGTGGTGATCTGATCTTTGGCTTGAAGTACGTGTGGACGAATACCACCCTACGTACGTTCGTGGGCATGGCGCTCCTTGGCGTGACACTGGGATTTCCATATCAGCAGCTGCTTCCCGTCTTCCAGAAGGAGGTCTTCGAGGTAGGGCCTGAGCGGTTGGGCGTAATGGTGTCGTTCTTGGGCATGGGCGCGCTATCGTCGTCGCTTATCGTGGCGTCGTTCTCGACACTGGTGCCCCGTGGCTATCCACAATTGCTGGCAGGCATCGCGTTCGGAGTAGGCCTGGTCGCCTTCGCCTCTGCGCCGTCGTTCGCCTGGGCGCTGCCCCTGCTTTTCGTCACCGGCTTCACGAGTCAGGCTTACACGACGATGAATTCAACGCAGATGATGCTTGCTGCAGACCACGAGTTCTATGGACGCGTCGCGAGCGTAAACATGATGACGAGGGCAGTAGAGTCCCAGGACGTGGTGTAAGAGACAGCAGGGCCTGGCAAGACAGAGGCCACCGCGTCACCCT
>JAQCEV010000151.1 GCA_027618515.1 Chloroflexota bacterium | reverse complement strand
TTTTCTTCTTCACAAATCACGCTCTCACCGAGTCTTACTCCCAGTAGGCGAATGCCATAGCGCAGCCCGTGCCAGCCGGTGTGCGGTAGCAGGGGACGTAGTCGACAAGGGTCATCTTCTCGTCGGTCATGGCGCCGGAGAGGGCGAGCCAGTTGAGCGTTTCGGTGGTGCCCAGCTGCATCATGCGTTCGCGGGGCAGCGAGGCGATCGCCTCTTCGTCCCGGCGTGACATGGCATCGAGCGCCATGTGGTCGAGCTCTTCGTCGATGATGAAGTGGGAAAGGCCGCCCGAGGCCATGACGGCCACCTTCTTGGTCGGATCCCACGAGTCGATCGCATCGCGGACGGCTTTGCCCAACTGGAAGGCCCGACGGGGCGTTGGCTGGTTGGGCGGGTAGAACGCGTTCATGGTGACGGGTACGACGGGGATGTTAAGTTCGGGCATGATGAACTGATAGAGGAAGCTGAAGGCGTGGCCGACTCCAGTTCCTTCCTTGAATTCATTGGAGACGGAGATATCAAAGCCGCTTTCCACGAGCTCGTGGATGATGTGGTCTGCAAAGCCTACGTCCGTTGGGTGGTCCGCCTCGGCGGCATGAGTCGCGGTGGCGTTCCAGGTGGTGTTGGTCCACGCTGACGCAAGCTTGGGGTCGGACTGGCGACGACGCTCGCGGATGGGAAGTGAATCGCCGTGGAAGACGCTGAACATGGGCATGTTGTTCTCGAAGAACTGCTCATGCTGGTCGTCGCCGATGATGACGATGACATCTGGCGCGGCGGCTTCGAGCTTCTGGCGCAACACGTTCATGGAGTGGTGATTGGACTCGTCTCGGAGCTTCATCACCTCGGGCGTTAGCTCACTCTCCATGTCGGGTTTGGCCCGCTTGAGCACCTCGTTGTAGTCGAAGCGAGGGTCGTTCGTGTCCTTCTGAATCATGTCCGGCCAGCGCTCATGCGACAGCCGCAATTGGGGTGCGTGAGAACTTCCGAATCCGAGAACCACTTTAGCCATGATGGTGACCTCCAAGAGCGTGCTGCGCCGACGTATAGGGGCACTTTATCCGTAGAGTCGGCTTTGTTCAAGCTGGCTCGGACGCTTTCCGAGACGGGCGATCCCGCGAGAGGCGATTATCGCAAACACGCTCTGGTAAGCTTGCCTTACTCACAGAGGCAAGATTGATGCGTCACAGATGAACGACACGGAACCAGCAGCCGGGGGCTCCATCCCCCGGGCCTTTCGCCGGTGGCTCTCGCTGTTCACGCCGCTTCGCTTCCGCGATTTCCGACTCTTCTGGATCGGACTGACCGCACAGATCGTCGGGCAGCAGATGTTCCAGGTCACCGTCGGTTGGCTGGCCTACGATCTCACCGGTTCGCCAGCTGCGCTGGGGTTGATCAACCTCGTTGGGTTCGTACCCCGCGTGACGCTCACGCTTCTGGGTGGGGTGTTCGCCGACCGCTGGGATCAGCAGCGCCTTATCACTGTGGCCCAGGGGCTCTCGGCTGCCATCATCCTGACGATCGCGACACTGGCGATTACGGAGAACATCGAGGTATGGCACCTCGCCGTGTCCGCGTTCGTGCTGGGGATGTCGCAGTCCATCGACGAACCAGCGAGGACGGCGTTCTTCCCTCGACTCCTGCCGGACAGATCGCATATCCCTTCAGCGGTTCCGCTGATATCGCTGGCGTGGAGCAGCACGCGGGTGTTCGCGCCGTCGATCGCAGGCTTCGTGATCGCCGCGTGGGGAGCGGACGCGAGCTTCCTGCTCTCTGCTGCTGGAGCGGCGACGATGGTTGCGATGCTCAGGTTCGTGCATCCCAATCAGGATCGCCCGCCCTCGAGAGGGAACATGCTGAGGAACCTGATTGAGGGCGTCCAATACGTGCGCGCCGACGAGGTGTACTCGAAGGTCATCTTGTCAGCGTTCGTCTACGCGACGTTCTTGGCTGGGTACGTGTTCATCCTGCCGGTGTTCGCCGATGAGCTAGGCGTGGGATCGAAAGGACTGGGAGTTCTCACGTCAGCGGCTGGTGTTGGCTCGTTGATCGGGCTCGGCACGTTCAGCTTCCTGCACGCGCGTTTCAAGCCTGGAGAAGTCATCATCATTGGCATGACGCTGTTCTCGTTCGCCCTCATGGGTGTAGCGGCGAGTCACTCCTTCATGCTATCGGTTGTCCTGTTGGGCGTGACTGGTGTGGCGCACATCTACTTCCAGACGAGCGCCAACGTGATCCTGCAATCTACGCTGGAAGACCGGTATCGTGGACGCGTGATGTCGCTGTACGGCTTGCTGTGGAGCCTGATGCTGCTGAGTGGCACGCTGCTCAACCTATCCGCCGAATTCGTGGGTCCGCGCTATGCGCTCGGCGGGGGAGCCGTCGTCGTGTTGGTGTACGTGTGGGGATTCCTGGCGCGGAGCAAGGCGCTGAGGCACGTTACGCTTGAGGACCGAACGGAAACAACCAAGGCGTAGAGGGGGCCAATCCGATACCCTTTAGGTATGGTTAGGCAATCTACGCGAGAGGCACTGCGCCTCGGCAGCTACGAACTTCCAACTAGCCGCACGCTCATCATGGGAGTGCTCAATGTGACGCCCGATTCGTTCTCGGATGGCGGTTTGCATCTCGATGCGGCGGTGGCCATAGATCACGCAAAGCGCATGATCGAAGACGGCGCCGACATCATCGACGTGGGTGGCGAGAGTACGCGGCCTGGCGCGGCACCGGTGTCCACGGATGAGGAGATTCGCCGCGTGGTGCCGGTAATCGAGGCGATCGCAGGGGCGATGGGCGTACCGGTGTCGATCGACACGCGAAACGCCGATGTGGCTCGACGGTCGATCGAGGCAGGCGCGGTGATGATCAACGATGTGACCGGGCTACGCCACGAGGCGATGTTGGATGTCGTTCACGATACGGGCGCGTCGGTGACGATCATGCATATGAAGGGCACGCCGCAGACGATGGCGACGAGCAATCAATACGATGACATGCTCGCGGAGATCGCGGCATACCTGGTGGCGCAGGCTGGCAAGGCGGTCGCTGCGGGAGCGCAGACCGTGATCATCGACCCAGGCATCGGGTTCGCGAAGAACACGAAGCAGAATCTAGAGTTGCTCAACCACCTTAACGTGTTCACGAACCTCGGCTATCCCCTACTGGTGGGGCCGTCGCGCAAGCGGTTCATCGGTGAACTCACCGATGCCGCAGCGGACGACCGCATCCCAGGGACGATCGCCGTTGTCGTGAAGTGCGTTCAGGCAGGCGCGGATATCGTGCGGGTGCACGACGTCGCTGCCTGCAAGCAGGCCATCACCATCACAGAGGCAATCGAACGCGCATGAGCGACACGATATTCATCCACCAGGCTCGTTTTCCATGCCACATCGGGGTGACCCCAGAAGAGCGGGCTACGCCTCAGGACGTGCTGATCGATCTTGATCTTGCCATCGATCTGTCGACGGCTGGGGTGTCGGACAGCATCAAGGACACGTTGGATTACCGGGACGTTTGGGAGGCCACGCGCGAGTGCGTGTCGAGCCATGAGGTCCACCTGGTGGAGGCGTTGGCCACTCGTATCGGCAACACCATCCTGGAACGATTCGCAGTCGTGCAGTCGGTCAGCGTTACGTTGACCAAACCACGGGCGCTCGCGGCAAAAGGTGTGACGGGCGTGGGCGTTCGTCTGACCGTGGAACGGCAGCACGGCAAGCGCGAGCCTCGCAGTTGACCGTGGCCTACGTGGCGCTGGGCGGTAACGAGGGCGATAGGCTGGCCAACCTTGAGCGCGCCGTGAGCGAGATGGCGGAGCATGTCGCGGTGACGCGGCTATCGCCGATCTACGAGACGGAACCCGTGGGCTTTGCGGATCAGCCGTGGTTCCTGAACGCGGTGGTCGCAGTGGAGACCGAACTTTCGCCGCAGGCGCTCTTGGTGGTGCTGCAGGCGGTCGAGCTAACGCTCGGCAAGGCGACGCCGTTCCTGAACGGGCCACGCACGCTGGATCTCGACCTGTTGCTTTTCGGCGTCGAGGTCATCGATGAGCCGGAGCTGGTTGTACCCCACCCTCGTATGCATGAGCGGGCGTTCGTTTTGCGACCGCTCGCGGACGTGGCTGGCGACGTCGTTCACCCTACGTTGGGTAAGGCGATACGCGAGTTGCTCAGCGAACTCGATGACCAAGCTGAAGTGCGTGCGTGGCGCGGCTCATCCACCGTATTCCCGACGCACGTTGAGGGCTAGACCAGCAACGCGTCGAGGTGCTCTTTGCGGAACTTGGCGACCTTGGGGGCGATGATGGCCTGGCAGTAGCCCTGGCCTGGGTTCATCCGGAAGTACTCCTGATGGTAGTCCTCACCCGCGTAGAACTCGGGCATGGCGGTGATCTCGGTCACGATGGGGTTGGGCCAAAGCGCTTGTGCGGCGACCAGCGCTGCTTCGGCTTGCTCGCGCTGAGCATCGTCGTGGTAGTAAACAGCAGATCGATACTGCGTGCCGGAGTCGGGGCCCTGGCGGTTCAGCGTGGTGGGGTCATGGACGACGAAGAACAGGTCGACGATCTCGCGGTAGGTGACGACCTCGGGGTCGAACGTTACCTGGACGACTTCGGCGTGGCCGGTGTGGCCGGTGCAGACGTCGTAGTAGGTGGGGTTCTCCGTCGTGCCGCCGGCGTAGCCGGAGACCAACTTCTCAACTCCGCGGACCAGTTCAAACACGGCTTCGATGCACCAGAAGCAACCGCCCGCAAGCGTTACGATCTCTTTACGTTCACTCATGACTCACCTCTTCACGCTAGGTTGTTAGCGGCTGTGCTAAGGCTAACGCAGGTGAGGCGGGTTTGGTTTGGCGTCAGGGTCACGGGGAATACCGTCCACGAGTGGACGGTATTTAC
>JAQCEV010000150.1 GCA_027618515.1 Chloroflexota bacterium | reverse complement strand
CGGCGAAGCCAAGAGATCCGAGGGCGAGCCCCGACTTGCTACACGACCGCACCCACCAACGAGCCCGGAGCATCCCGGCTCGCGATCAGCCACGATCGTCCACCCCTCCCCTGGAGCGGCCAAGCGACCTTTAGTCCGGCGGACGAAGTCCAAGAGATCCGAGGGCGAGCCCCGACTTGCTACACAAACCACCTAGAATCGAGCCCGGGGACCCCGGGACGTGATACCGTCACACACGCCATGAAGCCATACCTCCGCATCCTCTTTATCATGGTCATGAGCTTCATCGTCGTTATCCTCGGCACCATGGCCGTCGTAGAAGCAAGCGTGCCCCTCGTCGAGCAGGACGCCATCTGGCTACTGCTATTCGCCCTCATGGTCGTCGCGACCATCCTTGCAGCACGGCTCTTCGGCCGCTGAATTCGGGAGACCAAAACGTGACCAATCAACCCCCCGCCCCCCAAGAAGCCCCTCACTTCACGAAAGAGCTCCTCATCGACGCCATGCGCCACCTCAGCGCCGACTTCGCAGCAGCCCAGTCTGGAGAAGGTGGCGACGAACGCGCCCTCTCACGCCTCGCCCACGCCCAGAAGATTGGCCTGGACAAGCTCGCGCCAGAGGCCGTCGCCACCATGGAGAGCGCCATGACCGCCGTCCGTGACCTGACCTGGCCCGGTGGCCTCGACCAGCGTTACCTCGGCCTCATCGGCGTCGTGGAAACCTTGGCCCGCATCAGCACCGAGTTGCTCCCTCACAACGACAAAACGGCCCACCTCACCGACCTCGCGCCCGTCATGCACGCGTCCTGGGTCGCCTCTGGCCGACGCCTTCGAGCACGCCTCGCCGATCGCATGCGTGGCCTGTGCGTGGTGATCGACCCGCAGATGACCAAAGACAGGCCCGTCACCGAGATCGCCCAGCAGGCCCTCAGCGGTGGAGCGCTCGCCATCCAACTCCGCGTCGCGCCTGGCGACATCGCGACCGCCGAGCGTGTCCATGAGCTATGCGCCGCATCCGGCGCGCTGTTCGTCATCGAAGACCGCGCCGACATCGCAGCAGCCACCAAAGCCGACGGTGTGCGCCTGCCCGAGAACGGTCTTCCCCTCGACGCCGTGCGTAAAGTGCTAACGCCCTGGCAGATCGCTGGCACCTCGAGCACCACCGCTGATGAAGCTCGTTCGTCCATCCGCGCAGGCGCCGACTACGTCGCCATGAACACCGCTGACGGCTTCGACGCCCTCCGCGCTCTACGGATGCACCACCCTGAAGGTGGCCCACCGCTGATCGCCTATCGCGGCATTACCGCCAAGAACGTCGCAGAGGCCGCCAACGCGGGCGCCGACGGCTTCTGCGCCACCACTGCCGTCACCGAATCCCCCAACCCCCAGGCCGCCGCTGAGCGACTCATCGCAGCCTTCAAGCAGGGCCAATAACCATGCGTGTAGCCGTCTTCTCGACCAAACCCTACGACCGCAAGTTCCTCGATGAGGCCAACCAGCGGCTCATCGACGCCGGTGGCCCACGCGCTGGCCACGAGATCGGGTACTTCGAGTCGCGCCTCACCGTAGAGTCAGTGGCCCTCGCCTTCGGGATCCCTGCCGTCTGCGTCTTCGTGAACGATGAGATCGACCCGCTAGTGCTCTCCATGCTCTCGGGCGGAGAAACCAAGCTGGTCGCCCTGCGCTGCGCCGGGTTCAACAACACTAACGTCGCCGAAGCCGCCCGCCTGGGCATCACCATCGCCCGCGTACCCGCCTATTCGCCTCACGCCGTCGCCGAGCACACCATCGGCCTCATGCTCGCGCTCAATCGCAAGCTGCACCGTGCCCACGCCCGCGTCCGCGAGGGCAATTTCGCCCTGGAAGGCCTGTTGGGGTTCGACCTACACGGCAAGACCGTCGGCGTCATCGGCACCGGGCGCATCGGCGCAATCGTCGCCCAGATCCTCACTGGATTCGGCTGCCGCGTGCTGCTCAACGATGTACAGCACAACCCAGCACTCGCAAGCACCGGTGCTGAATACGTAGAGCTCGACTCCCTGCTCGCCGAGTCAGACGTCATCACCCTTCACTGTCCGCTCACACCTGAAACCAACCACCTGATCAGCCGCGAAACCCTCGCCAAAACCAAGCCTGGCGTCATGCTCATCAACACCAGCCGAGGAGGACTCGTCGACACCACGGCCGCCGTCGACGCCCTCAAGTCCGGCCAACTCGGTTTCTTGGGGCTCGACGTCTACGAAGAAGAGTCTGACCTCTTCTTCCGCGACCTCTCGGACCAGGTCATCCAAGACGACGTCTTCTCGCGACTTCTCACGTTCCCCAACGTCCTCATCACCGGCCACCAAGCGTTCTTCACCGCCGAGGCCATGACCGCCATCGCCGACACCACCCTCGCCAACCTCACCGCCTTCCAGCGTGGTGAATCCCTCGGCGCTAACCAAGTGACCGTCGACATGATTCGCTAGCTTCCGCTCCATCCTTTTTAACGTCGCGTGGCCAGACCGTGGAGCTACCAACATGGCGCAACCAGACCAATCGTCGTGCCAAATCAGTCGTCGCCAGATACCATCCGCTCCAAGTTATGCCCAACATGTGCCAAGGAGAGCCCGATGCTCAGCGCTGAAGCCAACCAACGGATCACGAAAGTTGGGCCTGGAACGCCAGCGGGGGACTTGCTCCGCCGCTACTGGATGCCAGTCGCCCCCAAAGCTGAAGTGGACGAAGTGCGCGTTCGGCCCGTCCGATTGCTCGGTGAAGACCTCGTCGTCTACAAGGACGACCGTGGCCGGTATGGCCTCCTCGCTGAACAATGCCCCCATCGGTCTGCATCCCTCGCCTACGGCCGCATCGACGACGACGGCATCCGATGCCCTTACCACGGCTGGAAGTATGACGTCACGGGGCGTTGCCTCGAGCAGCCCGCCGAACCCGCAGGCAGCACTTACAAAGACACCATCAAGCACACCGCATACCCGGTTCAGGAGGCAGGCGGCCTCCTCTTCGCCTACATGGGCCCGCTGCCCGCGCCGCTCATCCCGCCGTTCGACGTTCTCGCCAGGCCTGACTGGGAACGCCGCATCGAGATTCACCCCATCCTCGATTGCAACTGGGTTCAGCCCATGGAGAACTCCGTTGACCCCGCACATCTGTACTGGCTTCACGGGTACACCGGCGGTGCGCCCAACCAGCAACCCGACGACGAGAACAGGTACGAGGAGTTTGATTTCGGGATCTACAAATCCCATGTGAATGAAGACGAGATCGAGACGCACCCTTTGGTGTTCCCCAACATCCTCAGAGGTCCCGGACACGTCGCCCATTTCCGCATCCCCGTAGACGACACGCACACCCGCATCATGTACATCCTCTACAACCCAACCCCTGACGGCACACCTACCGGACAGGAGAACGTGCCCTACCAGTACATCGGGCCGATCAAGACCGAGCACGACGATTTCGGCTACCCCCGCTACCAGCACCGGATGGACACATTCGCTGGTCAGGACGGCATGGCGTGGGAAACGCAGGGCCCCGTCGCTGACCGCGAACGCGAGCATCTGTCCGTCAGCGACACCGGCGTCATCATGTTCCGCAAGATGCTCGACCAGCAGATCACCGTCGCGGCCGAGGGAGGAGACCCGTTGGGCGTGATCCGAACGCCGCGCGACGTCATCAACTTCAAGGTCCAACGCGAAGATCGCCACAACGGCCAAATCATCCCCTGGCGAGGTCAGGCGGAGCGCAGCTTCGCCAAGTCCGTCCGAGTCCCCGTCGCCTAGCGCCCCGAGACCGCCATCGCCAACCTCACCGCAACCTGGTCGCGACGGCTTCGCGCTAGCGCAGGGCACGCCCCCGCAATCGATCGGCGCCCCGCTCTCACCGTTCGTCCTGAGGCATTCGAAGGATGAACGCACGCCAGCCGTAGCATCACGTCATTGTTTGGTACAGTGCGAAACGATGCGACAAGCAACACCACCAAACACGGGCACCCCGGCCCCTAGCCAAAGCGCTCGCCGCCGTCATGCACCCCGTGACGTTGGCGGCCATTGCCGTACTGCTCATCAACGACTACGTCTTCAAACAAGCGTGGCCAGGCTCTTGGTGGACCGGCAAATTGAGCGATCTCGCGTGGATGGTCTTCGCGCCCCCCGTGCTAGCCACCGTCATCGCCCTCTTCGTGCCTCGCGCGCCAGTCTGGCGGCACGTCGTCTTCGCCATCGCCTATGGTGGCCTCGCGCTCCTCTACCTGACGTACAACCTCGTCGAGCCTTTGCACGACGCCATCATGAGCGGCTTCGCGCTGCTCTCCAGTGCCACTCACACCTCCCCGTTCGACCCCACAGACGCATTCGTGATCCCCCCTGCCATCGCAGTCACGACCTGGGTGTGGAACCGGTCCCGAGCAACCCACATCCAGCGCAACGCCGCATTCGCCGCCGTCGCGATTGCCATGTTCGCCAGCGTCGCCACATCTCGTGACGACGCACCGATTGGTATAACCGACATCTCGGAACACCAGGGGACGTTAACAGCTCTATCGTGCATGGAGTACGGCCGCGTCGTGGGGGCCTACACCAGCTTGGACCGGGGACGTACGTGGATTACCACCGCAGTCCCCGACGACACTCGATGCAAGTTTGTGGCTGCACCTCTCAGCGAAAGGGTGGCTCCTCCTGAAATGGAGACACTACTCGACTACCGTGTCCAAGCCCTAACCCAACGCCAGGCAGGCACTTGGCTCCCGCCCCAAGCCCTCTTGAGTGGCCCTTACGACTGGGTCGACCTTCCTGAGACCGGCGAGGTGGTGGTGGCCATGGGAGTGTACGGAGTGGTAGTGACAGCGGAAGTGGACTCATGGGAGTGGGTGGCAGTGGGGCCATTCCAGGTCGTGTCCCGTCAAGTGGTGTAAGAGCGTCACCCTCGTACTGTGATCAGGCTGCTCCAACGGGGA
>JAQCEV010000031.1 GCA_027618515.1 Chloroflexota bacterium | reverse complement strand
TGGCCTCTGTCTTGCCAGGCCCTGCTGTCTCTTACACCACGTCCTGGGACTCTACTTAACGTCCTTGGACGAACTGCACGGTAAGCGTATCGCGATCAGGGGGATGCACCCGACCGATCATTCCGATCCGGTGTGGATCGCGCAGTTGGGCCTGGGCGACGCCGAACTGGTATTCGTGCCGGAGGCAGAATCGGGCCGCTGGGCACCGTGGAAACGCGTGGTCGACGGCGATTGTGATGCAGCTATCGTGACGAATCTGTTCATACGACCAGCGCTGGAGGCGGGGCTGAAGACGCTAGAGGTGCCAACGTACGGGTTCCTGGGCAACGTCGTGTACACGACGACGCTGGAGAAGCGCGACGGCATGCGCGCCGACATGGTGAATCTGGTGAAGGCCGCGTTCGATGCGGTAAAGACGTTCAAGACGGACAAGGCGGCGGTTCTGCAGACGATGTTGGGCATCCCTGCTGATCTGATGCAGCCGCCGAACATCGAGCTTGCGACTCAGGAGGACCGGGAGTTCGTCTACGCGAGCTTGCGCGACGAGCTGGCCGATCCTCCGATCCCCACACCAGAGTCGATCGCGAATTTCTACACGATGGTGCTCAAGGACTTTCCTGAGATGCAGGCGCACAACCCGCTACTGATGTGGGACTTGTCCATCGCTAGGGCGATCCTCGAAGAGCGCAGGTAGGCGCTACTTGCGCCTGATCGCGACGACAGGAATGATCCGCTTCGTGCCATCCTGGTACGTCTTGAAGCCGGGGGCGAGTTCAGTCTGGGCTGCGTAGACGCGGTCGCGTTCGGCTCGCTCTAGTGGAGTCGCGATGGCCTCGTAGGATTCGGTGCCGACCTCAACAGTGACGTCGGGGTTGGCGACGAGATTGTGGTACCAGTCGGGGTGGACATCAGCGCCTGCTTTGCTGCCGAATACGTACAGAACATCGTCCTCTGGCAGGTAGGTCATGGGCGTCACGCGCTTGGCGCCGCTCTTAGCCCCGGTTGTGCCGAGTAGCAGTAGGCGCCCGCCTTCCCAGCGGCCTCCAACTTTGCCGCCGTTGGCCCTGAATTCTTCGATCACTGGTGTATTGCGATTCTGGGGCGTCGTCATGGGTAGTTTCCTCGTCTCGTCGGGTGGCGACTCGGTCGATCGCGTCACTATCCGACGGAAAGATGTTGTTCCGCTGCTTGGATGCGACAGGTGGGCTGCGGATATCGGACAGCCGATATCATCCTCGGAAGCTTGCGCGACTGCACCATGAACGGCCGATGGAGGAGGCACCATGCTGACACCTGAGATCAACGAGCGACTGACGCGCGTGGGGCCGGGGGGCGCCCATAGGCGTCGTGCTGCGTCGCTACTGGAGGGCGGCGAGCCCGTCGGCGTCGCGCCCTCCTACTGCAACCTACGCGCCATGGACAGGATTGTGCCTGACGACGCGGATTGGCACGCCCAGATGATGGACATCATGTACCCGACGACACACCCGCAGCAACCGCGAGTTAGGCAGTCCTCTGCGGGATGACACGGCGGCCTAGAGGTCGTAGAGCCTCGTAGGGTTGTCGTAGAGGATGCGGCTCTTGGACGCATCGCTGATTCCGGGGAGTTCTTTGAATTTCTCGATCGCGTCCAAGGCGGTCGAGAGGTCGGCGTGCCCGTAGTCCGTGCCTATGAGGAGATTCTCGTCGCCCCCGTGCTTGATGACGAACTCGATGTCGTCGGTGGTCTCACAGGTCACATAGACCTTGAAGTGCTTGAGTATGTTCTCTGGCGCTGGGCCACGGCCACGAGCCAAGTAGCGCTCATGCACCTCACGAACGATCCATGGAACCCAGTTCGCAGACGCTTCGATGATGCCCCAGCGCAGGCTTGGGAATCGCTCAGGAACCTCGCTCATCATCAGTACGAGCGTTTCCATGACGGTGGGTATGCGGAACGCAGCGAAGCCTCCGGCGCGGTCGAAAGAGGAACCAAGGATCTGGAGCGCTTCCCTGCTGCCGTTGGATATGTGGATCACCATCGCCATGTTCAGGCGCTCAGCCTCTTCGTAGATCGGGTAGAAATGCGAGTCGGCTATGGATAGGCCGGATTCCAGTGGGCGCATAGCGATCGCTGCGGCACCGTGCACCTTGGCGAACCGCACTTGCTCGACAGCCGCTTCCATGTCCAACGTCGGCATGACTGCGCACCATCGCAGCCTACCTCCCGCCTGTTGCCAGACGTCTGCCATCCAGCGGTTCCAGCTCCCACAGAGGGCCACGTCGACTGCGGCATCTGTGGTCACAGGCTGTATCCAGAGCGTGTTGTGGAGCACCTGGGTGGCGATACCGAGTTCGTCCATGTGGCGGAGCCGCTCTTGAACGTCCTCTAGCTCGCGCGACGACCGGGTGGATACGAGGTTGCGACCGGTTTCGGCCGACATGCGTATCAGGTCTTCTTCGGATGCGGCGGGGTTTCGGTGGCCAATGATCTTGCCACCGAGTATCCAGTAGGCATGGTCAGGGTTCTCGGATGAGGCGAACAGCTTGGGCCTGAATTTCTCCTCATGGGGGAGCAGATAATCCCAGGTGTGCTCTGACTCGATGACGTGGGCGTCAGCGTCGATCACTCCGAGTTTTGTTCCAACGGTTGCCATGCTGGGCCTCCATAACGAGTTCTAGAGCGTTGCTTGGACATTCTGAAACAACGCGGGCGCCTTCGCAAGGTACCTCACGCGCGACGCATCGGCTGTGAGGTTGTAGACTCCCGCGCGTTGGGGTGGCCAGTGCGGCTGCCAGGTCGGATTGAAGCTTTGCTCGCGAAAGGAACGCGCATGACTGGAAAGATGGAATGGGGATCCGATGTGGTGGTCGAGATACTCAAGCGCTACGAGGTTGAGTACGCGCCGACGAATCTGGGCGCTACGTTCAGAGGTCTGCTCGACTCGCTTATCAACTACGGAGACAACACGTCGCCAGAGATCATCGAGTGCCTTCACGAGGAGATCGCGGTATCGATCGCCGCAGGCTACGCGAAGCTGACGGGGAAACCCGCTGCGGCGCTCGTCCACAACGTCGTGGGCACGATGCACGCGAGCATGGCGATCTACGATGCATACGTCAGCAAGACGCCCATGATCGTGATGAGCGGTACGGGGCCGATGAGCATGGACGGTCGTCGGCCGTGGATCGACTGGGTTCACACGGCGTTGGTTCAGGGCAACCTCGTCCGAGACTACGTGAAGTGGGATGATCAGCCGCACGACACGTTCAGCGTGCCAGAGTCGTTGATCCGCGCCTACCGCGTGGCGATGACGGAGCCGAAGGGCCCGGTGTACATCGCGCTGGACGCGGGCTGGCAAGAGGAGCGGATCGACCGGGAGATCCCGATCCCGGATGTGACTAAGTTCGCTCCCCCTACGCCGATCCAGGGCGACCCCACTGCAATGGCCGAAATCGTCAGGATGTTGGCTGGGGCTACCGCACCGCTGATCATCGCTGGCCGCGTGGGACGCAACGAGGCGACGGTCGCGGACCTGGTCAAGCTCGCTGAGGTGGGCGGGATCAAGGTCGTTGACGCAGGCGGCGCGATGAACTTCCCGAACACGCACCCGCTGGATGCCACGGGGACGACGGCCCTCGAAGAGGCGGACGTTGTGCTGCTGCTGGACGTGGACTACCCAGAACTGGCGACGACCGTCTGGAATCGCTACGACCGCCAGATCAAGAATCGGATGCGCGATGATGCCAAGCTCATAAACCTTGGACTGAACGATCTAGCCATGCGCAGCACGGTCATGGACTTCGGCCGACTGATCCCCGCTGAGTTGTCCATCGCGGCAGACACTTCGGTGGCCATCCCGGAGCTGACGCGTTTGCTGGAAGTCGCGATGGCTGGCTCGAAAGCGCCAGCAGCGCGCGCGGCGGAGGGGGCGATAGCAAAGGCTGTAGCCCGGCAAAGCGCGCTCGATCAGGCGGCGGAGCACGCGGATGAACGCCCGATTTCGCTGTCGCGAATAGCGACCTCGGTCTGGGAGAACATCAAAGCGGACGACAACTGGGTGTTCGCAGGCGCACTGGAGGGCTGGAACAGGCGTTTGTGGGACATTGACCGCCCTGGGTCCATCCTGGGCGCTGGTGGGTCTGCAGCCCTCGGCACGGGGCTACCACGGGCAGTTGGTGCGGGACTTGCTGTGAAGAAAAGTGGTGGCTACTGCGTTGCCATCAATGGCGACGGCGACATGATGTACGTGCCGGGCACCATATGGACGGCGGTGCACCACAACATACCGGTGTTGGTCATCGTTCGTGACAACGATGGATACAAGGGCGAAGGCGACCACGTGTCGTGGACGTCAGAGTTCCGTGATCGCTCGACGGCTCTCAAGCACGTGGCGACAAAAGTCACTGGTCCGAACATCGACTACGCAGCCATCGCACGGGCGCAGGGCGCGTACGCGGAGGGCCCGATCGACGATCCCGCGGAACTGGATGCGGCGATCGCCCGGTGCCTGAAGGTCGTGAAAGAACAGAAGACGCTGGCGTTGCTGACTGTTCGGTCAGACTAGGCGAAGGCCTGGACAAGACCAGGAGTAGATAAAAGAAAGGCCCCGCCAGCGGCGGGGCCTTTCTTTTGCTCTTGCAGAAGAGAGCTACTTATCGAAGAAGATGTTCCAGATCGCGGGCTCGGGCCAAATGGGAAGCATGAGATTCTCGACGAGACCCCAGATGAACAACGAGAGCAACAGGCCGGCTACCGCACCCGTGATGAGGCCCACTTTCCTGGACATGAAGGGGATCGGCGTGGCCACCGCTAGAGCGACGCATGCCACTTGGAAGTTGATGGCCATGGCAAGGAAGGAGAACCCTACGAATAGGCCAACGATGATGGCCCCCGCCGTCTTGGCCCCTGCCATGCCTTCGCTGAGCACACCGAGATCCATGATCTGCACGTTCTCGGTCTTGGGCGTGAGCACCTGCCGAAGGAACAGCGTGCTCGCGACGAGGAATACGATGAGGCTGAGCCATTTCGGATAGTCGCCTGCCCGTGAACTCATATCTAGAGTTTCAGTGTAAAAGTACGCGGAAATGCCCGAGATGAACAGCGGAAGTATGTGCTCTGGCCATCTGCTGATGAATTCGTGAGGGACCCCAGCCAGGCGTGCTTTGATCGAATACATGTCCGGGGCACCACCGGACGGCGCGCTGGTTGGCCCCGACGTCCCTATTTCATCAGATAGTGCTGCCGCTTCGAACTCCTCGATCTGTGCGCCTGTTTTCGACATCAGGATATGAAAGACGATTGCCAACACGATGGCCAGTATCGTCAGGCCTACGGTGAGCGGGCGGACGAGCAAGCCGGCGAACGTGTGCACGTTGATGGCGTCGTTCAGGTTCTTCTCGATGATCGGCCCCAAGATAAACCCGATGAACAGTGGCGGGCGTGGCCACTGGTACTTCTTCATGAGGAAACCGACTATCCCCAACGAGAATGCGATGGGGATCGCGGTCCAGTGTGTCGAGGCCAAGAAGCCAGCGATCAGGGACAGCGGAATGACAACGGCAGCGATCGCGGGGTACGGGATGAGGGTGAGCTTCGCGAGGTAGGTGCTACTCACCAATCCCACCATGGTCAGAACCACGTTCCCCAGCGCCAGCGTGATGACCATAACAATGGTCAGATGTGCGTATTGGTCCACCATCTGGGGTCCCGGAGTGATGCCGTAGGTAAGCAGGGCGACAAGAACGATAGCCCAGACGCCGGTGCCGGGTACTCCGAGCGTCAGCGTCGGGATGGCGGCCCCGCCCTCCTTCGAATTCTGGGCTGATTCTGCGAACAACAATCCGTCCAACGAGCCTTTGCCGAACTGTGATCGGTCCTTCGTAAAGAGGATGCCGAACGAATAGGCGAGCCAGTCGATGACGGCGCCGCCGACGCCTGGGATGGCGCCCATGAGCACGCCGAACAAGGATTGGCGGATGGCAACTTTCCAGCGCTTCAATCCGTCCAGCGCACCGGCGAAGGTTTCACGCGTCGAGATAACAGCTCCGTGCGCAGCGACGGGTTGTCGCGTCATGAGCAGGTCGACCATCTCTGGCAGCGTGAACAGTCCCAGCGCTACGGTGACAAGCGGCAGGCCGTTCCACAGATTGAGCTCGCCAAACGTGAAGCGGGGAACACCTCCGATCGGCGAGAGTCCGATGGTGCCGATGAGTAGCCCAAACAAGGCTGCAAGGATGCCCTTTTGAATCGCTCCGTTGCTGAGGACCGCAATCAATGCGAGCCCGAAGAACGAGATAGCGGTGACCTCTGGATAGCCGATGGACAGGATGAATGGGCGCATGACCGGTATCGCGATAAGGAGCGCGACGGCCCCCGTCACGCCGCCGATTGCTTCAACGACGTATACGGCTCCGAGTGTGCGAGCGGCTTTCCCTTGCCGCGCGAGTTGATGGCCTTCCAGGAACGTGACCTGGGTTGTTGCTGTGGGCATGCCCAACACGATGGCTGGCAGCGAATCCAGGGTATCGTTGACGCCGGTTATGACGGCCAGCATCACGATGCCGATCACGGGGTCTTGCACGTTGATCAGGATGAATGGTATCGCCAGCGCCATCAACATCAGTGAGGAAACGCCTGGCACGAGGGCAGTAATCGCTGCCATGATCAGTCCTGCCCCGAACGCCAGCCAGTAGTCCATCCGACCGAAGTACGGCAGCGCGTTGCTGAATCCTTCAAACATGCCTGCCCCTTATGCCCAGTTGGCGTGGTGGGAGCCCCTAGCTAGGGCTCCCACCGGATTCACGCTTCAGTCTCCGCAGGACTACTTCGTGTACTTGTTGTACAGGTCGAGTACCTTTTGGTCGCGGGTCTCCCTGCCTTCGCCGTATGCCGCGACCGCGGCTTCCATGGTGGTCTGAAGCTCCGCGCCGGAGAAGTTGACCGACGGGGAGCCGAGCAGCCGCTCAAGGCCCTTAACGAAGACGGGGTCCGCCATGGCGTCCGTGAAAGCCTGGCGCAGTATGGCAACAGCTTCAGGGTTGGTGCCGGGCGGTGCGAGGAAATGCTTGCCCAGTGCGACGTCGGGCACGACCAGAGCGTTGTACAGGGACTTGAGTTCCGCGGATGCCTGTGACAGGACGATGTCCGTGTAGTTGAGCGCTACTGTGGACGTTTCCGAGTTGGGAGCCATGACCTGCCCAGGACGGCCAAAGAAAGCGACGGGCTTGATCGTGCCGTCGGCGGTCCAACCAGGGCGCAATTTCGGCATCGTGTACCAGATGGCGCCCGCGACTTGGCCATCGATGTCACCGCGCTCCATGGCAACCAGCATCTCAGCGGTTCCGGTAGAAGCGATCGATAGCGGAATAAGCTTCAGGTTGTACCCCAACATCTCAGCCGTGACCAGCACGGCGATGTCTGACCCATTCATTTCCGTGGGGTCAGTCTCAATGGCCAGCCGAAGTTGATGCCCACTGGCCTTAGCCTCCTGAAGGTCGCTGAACGGCACATTACGGTTGACCATCAGGGTCGACTCGCCCGAGGTGTAGCCAATCAGGTACTCGAAGGCGCCAACGTCAAACTTGGACTCTTCGGTGTACTGTTGGGCGATAGGAGCGGAGCTGGTGTACATGATCTGAGTGCCATCGTTGTCCGCTTTTGCCAGAAAGTTGTATCCGGCGATGATCGGCGTGATGTGCGAGGAGATCATGCGGGGGTTGCCGGGGATGTAATTCGGAAGCTGGTGGGCAAAGTACGGCACCAGAACTGAGGAACTGCCGCCCGCGGTGTAAGGAATAACCACACGGATGGTCTTGCCTTCGAAATAATCTGTTGGTTTCGGTGTTGCCGTCGGCGTAGCGTTCGCTGGTACCGGGGTCGGCGTGGCGTCCTCCCCACCGCATGCTGCTAACAACATGGCCAGCGCCAACAATCCTATCCCCAATATTCCGGTTCGAGACCATAATCTGCTCATGGAGCCTCCTTCTTCTTCAAACCTTTCGGGCTTCTTTACCGAGGAGCCCAAGGGTACCCGTATCCCTTGAGTCCGCGCTTTCTTATCCCCGACGACCGAACCGCTTGATCCAGGCAGGAATCACTTCTTTGTTGTAGACGTTGTCCGGAACCTCGCCGCGCAATGCCGCAAGCACCGAGTCTGTCGCCCACTTGATCCCCGGCCTCAGACCACCGGTTCCCGAATTAGAAGAGACCATGTGCGGCGAAAGGAGTACCTTGTCGCCTAGTTTCTTCAGTTTCGAGTCGGATGGTAGTGGTTCCTGTTCGAAAACGTCTATGCCTGCTGCACGGATATGACCCGATTCTAACGCGTCTATCAGCGCCGCTTCGTTGACGACACCGCCACGAGACGTGTTGATGAGCACTGCGGAGGGTTTCATCATCGCGAGTTCGCGAGCGCCAACCATGTTTCGCGTCTCGCCAGTCATGACCACATGGAAGGTGGCGACGTCGGATTCCTTCAACAGCGTTTCCAGGTCCACCGGCTGGACTCCGCACTCCTCGAAGTGCTCCAGCGGAACGTAGGGGTCGTTACCGATGAGCCTGACGCGCCACGGTCGCAGGTAGTCGGATAGCCGCGTACCGATACGGCCCAGGCCGACGATACCTATGGTTATGCCTTCGTAGCCGTCGCCGCGCCGACCGAGGAACGTGCCCTGGTGACTCTCGTCACGCCAGCCGCCCGCCTTCACCTGCTCATCGCGCTCGCGTAGCCGTTTGAGGATGGCGAGCATGATGGCCATGGTGCCTTCCGCAACCCCACCCCAGTTGGACTCGGTGGGAGCGTGAGTGACCAAGATGCCCATCTCCGTCGCGGCATCTACGTCCACGTCGTCCACACCGATCGTGTACTTGGCGACGATCCGCAGATCAGGCGCGGCCTCCATGATCTTGCGGGTGATAGGCGAACTACGGATGGAGGTACCGGCGAGCGCGACTGCGCCTTCAGCCATCTTCGCCATCTGATCCTCGCTGTTGCCCTGCGGCGTGGACCATGAAGCGTCGCCCAGCGTCAATTCACAGCCGTTGGTCTCTAGCAGCTGGTGAGATTCGCCCGTCTCGTCGGCGGGGGCGAAGATGAATACTTTTTTCGGGTCAGACATGTTGGGTCTCCTATACCTGCGGCGCTGCGTCGGGGATCGTTACGCCGTAGAGGCGCTCAGCGTTGGTGCGCAGCAACTTGGTCTGCGCGTCTGGGGGTAGATGTCCCAGGGTGTCCTGGATGACCTGGCGAGAATGGGGCCACGTGGAGTTTTCGTGGGGGTAATCGTTGGACCACATGCAGTTGTCACCGCCCCAGAAGTCGAAGTTGTGACCAGCGACCGCGTCCTTGAAGAACGTGGCGTAGCCCTGCCGAGCGAAGTACTCGCTGGGCATCATCTCGATTGGCATGGGGTTACGGGCCTTGAATCGGTTGTAGTAGTAGTCCCACTGCTGAAGCATGAATGGGATCCAGCCAACCTCGTTCTCCACGATGACGAGCTTGAGACCAGGGAAGCGATCAAGCACGCCAGTGAAGATCATGTCGAGAACCGAGTTGGCGGCCTCGTACGCCTTGGTGTTTACGCTGTTGCGGTAGTGATCGACGCCCTGAACGCTCTCGCCTGCGGCGATACGCTCAAACATCCGCTTGCTGTAGCCGTGGCCGGTGAGGATATGCAGGCTGACGGACTGATTGAGTGATTGGGCGGCCTCCCACAGAGGATCGTAGTGGGATGAACTGAACGGGATGTCCGGGTGTGGCGTCTGCCAGACGAGAGTACCTCGCAGCCCCAGTTTGGCGGAACGTTCGAGTTCCGCGACACCACTGGCGATGTTGTAGGTGGACACCATGGAGATGCCCAGGAGTCGGTCTGGCGCTACGGCGCAGTACTCAGCGAGCCAATCGTTGTAGGCCGCGAAACAGGCCTCCTGCATACGGGCGTCATCAAGGGCGAAAAGCCCTAGGCCAAGTGTGGGGTAGAGGACTTCGGCGCTCACGCCATCCTGGGCCATTTCCTTCATACGCTCGTGCGGATCCCAGCCACCGGCGTGGGCCTGGAAGCCTTCGCCGACCTTGTGCGGGGGGAACACGGGCGCGTCCGCGCGTAGCGCTTCCGGCACACGGGTTTTCCACAGATCGACCGGTTCCATGATGTGTGAATCCGCAGAGAAAAGAACATCGGTCGCCATGTTGTCTCCTGTTCGGTGCCGGAGGTGGAGTGAATACGGGTGAGGGATACACCTCGCGTTGGCTCGGTGTCAATAGAAGCAGAGATGCCTGCTGCAATAGGGCACGGGTTCGGTGGGAGAGCATCCAACGGACATGGGCGTGCGAGTGTTGATTTACCTTACGATCGTGGCAGTCGCGATGACGGCTGTGGCTTGCGAGCGGTCCGTGTTGCCAACGCCAACGGTGGCTCCTGACTACGCCTCCGGACTGGTACGCACTGTTGGACGGGACGGTAGCGAGTCGGTCCTGGGGCCCGCGATCCTGCCGGCTACAGCCGCAGAGGCAGACTTCGACCCCACCGAGCCGGTGCTGGTGGCCTCGATCAATGGTGAGGAGCGCGCGTACTCCGTGGCGCAGATGGGCATCCACGAGGTGGTGAACGACACCCTCGGCGGCGTGCCGATCGCCGTCACGTGGTGACCGATCTGCTACACGGGCATGGTCTATGCTCGCGACACCGAGGCGGGCGTATTGACGTTCGGCGTCTCCGGGTTCCTCCTGCGAGACGCGTTGGTGATGTTCGATCACCAAACCGATTCCCTGTGGAGTCAGTTCCTCGGTGAGGCGATCGATGGCCCCTTGCAGGGCCGTACGCTTGAGTTGCTGCCGTCGCGCATCACCTCGTGGTCTCATTGGCGGGGCGAATATCCCCAAGGGACGGCGATGGACAAGGCGGGGATGGGGAGGTTCCCTGCCCAGAGCTTCGTCTTCGACGCCGAAGCCGCGCAGTTTGTGGGGGAGCAAACCGAAGAGGGACTATCCAGCCATGACCTGGTTCTGGGGGTCAACGTCGGCTCGGAGCAAGTGGCTTTCCCCATGAAGGAGGTTTCGGAGCAGCGAGTGCTGAACGTTGAGATCGGCGGCGGGGCTGGGCGTTGAGCCGCCAGCCGGGTCAACGCCGCAGGCCGCGATGAGCAGCGTGAGGATCGCAAGTATCGCGATGAGGGACGAATGTCGTTTCATGATGCACTCCAGTAGGTATCTGCACTTCTGACGACGCAGGCGCCTCTTTTGTTCCCCTGACTCTGTTGTATCCCTCGCGGACAGCATACTGTTCGTAGCTAGGCGACCTCAGCAAAAAGAAAGGCCCGGCTTCACCAGAAGAAAAGCCAGGCCTAACGAAGTTCAGAGCCAAAGAAGGAACGGGCCTAGATCGTGAATCCGTAGATCCCCGCCACGTTGTCGTGGACGATCTTGCGCTTGTCATCCTCGGCGCCTGCGAAGTCACGTTCGATGAACTTCGCGGACTCAGGCCACGTGGACGCCGCGTGGGGGTAGTCCGACGACCACAGCACGCGGTCGATGCCGATGTCCTCGCGGTACTTCACGCCAAGCTCTTCCTCGATGTACGCGACCCACACCTGACGGTTGTAGTAGTCGCGTGGGCTCATGGACAGCGGCGTGGAGTAGCCTCCCCGACGGCTGGATCCCGACCCCTTCATGGCATCGAGCCTGCTCAGCCAGAAGGGAACCCAGCCGATGCCGTACTCGGCACACACCAGCTTCATCTCTGGGTGACGTTCGAGAACTCCCGACCCGATCAGCACTGCCATGGAGCGCTGAACCTCCTGCGCACCGATGATGGGACGCAACATGCGGTTCTCGCGACCGAACTCGTACTTGGGGCGCTCCATGCCCGTGGGCGGGTGGAGATTCACAGGCATGTTCAACTCCTGGGATTTCGCCCAGAACACGTCATACATGTCTAGCTGGTACGGAACGTCTTCGGGCGGCGTGACCCAGATCATCGACCCGCTGAGGCCCATTTTGGCGCACCGCTCCAACTCTTTGGCGCCTAGTTCGGGGTCGTACAGGGAGATCAGCGCGAGGCCCTTGAAGCGATCCGGGGCGTACTTGCAGAACTCGGCTAGCCAGTCGTTGTACACGCGGAAGCACTCGCGCTGGAGTTCAGGGTCTTCGAGCCAGAACAGCCGGAACCCCAGAGTCGTGAAGAGCACCTCGCCTGCGACGCCGTCTTGGGCGTTGTCGATGAGGCGCGCAGCGGGATCCCATCCACCTGGGCGCGCGTCAGCGTAGCCGCCACCTGCCTTGATGAAGTCGTTCTTTTCTTCTTCCGTTCGACTCTTACCCCCGGCGATGCCGACGGCTAGGTCGTGGGCGGGGTATCCCTCGTAGACCCACCAGGTACCAGGTACTCCCTCCCACTCGAACTCAACGTGGGGAGCACGATCGCGAAATTTCTTGTCCATGCGCTCGGTCCAAAGATCGAGCGGCTCGCTCATGTGTCCGTCGGCGGATATGTACCAGGGCTCAGCCATGTGGTGCCTCCAAGAACCGAGTCTACGGAATGTTACGTCGGGAGGGGGCAGCGTGCCAGTCGACTGGCACCAGAGAGGCGCCGGTCAACAGTGATCGGCGCCTCTCTGGATCGAAATCGTTCGCAGCGTACCGGCTAGGGCAGAACACCTGCCTCACGCATGAGATCAAGCGTTCCTCGGAGGTCGTCGAGGTTGCCCAGGTTGATGTCGGGGACGTTTAGATCAGCCAATTGGGGGTTGCCCGGGTTGGAGGGAACGCCAGCGATGAGCGGGTATTCGCCCGTCTCATCGGCGAAGTAAGTCTGGGCACTCTCTGATAGCAGGTAGTCGATGAACTGCTCGGCGGTGTCCTTGGCCTCAGATGTGCCCAGCACTCCCACGCCCGCGACGTTCATCATTCCGCCCACGTCCCCCGGGGGGTAGTAGTTGCGAGCAGCGAACCCGTCGCCTTGTTCTTCGAGGAACCGCAGCAAGTAGTAGTGGTTGACGAAGCCCACTTCTACCTCCCCACGGCCGACGGCGTCAACGATGGGGGTGTTCTTGGGGTAATCGATGGGCTCGTTGGCCTTGATGCCCTCGAGCCAGGCTTTTGTGGCGTCATCGCCTTGCGTGACACGGAGCGCAGTGACGAACGCCTGGGAAGAGCCGTTCGTCGGAGCCCAACCGATCCTGCCCTTCCACTTCGGGTCTACAAAATCCAAGACTGAGTCGGGAAGGTCTGCGGGCGTGAGTGTGGCCGTGCTATAGATGACCGTGCGGGCACGCCCTGATATCCCAACCCAGTTGTTGTCGTGGGATCGAAACTTACTGTCCACGCGTTCAAGTAGTTCGCTGGGGATGTCAGCCAATCGGTTCTCCTTGGCGAGAGCACCCAGAGCGCCAGCGTCCTGTAGGAGTACCACGTCTGCCGGCGAAGCGTCACCTTCTTCGAGGAGCAACGCCACCGTACCGGAGGTGCTCCCGTATTTGACCTGCACGTCGATCCCTGTGTCCGAGATGAATTGATCGATCAGCGGCTGGATGAGCGTGTCCGCGCGGCCTGAGTAGACCGTGAGTGATTTCGAATCATCGTCGGAGCCGCACGCGGCGGCGGCGAGTGCAAGGAGCACGACCGCAGCGAAGATAAGTGGGCGTTTGAACAGCTGACCCTCTCTTTCTTGACCCTGCCGCGAGAGCTAGAAATACGCTCGCGGAAGGAAAATGAATACGTACGTACTAAATTATTAGTACGTACGTATTCCTAAGTCAATACGTGCGCGATGTGAGTTTTGCTATTGAGTGCAGGTTGGATGCTTTACAGGCGCAGCCAGAGGGGGCATTATCCCCCGAAACAGCGTTCAACGTTCTCGTACGAGGAGGCTTGCTCATGGCGACCGAAAACAAGACAGCGGTGAAGGTATTCACGTTCTTGGATGACGACATCCGTGCTGGCACGGGGGACATCATCCTGCCCGGTGGTGAGCAGCTATCGGGGGTGGTGAAGCGATATGCAGTGGGCGGCGAGAACCGCATGCACACGCACCCCACGGAGGATCACACGTTCTACATCCTGCAAGGCCAAGGCACGTTTCACTTCGAGAAGGACGAGAACGTGGTTGTCGCCAAGCAGTACGACGCGATCTTCTTGCCCAAGGGCGCAGGTTACTGGTTCGAAAGCTCAGGCGAAGAGAAGCTCATCATCTTGCGCACCGGCACGCAGACCGGATCCGACCGCATCATCGAAGGCCGCCTGGTCCACAGCCAGCGCACGCCCGAGACCGGTGTGTACGTCCAGCCTCGTGAGTTGCCTTTCTAGCCACTGTGTAGACCGATACACAGCAGAAAAGGCGGCCAGCTGGCCGCCTTTTCTGCTGTCAGGCCTTAGCGTGCAGCATCCACCGCGTGCGTGGGATGCCCGCGACCAGCGAGCCGATGACGACGAGCACGCAGGCGATGGCTGCCCACTGAGGCCAGATCAGCCAAGGAGCGATCGCCACAACCACGTGCAGCAGCAATTCGATAGCAAGGCGCACCAGGCCAGGCGTCGCGACCACGATCTTGGTCTTGTCTCCAGGCGTCGAGAAGATGCCCACGAGCCCTATAAGCACCACGGCGGTCGGCGCGATGAGCCACGGAGATACGCCCGCAGTGGCCCACGGGCCTGCGACCCAGGCTAGAACCTCGATCGAAAATCGTAGGCTGGCGGATGCTACGGTATCGGTGGGGTTCTCGAATCGCATAAGCGTGATGGTAGCCTACTGGCCATCACGCCCATCCGCAGAGGAGCGAATATCATGGCTGACCAGGCAGTACCCCTAGAGCGTTTCGGTCGCTGTGCGTTGCTCGCTTGGCAGCACGCGGTTGCCGCGCGAAACGAAGCACCAGAGGAGCGCAGGCGTCCCGCCATCATGACTGGCCACGTGCTGCTGGGCGTGCTGCTGGAGCCTACGTGTGCCGGCGGCCTCATCCTCCGCAAGATGGGCCTCGACCTCCAACTGGCCATCGACACGACCAAGTTCATGCTGTTCTACGGGCGCAAACCTGCCGAAGGCGCGGGCGGGATTGTCGATTGGCAAAACGAGCCCCACACGCCACAGGCGCTAAGAGCCATCGAGTATTCGCTGGACGAGGCGAACCTGTTTCACGCTGATTACCCCATCGGCACGGAGCACCTGCTGCTGGGGCTTCTGCGTGTCACGGATGGCATGGGCATCAGCGTGCTGGAGCACTTCGGTATCACGCACGCTGCAACACGCATCGCGCGCGACACCTTCTGGGAACGGCTCAAGCTAGCGGAGGGCTAGAGCTGCGGCGGGCGGCACTAGACCTTGGGAGCGGCGTCGTTCATGAAGCGCTCGGCGAGTTCCAGGTGCTGCCCCACTTCGGTGAGACCTCCCCTGCCCGTGTTGACGACCAGGTGGCTCGCGCCTAGGTTCTGCCATCCTTGGGCGCTCTCGATCCAGTCCTCAGGGCTACCCGTCACCAGAGATGTACGTCCCTGGATAGCGACCGCGTCTGCGTCGCGTCCTGCTGCCACCGACGACTCTTTGATCGCGACGATCTGAGTGCTGACGTTGGGCCCCGCGCTGCCGAGAGCGATCCATCCGTCGGCTAGGCGCCCGATCCGCTCCAGGGGCTTCGGGCCGTGGCCGCCACCCATGAAAACTGGGATCGGCTGCTGAACCGGCAAGAGCATGAGTCCACCGTCCACGATATCGTGCCACTTGCCGTGGAACGACAGCTCGCGTTGTGTCCAAAGCAGGCGCATCAACTCGATCTGCTCTTCGACCCGCGCTCCACGTGTGTGGTAGTCCGTGCCCATGCCCGCTGCCTCGTCGGCGTTGCTGCCGATACCGATGCCCAATGTCATCCGTCCTCCGGAAAGCACGTCGATCTCCGCAGCTTGGCGTGCCACCAGAACCGCCTGGCGCTGCGGCAAGATCAGGATGGAGTTGGAGAACCTGATCGTCTTGGTCACGGCCGCCATGAACCCGAATAGCACCATCGGCTCGTGCATAGTTACGTCCGGGCTATACGGCTCGCTGCTTCGCACACCGAGCGTGTGCTCCAGGGTAGAGAGCTGCTTGTAGCCAAGCGCCTCTGCCCCCTGTGCGAACTCGCGGATGGCTCCGGGGTCCGTGATATCCATCGAAGGGAACGCGATCCCGTATTCCAAAGTGCACCTCTAGCTAGCGGCTGATTGATTCAGGCGGCGCGAGTATACCGTGACAAGAGCAAGCCGCAGGCGGTAGCCTCGGCGACGCCCCCGCAGCAACCGTCCCGATGTGAGGTTAGTTATGGCCAGCCAATACCGCTCCCGCGAACGCCGATCCACCCCCGGGCGACACCTTCCGGATGTCCTCCCCGAGGGATTGCAACGGCGACGAGACATGGCGCTGGATGTTGAGAACACGCCATTCGTGGGCGTCACGGAGGATGGCTCAGTCACGCCTGGCCTGTTCAAGCTATCGGACAGTGGCCTATCGCTGGAGGAGCCCCGCGTGCAGTCAACGCATTCCTGGAGAAGCTCACACCGCAAGAGCGCGAGACCTCGACGTTCCCTCTCGAATCCCTTGCATGGCGTCAGTGGTCGAATATCCACCCGTTCTTGTCACGCCACGGCTTGCTGCTGGAAACGCTGGACGATGGTGGCCGCGAGCGTGCGCTCGACGTGCTCCGAGCTACCCTGAGCCCCGCAGGCTTCACCGCCGCTCGTGACGTGATGCGCTTGAATGAAACCATCCGCGAGATCACCCAGAGTGACGCGGAGTACGGCGAGTGGCTGTACTGGTTGAGCGTCATGGGAGATCCGTCGGCTGATGAACCCTGGGGGTGGCAGATCGACGGTCACCACCTCAACGTGAACTGCATGTTGGTCGGCGGCCAGTTGGTAGCGACGCCTGCTTTCCTGGGGTCTGAGCCGGTGATCGCCGACGCTGGTAAGTACGCAGGAACCGAAGTATTTCGCCAAGAGGAAGCACGAGGCTACGCCCTGATGAGTTCGCTGTCAGCGAAGCAGCGCCAGCAGGCCCTGATCGCCGACGAGCTTCCTGGTGACGTGTTCACCACGGCGTTCAGAGACAATTTCGAGATGCACCGTGAGGGCATCCCCTTCGGCGACTTGTCCTCCAGCGAGCAGGATGGTCTCGTTGGGATCGTCGAGACGTACGTGGGACGTATGCGCGCGGACCAAGCCGCGCTCAAGATGGCCGAGGTGAAGGCCCACCTCAGCGAAACGACCTTTGCGTGGATCGGCGCCGTGGAGGACGACGCGCCGTTCTACTACCGCGTACATAGCCCTGTCGTACTCGTGGAGTTCGACCACCAAAGCGGAACTGCGCTTGATGACCCCGAGGCTTCACGTCATCACATCCACACCATCATCCGCACGCCGAACGGCAACGACTACGGCACCGACCTGTTGCGCCAGCACCACGAACACGGTCACGCGCACGGTTAAGGGCGCAATCGCGTAACGACTCGCGCAACTTCACGAGCGTGGGAGGGCATGGTCACCCTGCCATCCCTGCGTCCCGCCCTGCACGCCATCGCGCCTCGTAGTATGCTCTGCCCTCGAAACAACGATTCACGTGTTCCCGCAATCCGAGGAGGCATAGATGACCGCATATGTAGGACAGAGCAGCAAGACGATTCAGATCCAAGGGCACAACGGCGACATGATCGATGCCTACGTGGCCACGCCCGACGGCGATGGCCCGTTTCCAGGCGTGTTGGTCATTCACCACATGCCCGGCTGGGATGAGTGGAGCACCGAGGTAGTGCGCAGGTTCGCTGGGCACGGGTACCAGGCGATCTGCCCTAACATCCACCACCGTGGCGGCGAAGGTACGTTTGAAGAGGTAGTCGCCAAAGTGCGCGGGGCTGGCGGAACCCCCGACGTGCAGGTCATCGCTGACTTACAAGCAAGTGTCGACTGGCTGAACGCAGCAGCGAACACCACCGGCAAGGTTGGCATCATCGGCTTCTGCTCAGGTGGACGCATCGTCTACATGGGCTCTGCCAAGCTCAACAACATCGACGCAGCGGTCAATTGTTGGGGCGGCAACGTGGTCGTCCCGCCCGGCAGCATCTCCGACGCCCAGCCGCAGGCAGTCTTCGACATGACCCCGGACATCAAAGTGCCCATGTTGGGGATATTCGGTAACGATGACAAGAATCCAGCGCCTGAGCATGTAGATGCCATGGACGCCGAACTGACCAAGCACTGTAAGGAGCATGAGTTCCACCGCTACGACGGCGCGGGCCACGGGTTCTTCGGCTGGGAGCGTAATGGCTACCGCCAGGAGCAGGCGGGCGCAGCCTGGGGCGAGGTGTGGACGTTCTACGCGAAGCACATCGGCGTGGGCAACACGGCTGCGGCTGGCCCTCGCTAGGTAGATAGATCAGTCGCGGACGGTGCGGGCGAAGCCTGCACCGTCTTCGCACCCGCCCAGGAGGCACCCGTGGCTAGCCAGTTCAACGCAGACCAAGTAGGAAGCTTCCTTCGGCCCACCGCGGTCAAAGAAGCGCGCGCCAAGTTCAAGGCAGGCGAGATCACGCACGAATCCCTCATCGCGGTCGAAGATGCCGCTGTGCTGGATGCGCTGGAGCACCAGAAGCAGTCTGGCGTCGACATCTACTCCGACGGTGAGTTCCGTCGCTCTGGGTTCCAGTGGGATCTCATCGAGGCGGTGGATGGCTACATAGACACGACGCTGCCTGTCGTTGAGCGCATGTGGCAAGGCGGATCGGGTGAAGAGCAACCTGAACGACAGGGCACAACGCAGGCCGTTGGTTCACGACTCAAGCAGACGCGCAGGCTGACCGACACGCAGACTGCGTTCCTGAAGAAGAACTCACCTGGGCCTTTCAAAATGACTGTGCCAAGCGCGAACCAGTTCCCCACGCTGGGGTTCCAGCCAGGCCTGACAGACCAGTTCTACAAAGATCGCTCTGAGTTGCTGTGGGACATCGCCGCCATCATCAAAGCTGAGATCGCAGCCCTCGCCAGCGAAGGCGTACCGTACATTCAGGTGGACGCGCCACGTTACGCGTACTACGTCGACCCCAAGTGGCGTGCGCATTTGGTCGATCTCGGCGAGGACCCGAACAAGCTGCTCGCCGAAGCTGTGCGGGCAGACGTATTCTGCTTCGACGCGGCTGCCGGAAGCGGCGCGACCACCGCTCTCCACGTGTGTCGTGGGAACAACCAGAGCATGTGGTACGCCCAGGGTGGCTACGAACCTATCGCCGAGCAACTGTTCGCCAACATCAAAGTTGATCGGCTGCTGCTCGAGTACGACTCCGAGCGTTCAGGGTCGTTCGAGCCTCTACGATTCGTGCGATCTGAGACCGTCGTTGTCTTGGGACTCGTGAGCACCAAAGAGCCCGGGCTGGAGAAGCAGGACGACCTGCTGCGACGGATCGACGAGGCGTCCAAGTACGTGCCGCTTGAGCGTTTAGCCCTCAGCCCACAGTGTGGATTCGCATCCACCGAGGCAGGCAACCTGCTCACTGAGGACGAGCAATGGCGCAAGCTTGAGTTGGTGGCAGAGACGGCGCGTAAAGTCTGGGGCTAGGCCTGATTCATCGCACGTAGCGATAGCTTGCCGTCCGGGTTCTCGTAGAGCCAGCGCTCAAGCTTCGCCTTACGATCCGGCCACTCGGCGTCGGTTATCGAGAGCCAGGCCGTTTCCCGGTTGCGACCCTTCACGACGATGTGATTGCGGAATATCCCCTCGAACGTGAAACCGAGGCGTTTGGCTGCCGCGAACGAACGCGCGTTGAGTGAGTCACACTTCCACTCAACGCGCCGGTAGCCTAGGCCGTCAAACGCCTCTTTCATCCAAAGGTAATTGGCCTCGGTGATCACGGGCATGCCGTGGACGCTTGGCGCGAACCAGATGTGCCCTATCTCCAGCCGTTGGTGCTCGGGCACGATGTTCATCATGGCCCCTGCGCCCACCGGCGAGCCGCCAACCTGCGTTGCGGTGAATAGCATGGGATCCGCGCCACCCACGAACGTCTCCTCCGCCCACACGCGCATTGCGGTCTCGCTGTCGAATGGACCGTACGGCAGGTACGTCCACATCCAGTCGTTCTCAGTGCCACGTGTCGCCGCATACAGTGCGCTGATGTCGTCCAGCGTGATGGGAGTGAGCGTCACGTAGGTTCCCGCGAGCTCCCGGGGCTCGGGGCGTAGCGCGGGATCAGGCACGCTGACAGGTTTGCCTAGTGGTAGTTCGCTTGTCATGGCCGACCTACGGCAGCCCCAACTCTGCGGCCACTCCGTACTCCTGAGCCAACTCCGTGAGCTTGTTCCACGTTGAGTCCTCAACGTCGATCCCGTCCACGAGCTTGCGCTTCGTCGTGACGTGCTCGATCTCACCTGGGTAGTAGATTTCGTTGAAGCCCTTGGCCTTCGGCGTCGCCTTGAGGTACTCGGCGAACTCAGTGACTTCGCGCTTGAATTGGTCGAGGTCCAAGAACGCGTCGACTCTGAACGCGGCCATGAATATGCCGTCGTTGTGGCGCCCTGAAGGCTCGTGGCCGAATCCCAGGCCCGGCAGGATGCCTGACAGGATCTCAACCATCACAGAGAGGCCGTAGCCCTTGTAGCCTTCGTTGCCGCCCAACGGCAGCAGTGCCCCACCATTTCGCAACGCTGTTGGATCTGTCGTGGCGTTGCCGTCTTTGTCGATGAGCCAACCCTCAGGAACCGACTGGTTGCGGGCGACCGCCACGTTGATCTTGCCGGCCGCGACGGCGCTGGTCGCCATGTCCACGTACAGCGGGCCCTCCAGGTTGGAAGGCATGGCGATGCAGATGGGATTGGTGCCCAGCCGCGTCTCGCGCCCGCCGAAGGGAACGACCTGCTTGGCTGAACGCCCGGAGTCTGCTGTCATGATGCCGATCATGCCCTCACCTACCGCCATCAACGGGTAGTCGGCGACGCGTCCCACGTGGCTCTGCCGAAAAACCGTCGCGGCGCCGAGTCCGTGGGCCTTGGCCTTCTCGATCACCCGAGTCATCGCGTATTCGGAAACCACGTACCCGAAGCCCCAGTGGCCGTCGATAGTGATCGTCGCGTCGGTTTCACGCGTCACCTCATAGTCCGCGAGGGGCTCGATGTGATTCTTGTTGATGCGGTCGATATACGTGGGCACTAGCATGATTCCATGGGAGTCATGGCCAGCGAGGTTGGCTCCAACGGTGTGCCGCGCAATGGTCACAGCGTGATCAGGCTTGGCGCCCGCCGCGACGAGCAGTCGCTCTCCAATGGTACTGAGGCGGTCGGCTTGGACCTTTGGCATTACCTGCTCCTAACGATTCTTGAGGTGGTGTGAGCCCAGGAAGGCGTGGTCTTCATAGCACCAGGCCCAGCTTTCATCAGGGACGATGGACCGGAACAACGCGTGCCCCGTCTCTTCTGCATGGGTCTTGGCGTGTTTGTTGATAGACGTGTCACAGCATCCGGTGTACCCGCAGGTCAGACACATACGTAGCGCTGGCCACTTTGTGTCCGACGCCACACAATCCGCGCAGACATCGGTTGCTGGCTCGACCATCTTGATCATGTCCAGGTGGGTGCAGGGCTTCTCCGTAAGCTTCATGCCGTTGAAGGCTAGCTTGATGATGATCTCGGGCATCTTGGCCGGGTGTTCGGGCCGCAGGTGAGCTTTTTCCATGACGGGCATGATGCCCAGCAAGCGTAGCGTTGGGATGAGCTCGGCGCCCTCCCAGTGCAGCGCGATGCACTGGGAGGGCGCGCGATCACGGTGGCCGTGAACTCGTGGGCCTGCCCGTCGCCTGGCACCTGCCACAGCGTGCCCGTGAACGTTCCGCGGGCAGTCATCGTTGCGGTGGCCTCGCCATCGGCCTCGGAGATGTCAGATAGCTCAAGCGCTAGGTCGGGGAAACCCTCGAAAAGCGCTTCAGCGATGCTCGCGGTGGCCTCCGATGCGATGGGTTCATCGCCCTGCGCTGTGTAGCCGTAGAACGCCGGCGTCAGCATCGCGTAGAAAGCGCCGGTATCGCGGCTGTTCACCGCGTTCACGAATCCGTTCAGGTACTGCGTTGCACTCATGGTTGGCTCCTATGGGGTCGGGTGTTGCAGGGCGGGGTCATCTACTCAGGGCGTAGCCCCGGTTGAGGTCGAGAAACTCTAGCACTAATCGGTTGAATTCTTCAGGGGAATCAAGATTGGGCAGGTGCCCAGCGCCGTCGATCACGTGCCGTCGAGCCCGGGCTATCCCCGCGCTGAACATGTCGGCCGCCTTGTGGTAGTCAGGGAGGTCATCTCCGCCCACGATCACGAGTGTTGGTGCCATCACTTCACCGAGGCGGGTGATGGCTGGCGGGTCGACTTCCACTCGTGGATCTTCGTTCTTCCGGTGCCATCGAGTGTAGTCAGCGCAGATAGCCAAGAACGTTTCCGCACGTTCCGGCCCTAGGCTCTTGATCGTTTGCGCGACCTGCTCTCGGCTGGGGCCGCGCGGAGACCCTGGGGGGCGATCGAAGACGAAGCCACTGGGCACACCGTCAGCGCTCACGACTACCCGGGTTCGCCCGGGGTAGGCGATGGCGAAGTCGAACGCGATCCGACCGCCCATGGAGCTTCCGACGAGGGACGCCTGGGCGACGTCGAGGTGGTCGAGCAGGCGAGCGACATCGTCGTGGTGGCTGTATGGGCCGTCCGGCATGGACGCGAGCCCGAAGCCACGGAGGTCGACCGCGATGACCGTGTACCGCTCGGCGAAGACCTCAAGTTGCGGGTGCCATGAGCGGCGATCAACACCGAATCCGTGCAGCAGCACGACCGTGGGGCCCTCCCCTGCTTTGTCGTAGTACAGGTGCCCGCCCTCAACTTCAACGCGGGCGCTCTCGATATGAGTCATGGTTATCCTTGTGACGTGTGACTCCGAAACCGCTGGGGAGCGCCAAGGCCGGTCGCGGAGCGCCCTGAATAATACCGCGTCACGCGAGGAGATGCATTGACATCGCCTTGTCAGGGTGTCAGCGTGGGCCAGAACGAATCGACGTTTGGTTCCAGAGGTGACGCATGCTATCGCAGTCTGACAACGAATTGCTGTGCAGAGTGGGCCCAGGGACGGCCATGGGGGACGTGATGCGCCGTTACTGGATGCCCGCGTTCATGTCCAAGGAGATGCCTGACGCTGATTCCGACCCGATGCGCTTGCGACTGCTGGGCGAGGATCTGATCGCATTCAGGGACACCCACGGCAAACTTGGACTGCTGGTCAACTCCTGCACCCACCGAGGAGCCTCGCTCTTCTACGGTCGCAACGAAGACGGCGGCCTGCGATGTGTCTACCACGGCTGGAAATTCGACGTCACGGGGCAATGCGTCGACATGCCGGGAGAGCCTATCGAGAGCAACTTCAAGGACAAGGTTCGTCAGCGGGCATACGGGATCCAGGAACGGAACGGGATCGTCTGGGCGTACATGGGTGCTGAAGAGGGCGCCGACATGCCCAGCCTGCCTGACTTGGAGTCCAACATGGTCGGTGAAGAGCACACCCAGATGTGGATCGCCATGCGGGAGTGCAACTACATGCAGGCGCTCGAAGGTGACATCGACACCTCGCATCTTGGATTCCTGCACCTAGGTGCCATCCGACCCGAAGAGGCCCCTGCCAAGAGCTTCAACTACTACACCGTTTCGGACCGGGCTCCGCGCTACCACGTCATGGACACCGACGTGGGGACGATGTACGCGGCCTACCGTCCCGCTGAGGAAGACACCTACTACTACCGCTTCGCTCAGTTCCTGATGCCCTGTTTCACCATGATTCCCACCAACGCGCTCGGCACGCAGGTTATCTTCCGTGCTTGGGTACCTCTGGATGACGACCACACGATGTTCTGGACGGTGTCGGCTCCCACAGATATTGGAGAGAAGGCCGCAGGGCCACGTACCGCAGCGTCGGGCACCACGTTCTCGGGAACCGCGAGAGGGCCCGTTTACTTGGAGAATACGACCGATGGCCTCGGGCGCTGGCGCCTCGCCAATAACGTTGAGAACGACTATGGGCTGGATCGAGCAGTCCAACGCGCAGGCAAAGACAGCGGCGTCGCCGGCAACTACACAGGGATCGACGGCATCCACCTCCAAGATCAAGCTATCACGGAGAGCATGGGTGGGGTGTACCGGCGCGATCAGGAGCACCTGGGCACGAGTGACGCGATGGTCATTAAGACGCGCAGACGTTTGCTCAATGCGGCGAGAGCGCTGCGGGATCAACGCACAGAGCCACCAGGCGCCAACGACCCGACCGCGTATCGCGTTCGCTCCGGCGGAACGATACTCCCGCGTGACGCCGACTGGCTGGAGGCGACCGCCAGCCTGCGGCAAGCGTTCGTCACCCACGACATTACCTAGAGCGTGATTAACACAAAGCAGCCCCGGCCTACGCCGGGGCTGCTTTGTGTCTGTCAACCGATCTTATGTCCTAGCCAGCTGCGGGCTTTTCTGCCATCGCTTGCCGGAAACCCTTGGCGAACCAGTCTTCATCGATGTTCGTGTTGATCATCGGCGGGTTCTCGCCGCGCTGGACTCCCAGTGGGTCTTCGCCGCGCTGAACTTTCTCGATCTGTTCCTTGAGCACGCGGCGCAGCAGCACCACGCCTCGGTCGGAGTAGCTGAGGTGCTCGATAGAGCGGTCAGCCAACGGCCCCTGCGTCTCCCACGCCATGTGATCTTGCGGAATCACGTGGTGCATCGTGAAGTGTGCTTGCGGGTGCATCGCCTCCGGGGATTGCTTGTACGGCCCCATGTCCTCGATCTTGGGCTCGAAGGCGTCCTCGGGCTCCGATCCATCCGCTGTCGGATGGAAATTGATGTGCACGTGCCACGTGTGCGTGTCGTCGATGGGCGTTCGGAACTGCGTGCTCGCGCCCTGTCGTAGGATCGACGGAAATACCAGCGGGTGTTCGTCCACCGTACCGTTCTTGTACGTCCGCTTCTTCATCAGGCCGAACTCCGTGACGTAGAACTCGAACGACTCAACGTCGTCGGTGTAACCACGGGTCGTGTTGACCGGCGATCGACCGCCACCGATGAACTCCTGATGCAAAACCTGGAGGTGAGCCGGATCCATGGAGTTCTCCATGGCCTGGAGCCAGTTACAGTCCAAGACAGGGTGAAGACGTATGTCGCGGTGCCCATCCTTACGGAAAAGCGTGTCGTAGCGTGTCATCGGAGGAACCGGCGTGGGGCCCATGTATGTCCAGATCATGCTGAGGAAGATCTGCAAGGGGTATGCCGTGGTCTTCACGTTCTTCATGATGGCGTCGTTGCGCTCAGGCGGCGTCTCGATGATGTTGCCTTCGCAATCCATCAGCCAGCCGTGGTAGGCGCACGAGATACCACGCTCCTCCACACGCCCATAGACCATGGACGCGTTCCGGTGCGGGCACTTGCCAGCGATCAGCCCCGTGTTGCCTGACTTGTCCCTGCATAGGACGAGATCCTCACCAAGCACACGTACGAACTTGGTGGGGTTCTCGTCGCTGAGATCCTGTGCCAGCGCGATGGGGTGCCAGTAGCGGCGAAGCAAATCGCCGCCTGGTGTACCTGGCCCTACCTGGGTCAGGTACTCGTTCTCTTGTTGAGTGAGCAAGGGGAGCCTCCTACGGAAGGATTGGCTCGTGCGCTCTAGTTGCCGACGATTTCCATCGCTTCGATCGAAGCTTCACCCTCGGTCACATAGGTGTCGATCTTGCCCTGAAAGTGGACCTGGTAGTGGGGTTGGTTCGAGCCATCTGCGAAGACCTCGACCACATCCGCTGATCCCTTGGGGCCTTCAACCGTCGTGACTACCGAAGTTCGTTCTGCCATGTGAAGCTCCTATGACCAACAGCGTTGAGCGCACTGCCAAAGAGAACCTATCAGGCGCCCCGTGCAGTCGCTGTGAATTAAACCACCTAGGTTATGAACGATTCGTGAACGCCCGTCAAGGGGCGTCGTTCGTCGAGCCTATCGTTTCAGTGTTGATCCCGGCAGGGCGCCCTACCCGCTCCCATACCAGCGACTCATCTAGATTCGTGTCGATCGTCGCGTGGTCAGGGTCACGTTGGATACCCCACGGATCCTCGCCGCGCTGCACTTGCTGGATGCTCTCTCCCAGCATCTTGCGGTAGAGCACCACGCCCCGGTCGGCGAAACTCAGATGTTCCTTCGTACGGTCGGCTAGAGGCCCTTGGGTCTCCCACGCCATGTAATCCTGCTCCGGAACCTCTTTGATTCGGAACTTGGCTACCGGGTACAGAGCGTCAACGGGATCCTTGAATGGCTCCATCACGTTCGTCGGCAGATCGTCCTCTTCGATGATCTCGCCATTGGGCGATGGCTCGAACGCCACAGCGAAATGATGCGTGTGGTAGTCGTCCATGGGTACGCGGATCTGCGTGCGATCGCCCACGCGCAGGATGTTAGGAAAGATCAGCGGGTGCGCGTCCGCCTTGCCGTTCTTGTAGGTGCGCGTCTTGATCAACGCTCCCCAATCGGTCGTATGGTACTGGTACATCTCGACGTCATCGATGAACCCGCGAGTAGTGTTCACAGCCTGCTTGTCGCCACCGATGGATGTCTGGTGGAGGATCTCAAGGTGAGCAGAGTCAGCCGAGTTCTCCATGGGCTGAAGCCAGTTGCAGTCCAAGCGGGGGCGCACCGTCACCTTGCGCCTGCCGTCCTTGCGCACCCAGATGTCGTAGTGAGGGATCACTGGCGCAGGCAGCGGGCCCATGTACGCCCACAGCAACCCGATGAACGTCTGTACCGGGTACGCCGTCGCCTTCACGTTGCGCATGATTGCGTCGTTACGCTCGGGTGGCGTCTCGATGATGTTGCCCTCGCAATCCATCAGCCAGCCGTGGTAGGCGCACGAGATCCCTCGCTCCTCCACGCGTCCGTAGACGAGCGATGCGTTGCGGTGTGGGCACTTATCGCCGATCAGTCCCACGCGTCCCGATTTGTCCTTGAACAGGACCAGATCCTCGCCGAGCACACGGACGAACTTTGTTGGTTGCTCGTCCGTCAGATCCTTAGCGGTGGCCACAGGGTGCCAGTAGCGCCGCAGCATCTCGCCGCCCGGCGTGCCAGGTCCCACCCGTGCAAGAAAATCGTTCTCATCGCTGGTCAGCATCGCGAATCACCTCTGCTGGGGTTGCTTCCGACTATGCGCCGGACGAGATTCGATGTCAACGAGAAAGGCCGCGCCAATGCCGAAGTTCTCAGCGTTGACGGGGCCTAATGCGAATCTAGTCCTTAGCGGACGCTAATCCTCAACCGGGATCGGCACCAACCCGCGAATCCCAACATGCTCTTCATGTTGAACAGCGCGTGCCGCCAGTTGATCGGGCGTGATGTCCTGGGCAGGCATGAACCTGAACACGAACAACCCGCCTATCAGCGCGATCGCCGCCGTAACGATGAACGTCACGCTCAACCCATCGATGAACGCCGCCGTGCTCGCTGCGTTCAGCGCCTCACCTGCGGCACCCAGCCCTCCGGCGACCTGTAGGGCCGCGCCGATCGAGTTTTGAGCCGCAGCCGCTGCTTGCTCAGGAAGCCCTGCCACCGCGCTCGCAACATTCGAGCCATAGACCGAGTTGAAGATCGATCCGAAGATGCCAACGCCCAACGCGCCACCGATCTGCCGCGACGTGTCGTTCAGCGCGGAGCCTACGCCTGCCTGCTCCTCCGGCAGCGCAGCCATCACCGCATCCGTTGCAGGTGCCATCGCCCACGCCATGCCGATACCCAGCGCCAGCAGTAGCAGACCGATCGTCCAGTACGGCGTCGTGAGGGTCAGGAAAGAGAGGCTAAGCATGATTCCCGCAACGATCAGCAAACCAGCGCTCATCAGCTTCTTTGTGCCCAGCTTGTTCACGAGCGCTGCGCTGCTAGGGGCTCCAACCATGAACCCGAGAGCCATCGGAACGAACCTCAGACCTGTCTCCAAAGGCGTGTACCCACGAACGAACTGGAGGTACTGCGTGAGGATGAACATCAGCCCCAGCATCGCCATGAACGCTATTGCTACCGCAACCGTACCTGCCGAGAGACGTGGGTTGCGGAAGAAGCGGATGTCCAGCATGGGCTCGCTCGTCCGCAACTCGTACCACACGAACGCAGCCGCTCCTGCGAGCGATCCCGCGAATCCCGCCAGCGAGACAGAACCGAGCCAACCTCGGCCTGGCGCCTCGATGATCGTGTAGATCAACGCGGTGAGCGTGGCCATGGAGATGGCAGCGCCGATCACGTCGATGCGCCGCGCCGCTGGGTCCTTGCTCTCAGGAACCAAAATCTGGCCGGATACCAGGGCAACGATGGCCACTGGCGCGTTGATAAGGAACACGGATCCCCACGAGAAATGCTCCAAGAGCCAACCACCGCCGACCATCCCTAGGGGGATGCCGAGCGCTGAGACTCCAGCCCAGATACCGATAGCCTTCGGACGTTCAGCACGAGGGAAGATGTCAACGATGACCGACAACGTCGATGGCATGATCATCGCGCCACCGATCCCCTGAGCTGCACGCGCAACGATCAATTGCGTGGTGCTATCGGCGAACCCCGCAGGGATGCTGGCCGCGCCGAAGACCACTAATCCCACCTGCAACGCTAACTTACGACCGAATCGATCGCCGAGTGTACCCATAGTCTGAGGTGGTCCCGGTTGTTTGAACAGTCAGGGCCGTCGAGATAAGTGGATTCCCTGCCTGCTTAT